>JAYTUG010000073.1:0-10893 GCA_043744695.1 Gemmataceae bacterium
GCCGTCCCCTTCATCCCGATGGTGACGATTGCCGCGAGAATTGAAAGGACGATGGGCCAGCGAAGGTGTGACGACGACATGGTGAGATTGTACGAAGAGGACGCGAGCAATTGGCCGAGCTAAGGTGGTATCCCGTCGGCCAGCAGCGACAACAGATCTCGCACTCAGGTTCGCGGTTACGGTTTTTTCTCGACCGGGTCTGCTTCGAGCTTGCGCGCGGGAAGCTGAGGCAACGGCAGCGTGGGGCCATCTTGAAGCCCCGCCTTACCAGGGACGTACGGATCGATTCGGCCGCGGTAGGTCCGCCGCTCCATCGGGTACTCGTTCAGCCCCAAGCGGCAGATTAACCAATCGTGCGTTTGTCGAGCGTCGATGGTCACGGGCGAATGCATGAATCGCCGCACGAGGTTCGCCGTGGCTGCCGGGCCGTAGAACGCCAGCGGATAGCGCCAGCGCGGGTAAAGGGGGTCCATGTCGGCGATTGCGTGGATGCAATCGCAACCATTGCCCAGGCGAGCCGCCTCGCCCATCATGTCGTTGCACTGATAACCGACGGCACCCGACTCGAGGTACTCAGCATGGAACACTTGGGAATTCAGGTGGAATCGGCAGATTGCGCAAAATCGCTCCATCACTCTCGGTAACATCGACACTTCCTGACCACTTCTCCAGTTTTACGCGACGGGTCTTCAATAGTGTCCACCAGGCCGGACTGTGTAGAATAGCCTTTTGCCGCGAGCCCTCCCGTTCAGGATAACCCGACTGATGAAGCTCCGCTTGTTCACCCCCGGCCCCACGACCGTGCCGGAAGAAACGCTCCTGGAACTGGCTCGTCCGGTCGCGTACCACCGCGCCCCGGAAGCCAAGGCGATCCTCGCCGAGGTCTCCGAGGATCTGAAGTACGTGTTTCAGACGGGGAGCCCGGTCTTCACGCTCACATGCTCCGGCACGGGCGGCATGGAGTCGGCCGTGGCCAGCGCGTTGGCTCCCGGCGAGAAGGTGATCCTCTGCACGGCCGGCCGTTGGGGCGAACGCTGGCGCGGAATCCTCAAGGCTTTCGGAGCCAACGTGGTCGCCGTCGAAGTGCCTTACGGGAAGGCCGTCACGCCCGAGATGCTCAGCGAAGCCCTCAGTAAAAACCCGGACGCGAAGGCCGTGTTCGCCACGCTCAGCGAGACCAGCACCGGCGTCGGTCACGACCTCGAAGCCTTCGGCAAAATCGTCGCCAGAACCGACGCCCTCCTGATCGTGGACGGCATCAGCGGCCTCGGCGCGATGGAATGCAAGGTCGATGCCTGGGGCCTCGACATCTGCGTGACCGGTTCGCAGAAGGCACTCATGCTGCCTCCGGGACTGGCGTTCGTTTCGGTGAGTGAGAAGGCGTGGAAGAAGATCGACGCCACGCCGGTGCGGGCCTTCTACTTCGACCTGCGCCGCTACAAGAAGTCGCTCGCGGAAAGCGACACGCCATTCACCCCGGCGAACACGCTGATCCGCGCCCAACGCGTCAGCCTCAAACGCATCCGCACCGAGGGCATCGAGAACTTGTGGGCTCGCCATGCGAAGATCGCCGCGGCGTGCCGCGCGGCCGTAACGGGTATGGGCCTGGAGGTGTTTGCCGAGCGGCCCAACAATGCGCTCACGGTCATCGCGGTGCCCGCCGGCGTCGATGGTTCCGCGACGCTGAAGAAGCTAGAAAAGCAGTACGGCTACAAACTCGCGGACGGCCAGGACATGCTCAAGGGCAAAATCTGGCGGCTCTCCCACATGGGCTACACGGATTCGTTCGAGGTGCTCGGCGCGATCAGCGCCTTGGAACTTGTACTGCTCGAAAGTGGTTTCAAGATGGAACCGGGCTCCGGCGTCGCTGCCTTCCAAAAGGCGTTTGCGGCAAGCCGGTGAGGATAGGGCGGGGTCGAGGCACTGGGAGACCCGCCCTACGGCTTATCACTTCACCAACTCACCTAAATACTTCACCGGTAGCGTGCCGTGGCTCAGCACGGCCTCGTGGAACTTGCCGAGGTCGAACGCATCGCCCTGCTTGCGCTGCACGTCTTGACGCAATTTGTAGAACGCGGTGCGGCCCACGAAGTACGTCGAGAGTTGCGTGCTGCTCTGCTTCGCCCGGGCGATCTTGCCCACGGCCTCGGCCTCGGTCTGGAAGCCGCGGCCGACCAGCATCTGCATCGCCGCCTCGTCCGTCAAGTTCGTGCAGTGCATCTTGTGGTCGAGAATCGCGTTGAGCACGGCGCGAATGTAGAACTTCAACTGGTGCAGACGCAGCGAGAGGTCGCCGTCGCCGTAGCCCTGGTCGAGCATCATCTGCTCCGTGTAGACGGCCCAACCTTCCGCGAACGAACCGTTCCAGAGTACCTTGCGAACGAGGGACGGGCAGCGGTTCGAATACGCGAGTTGGACGTAGTGGCCGGGGTAGGCTTCGTGGATGGTGAGAATTTGGAGCATCGCCGAGTTGTACTCGCGGAAGAACGTTTCGCGGCGTTCCTCGCTCCACTCCTTCGGCGGCGGCGAGACGGCGTAAAGGCTGTCCGCCTTCGGATCGAGCGGCGGAGCCGGGCTCAGATACGCGGCCGAGAAGCCGCGCTGAAACTCGGGCATCGCGATGATCTTGCACGTGTCCGGATCGGGGAGCGTGAGAATCTTCTTGTCGCGGATGAAGCGCTTGATCTTGTCCACGGTCTTCTTGGCGTCTTCGACGATGGTATCGGGTTGGCCGTGATCCTTGCCGAGTTCGGCGAGCACGTTCGCAATCGTGGTGCGGCGACCCGCGGCGTCGTCCGGCGGCAGCGGCTTCCCCGCGAAGAGCTTCGACCAGAGTTGCTTCGCCACGTAGTACATCTCGCGCTCGACGCGATCCGCTTCCTTCTCGGCAATCGACACTACTTCATCGGCGGTGAGCCCGGCATCGAGTTCGAGTTCGAGCTTCTTGGCGAACTTCTCCTTGCCGAGCCGCCATTCGCCAGTCGAGCGCGGGAGGAGTTCCTTCACGAGCCACAACTGGTATTCCTTGAGCGATATCACGGCTTCGCGGCACGGCGTGCCGAGCGGCTCGCTGCCGGGCGTTTCTTTCGCGAACTCATAGATGTCCTTCTCGTAAAACGCGATCGCGCCGAGGTTCCGCTTGATGGCGATCTCGGTGAGGATTTTGGGCGGGTTCTTCAGGCTCGCCTTCGCGGCCTCGACGACCCTGGGAATGGCCGCGATCCGCTTCGACGCATTCTGCACGTTCCGTTCGCGCGGCAACGTGGACTGCGTGAACAGGCCGAACACGCTGTCCGAAATGTACTCGCCGTAGACGCGCGGATCGAACTCGAAACGATTGTCGTTGTCGATTTGCCAGAGCGAATAAGCGAGCGAGTGCTTCCAGATTTCAACGTCGATCTTGGAGTTGGCGGAGAGCTTCTCGACATCGATGGATTTGAGCATGTCGTTCAACTGCGCCGTTCGCTTGCCATCCTGCTTGCGTGCCTCCGGCGAGAGGTCGTCCATCCGGTCGTCAAAGTCGTGATTCCCCTGCGACGTGGCGAACACCGGATGGAGTTTGCATTCGTAGTCGAGCCACTCGCGAAACCCCTCGGCGAACTTCTCGTCCGCGCTTTTCGGTTCATCCGCGGCGGGAAGCACCATTACCACGGCTCCCAGAAACAAGACGGCAAAAAGCTTCATGGTGCGATCCCGATTAGAGTTCAGCGAGCGGCACGCGTCCAACGATTGCGGCCGGCGAGGCAGATTCCCGCGATTCCGAGCAGCACCAACGCCGGCGGGGCGGGCACCGGCGAACCCGGCGGCACGTCCACGTTCTGTCGAATCACAAACGCCGGGGGAAGGTCGAAGCCGACATCCCGCGCGGTCGTGAATTCGTTCAACGCGAACTGCACCGTGATCGGGCCGCTCAGATTCACACCGGGGCTAATCGCGATCGTCGCGAGGTGGTCGTTCACACCCAGCAACGTATTCACACCCAGTCCGCTCGTCGAATCCGTGATCGTGACGCTGAGGCTGTTCGAACCGGGCGAGGGGCTGACGGACGCGTTGAAGTTGCTCGTGTTCGGGAACGGGTAGAGCGTGAGATCGTTCGGCGGCGTGGCATTCACAGTGAGGTCCGGCGCGTTCGGAGGCGAACCTGCGGTGACCGTGAATTGCAGCGTGTAATCGGTGAGGCCACTGAGGCCGGGAGCGTAGACGTCGAACGAAAGCGGCACTCCGGGCGTGTAGCCCGAGGGGATGCCAATCAACGGCAGGGTGTCGGCGCGGGACGTGCCGACCGAGGCAAAGAGGACCGCGGAAACGATTGCGATGCGAAGCACGGTGTTCCTCCGTAAGGGGGCAGAGGCGAAAGATGTTTTATCACAATCGGTGCGGGATCAGCCACCGACAATCGTTAAAATCGTTAAGTTCGCGCCCGTGTCGAGCGACTGTAAAGAAACGGAAACGCACGACAGAGGTGAAGTTCCAAGTTCCAAGTTCCAAGTTCCAGGCCGGATTCATAACCTGACTTGGAACTTGAAACTCGGAACTTGGAACTCGAGAAATGCTGCGTCCCATTCGCCGTGCCCTGCTCTCCGTCTCGGACAAGACCGGCCTCGTCGATTTCGCCCGCGAACTCGTGACGAAATGGTCCGTGGAACTGATCGCGACCGGCGGCACGAAGAAGCTCCTCGCGGACGCCGGGCTGCCGGTGAAGGATGTGGCCGAGATCACGAAGTTCCCCGAGATGCTCGACGGCCGCGTGAAGTCGCTGCACCCCGCGATCTTCGCCGGGCTGCTGGCCAAGCGCGACAAGCCGGAGCACATGGCGACGCTCGCCGAGCATCAGCTTCCGGAGATCGACCTGGTGGTGTGCAACTTGTATCCGTTCGAGCAGACGGTCGCGAAGCCTGGAGTGACCGAAGCAGAAGTGATCGAGAACATCGACATCGGCGGCCCGTGCATGGTGCGGGCGGCAGCGAAGAACTTTGAGAGCGTGGCGGTAGTAGTTGTCGAAGAGGACTACGGATATGTGTTGGGAATCATGAGTGCCAATGAAGGGGCGCTCGATCGTGAACATCGCCAATCACTGGCCGCAGAAGCGTTCCGTGAAATCGCCCGATATGATCGCGCCATTGCTAGCTACTTCAGCCGCTTGGCAAAGTTCGAGCACGCCGAGTTTCCCGGCTACCTGTCTGTCGAGGGAGACAAACGTCAACACTTGCGTTACGGCGAGAACCCACACCAGAAAGCCGCCTTCTACCACGAGTCGGCAGTGGATCGGCCCTGCGTCGCCACCGCCCAGCAACTTCACGGCAAGGAACTCAGTTACAACAACATCCTCGACCTCGACTCGGCCCTGAACCTCGTCCGCGAATTCGCCGGGCCGGCGTGCGTCGTCGTGAAGCACAACAACCCGTGCGGGGCCGCCACCGCCGCCACCCTCGCCGATGCCTTCCGCCTTGCCTGGGACGGCGACCCGCAGTCCGCTTTCGGCGGCATCCTCGCCTTCAACAAAACCCTGGACGTGGACACCGTCTCCGCACTCATGGACCCGAAGACGAAGCGGTTCATCGAATGTATCATCGCGCCGGACTATGAGCCGCACGCCCTGGACGCCCTCAAGAAGTGGAAAGAGAACGTGCGGCTCCTGAAGACGGGCGAACTCACCGGCGGACCACAGGGACTCGATTATCGCCGCGTCGACGGCGGGCTCCTCGTGCAAACCCGCGACACCGGCGCCGACAAGCCCGACGAGTGGAAGTGCGTCACGAAGCGGAAGCCGACCGAAGCGGAGTTCGCGGCGCTGCACTTCGCGTGGTTCGTCTGCAAGCATGTGAAGAGCAACGCGATCGTTCTCACCAGCCCGACGCGTGAGCGAGGGTTCGCAACGGTCGGTGTGGGTGCCGGCCAAATGTCACGTGTCGATTCCGTGCAGATTGCGGTGAAGAAGGCTGGCGACCGCGTGAAGGGGAGCGTGCTGGCCTCCGACGCGTTCTTCCCCTTTCGCGACAATGTGGACGCCGCCGCGGCCGCCGGCGTCACGGCAATCATTCAGCCCGGCGGCTCCGTGAAAGATGCCGACAGCATCGCCGCCTGCGACGAACAAGGCCTCGCCATGCTGTTCACCGGCATGCGGCATTTTAGACATTAAGACCAAGAACTCACCACAGAGGCACAGCGCGGCTGAGCCGCCGTCAGGAGTTTTGAAAGTCGGTGCCCCAAGAACAGAAAGGAAGTTGCCACACCTCAACCGTGAGCCAGGAGCATTTCAGAGTATATAATGCGATTGATCGCAATTACGGGAGTACTTCGATGGACTCGCGTTCGTCCCGGATGGTCCAGTCGACCTTCCGGTTGGAGAGCGTGTTCGCGTGAAGTTTGAACCCGTACCAGCGAATCCTCTCGTCGGCTTGCTGGCCGACATGGAAAAGCTCCCGGCGAATCCGGACTGGCCCGCCGATGGAGCGTCTCAACACAACCACTACCTCTCCGGAACCCCCAGGGGATTGTGACACCGGCTGCATTTCGTCTACTCTCACTTCATCCGCCGGATTCCTGTCAATTCGAGAACGCTTCCGTTCCAGAGGCCGCGCCATGAGATTGCTCGCCTTCCTATTCGCCCTTTCAGTTCTGCCAGTTTCCCCGATCGCACTCCAAGCGGACAAGAAGCTGGCCGATCCGGTTGCCGAGGCGAGGCAACGGCTGCAGCGCGGGAACGTGGCCGAGGCACGAGCCGGGTTCGAGGAACTCGCCAAGAACGAGAAGCACGCCGCCATAGCCGCCATCGGCATCGCCCAGTGCTGGCGGATCGAAGGCGAGAACTCCAAAGCTCTCGCCGCGTTGGACGACGCACTCAAATCCGCCGCGGAGAACCCGGACCTCCGCGCTCAGCGGGCCGATTTGCTCTTCGCGCTCGGCCAATGGGACGACGCGCTGAAGGATGCCGAGGCGGTGATCGCGAAGCACGAGAAGCACTTCCTGGCGCGGTGGGTGCGGGCTCGCATCATCCGCGATAAGGGCGACGTTGCCGCGGCCGACCAGGAAGTGCGGTGGTTCGTCCGCGAGTATTCGGACGCCGAGAACGCGGACAAGCCGATCGTCGATCCCGAGATACTGCTGATCGTCGGGCAGGCCGGAGCCGAGAACGCGCTTTGGAACAACCGGCCCCAGCAATTCAGCTTCATCCTGAACGAAGTCTACCGCGACGCCTTGAAGCACGACCCCGATGGCTGGCAGGCGGAGAACCACGCCGGCCGCATGTTACTGGACAAGCACAACCGCGCCGACGCACTCGACGCCTTCGACAAGGCTTTAAAGATCAACCCGAAGGCCGTCGAGGCGCTGGTCGGCAAAGGGCTCGTGGCGCTCGACACGTTCGACCTGAAGGACGCCGAGAACTTCGCCGAGCAGGCGTTGAAGGTGAACCCAAAACACCCCGAGGCCCTACGGCTGAAGGCGGACGTGCTCATCGCCGCCGGCGACCTGACGAACGCCGTGGGCTTGCTCGCCATTGCGAAGTTGATCAACCCGCGCGACGAGGCCACACTCGCACGCCTCGCCGCGTGCTTCGAACTTCAGCAGAAGCCGGACGACGTCGCGAAGCTGGCCAAGGAAGTCGAAGCGTTCGACGCGAAGCCCGCCGTCTTCTTCCACGATCTGGCCAAGACTCTGGAAAGCCGCAAGCAGTATGCGAAGGCGGAAGAGTACTATCGGAAGGCGGCGGAGTTGCGGCCGATGCTGCCCGGTTCGCGGGCCGGGCTCGGCATGTTGCTCATGCGGACCGGTCGGGAAGGCGAGGCCCGCAAGACCTTGGAAGCGGCCCTGAAAGCCGACCCGTTCAACGTGCGCGTCTCGAATTCCCTCCGCGTCTTGAAGCACCTCGATACTTACGAAACAACCGAGACGCCGCACTACGTTTTGAAGTTCGATGCGAAGACGGACAAGGTGCTCGCCGCCTTCCTGGCCGACTACCTCGAGGAGACGCACGGCAAGTTGAAGGCGCAGTTCGGGTACGAGCCACCGGGCAAGGTGCTCATCGAGGTGTTCAGCACGCGCGAGATGTTCAGCGGCCGCACCATCGCCTTACCTTCGCTGCCGGATGCGGCAGCGGGCGCGTGCAGCGGTCGGGTCATTTCGTTTCCATCGCCAAAAGCTGAGGGGGTTCGACCGTTCAACTGGGCCCGCGTCGTGCGGCACGAACTCACGCACGCCTTCAACCTGATTCAGACCGATTACCGCGTGCCGCACTGGCTCACCGAAGGGCTCGCGGTTCGAAGCGAAGGCGGCGACCGCCCGCTCTCCTGGATGGCCGTGCTCCGCGATCGCCATTCGCTCGGAAACCTGCTCGACCTGGACAGCATCACGATGGCGTTCGTGCGGCCGCGCAGCGACGACGACTGGCCGATGGCGTACCTGCAAGCGCTGCTTTACGTCGAGTACACGACCAAGACACACGGCGAAGCCGCCATCGGCAAGCTGCTCGAAGCCTATCGCACCGTGGGAGACACCGCCGCCGTGTTGAAGCACGCCCTCGGCGTCGAGAAGGCCGACTTCGAGCGCGGCTACCGCAAGTATGTGGACGAAGTCGTGAAGAGTTCCGGCCCGCGCAAGCGAACCGAGAAGCCGCTCACGTTCGCGGAACTCGAAGCGACTTACAAGAAGACGCCCGACGATGCGGATATCATGGCACGGCTCGCCGCGGAGTACGTTCGACGGAACAAGCCGATGGACGCCAAGAAGCTCGCCGAGGCGGCGCTCGTGCGAGAAAAGGGACACCCGCTCGCGTCGGTCGTGAAGTCCCGGCTTCTGACCCGCGACAAGGACGAAGCCGGTGCCTTGGCGGTGTTGGAAGAGGCGACGAAGGAGAACCCCGACGATTCGCGCGTGCTGCTGGCGCTGGGCAAGGCCTACATTGAAGGGAAGGAACTGGCGAAGGCGGCGGAGGCGTTCGAACGCGGTCGCAAGGCCGCCCCCCTCGATGGCGACTGGCTCACCGAACTGGCGCGGCTCTACGCTACTCTTAAGAAGGATGCCGAGTTGATCGCGGTACTCCAAGAGATGGCTCGCCGCGATCCCGACGACATGGCGGCCCGCGTCAAGCTGGCCCGGCTACTGTTGAAGTCGAAGCCCGCGGAAGCCGAGCGCTTCTCGCGCGATGCACTCTTCATCGACGTCATGAATGAGGATGCCCGCGACCTGTTGCTGGAAGCGTTGAAGGCTCAGAAGAAGGACGCCGAGGCCGAACGCATCGCGAAGCGATTCGAGTGAGATCCACCATGGCGAAGGTGCTGTGCCACTGTGGCGGGCGGCCGAGTTGCAAGCTGTGCAACGGCACGAAGTCGTACGAATACGAGGTCGGTCCGAAGGGCTGGTTGCCGTTCCGCTGCCCGACGTGCAGCGGTTCGGGCTGGCTCGTGGAACCCGGCATCGACCGCGAGAAGTGCTTCACCTGCCTCGGCAACGGCCGCGTCGACCCCGCCGACCCGCCGAGCAAGGGCTTCGTGGACATCCTCTGGAAGGCCATGTTCGGCGCGTAGTTCAGAAACCCGTGTGGGGACTCGTGTTTTCATCGCTAGCGACTTCCGAGGAACGCGAATCCGCGTGCCGCCTGCTCGTGTCGGTGCGTCCGGCCCGGGATCGCGACCGCGCCGCCCAGCACTACCTCGACCTCTTCGATTCGCGCGAACTCGACCCCTCCGGGCTTTTCGTGGCTCGGGGAAAAGGCGGTGCGATTCGCGGGGCGATGGTGGTACAGGAGATGCCCGGCTCGCTCGGCCTGGCCTGGGCTCCGACCGCCTCCCGCAGCCCCGACCGAACCGCGATCGAGGACGCACTCGTGGCCACTTCGTGCAACTGGCTCCGAAGTCGGGGCGTGAAAGTGTGCCAAGCCTTTGGCGGCGAGTCCGACTGCGACGCATTCGCACCACTCGTGAGGTACGGCTTCGAGCGAATCGCGAAGCTCGCGGATCTGCGATGGGAACTCGGGCCGATCGCAACTCCGGATTCGCGATTGAGCTTCGAGCCCCTCGTCGGCGAGAATCGAGCCGCGTTCACCCGTACACTTCTCGAAACTTTCGAAGGCAGCCTCGATTGCCCCGAAGTCACCGGTTCGCGAACCGACGAAGAAGTGCTCGAAGGCTACCTGCAAGAGCCGGCGATACCGGAGCCGTGGTTCGACGTGCGGCTCGATGGCAAACCCCTCGGCGTAGTGCTCCTCGACCGCTCGCACGACCCCGCCGTTTGGGAACTGACGTACCTCGGAATCGCGCCGCGTTTTCGGGGCCGAGGGCTCGGTGCCGAGCTCGTGAAATTCGCCCTTCAACAGGCGGCAAACCGGGGCGCGCGGGCGGTGCATCTGAGCGTCGATTCGCGCAACGCTCCGGCCCGACGAGTTTACCAAACGCTAGGTTTCCAGGCTTCCGGCGAGCGCGAGGTTTTTCTCGCGCACTGGCCGCGGATCAGCTGACCCATTCCTTCTCGCGTTTCACACACCTTCCATTTTTTTTCTTCAAATGGCACGCAGTATTCTCTCGCCTATCGCGCCGACCGAGGCCAGAATACCCCCCACGCGAATGACTCGAAGCGTGCTAGTTGAACCACTCGTCGATCGGTGCCGCCCAACTGGCCCCCACGCGATGATCGGTGCCTCGCAAGGGCACCACTGAACCGAAAACGGATTCCTCGGCTCACCGTCGCCTCCGCGATTGGTTCGGCCGCGGCATGGAGATAACGCATTGTCGGCACGTAAGCCACTTGCACACCGCCCGGAGGCGGCGTTAGGCGAGGTATCGCCATCAACCCCGGAAGGAGCCGCGGAGCGGGCTCTTCCCGCGGCCGTCGCCGCACTCATCGGCCCCGCCCGATACGCACTCTGGTTCCAAGGTCACACGCGATTCGTCTCGCTCG
>JAYTUG010000074.1:0-2788 GCA_043744695.1 Gemmataceae bacterium
CCAGGACAACGGCATCTCGAGCATCGGCCTCCGCCCGTGGACCGTCTACGGCGTCGGCCGCGATCTCGGCATGACCAGCGAACCGACCAAGGCCATCAAGGCCGTGCTCCTCGGCCGGCCCTACCACATCAACTTCGGCGGCTGGTCCGACTTCCAATACGTGAACGACGTGGCCCGGGCCTTCGTGCTGAGCCTGGAACGCCCCTTCACTGGGGCGAAGAGTTTCAACCTTCGCGGCGATGTGATTACGCTGGCCGATTATCACAAGACGTTGACGAAGGTGTTGCCCGAGGCCGCGAAACTGGTGACGACCGGCACCACGCAGATCGCGATTGCCTACGACCTCTCGGATGCGGGCGTTCAGCGCGACCTCGGCCCGCTGCCGAAGACGACCCTGGAGGCGGGCATCCGCGAAACGGTGGCGATCTTCCGCGAACAAATGGCGACCGGCAGCTTCGATGCCAGCGATCTCGATGCGCCGAAGCCCCCGCCGGTGACGGTGGTTGATGAGGTGTGAGCCGTATCTCTTGAAATCCCTTCAACTGGCCAGCGTCAACTCCTGTGGGGGTGAATCATGCTCTACATCTCGTTGACCCTGTCTGCCGTGCTGCTCGGTGCCGTTAACCTCATCGTGGCCAAGTGGCGGAACCCGGTCCCCGCCACGATTGGCCTCGGAATCGGATTTACGATTCTGCCGGCCTGTCTGATGCTCGTCTTTCCGGCCGTCGGATGGCAGGCACTCGTCCTGACGCTTCTGCTCTTCGTTCTTCTCGTACCCAATCGCGGACGGCGGCTCTACCTGCCGCTCTCGTGCGTCGCCACGCTCGTCATCTATGCTCTTATTCTGGTGCCGTTCAACGAGAGGCGCAAGGAAACCGTTCAACTTCGCCAGGAATATCCGTACGAGTCGTTCGAGGAACGCTTGCCGAGCCGTCCGAAATTTGAGTCGGCCAGGCCGAACGACCTCGATCGGTTGAGCAAGCTGGAGGAGGCGATCGACGGTGAGGCAGCCGAGCGATACCGCAGTAGGCGAGCGGACAGCCTGCGTTATTTGCACGAACGCTCGGTCGATGATTTCGTGAATAGCGCGGGCTTTGGGGTCGGGCGGATGGGTGGAATGATGACTCGCCCCGATGCGGAATCCCTCAAACACGATCCCCGAGAAGCAGTGCCTCAGCCGGATTACCTCAATCCGTACATTCCTCCCGCAGGCAATCTCCTGGAGCCGGAGCCGGCCTGGTATGCGGGCAAGATGAGCCGGCTTCACGAAGAAAGTGTCGTCGACTTCCTGAATCCGAAGGGCTTCGGCTATTTCAAGAACCGCAAGGAAGTGGCTGGGTTCCAGAGCCACGGAATGAGCAAAGTTCAGACTGCGCCTGCACCGTGGCTCGTGGCACGAATCGAACTGATCGGCGTCGTAATTCACGAGAAGCCCGTCGCGTACCTCTCGGCGAACCTGCCGAAGATGGACGAACTCCGGAAAGCCCCGACGCGGCCGCTCGACGCCTTCGAGATGGAAGCTCTGGAAGCGTTGCGAAAAGGCGAAGACTTGTTCGCGCGCGGCACCGCCGACAAGACGCGAATGGTCGGCGCGATCCGCGCGACAAAGCAGTGCCTCGAATGCCACGGTGCCTCCCGCGGCGACTTGCTCGGCGCATTCTCGTACGGCTTCCGACGCGAGGAACGATGACGCGAATGCCGCCATTGCCCTTGAGCGCGATCTGCGTTCGAGCCGACGGCTCCGTTCTCGAAGCGGCAAAGCCTCCGGCCGCGATCCTCTCCGGCTCCTTCAATCCGTTCCATCGCGGGCATCGCGAATTGGCTGCAGTTGCCTCGGCAAAGCTGGGCACTCCGGTCGCGTTCGAACTGAGCGTGGCGAACGTCGATAAGCCGGAACTGAGTGAAGTCGAAGTCGCCCGTCGCGTGGAACAATTCTTCTCGGGCAGCACGAGGGAGCAACTCTGGATCACGCGGGCTCCGACGTTCCGCGAGAAGGCCGCACTCTTCCCGAATGCAACCTTCGTACTCGGGTTCGACACCGCCCGAAGGCTGATCGACCCGCGATACTACGGCGACGAACCCACTCGGCGCGACGCGGCGCTGCACGCGATTGCGAGCCGAGGTTGCCGGTTCGTGGTCGGTGGCCGCGTCGAGCAGTGCGGCTCGTTCCGCATCTGGACGAACGACGCACTCCCCGGCGAGTTCCACGACCTGTTCGCGAGCCTGCCCGAAGTCGAGTTTCGCGTGGATGTGTCGAGCACGGAGTTGCGGAAGTGCTGAACGAGCCGGAAGCGTAAGCGACGGACAAACATCCGTCGCTTACGCTTCTGGCTCGTTCAGGCGCGAACGGTCGCCGTCACGCGCTTGACCAGCATGGTAGCGTAGCTGCCGCGGGGCAGGTCGAAGCGCAAGGTCAGTTTTTTGCGCGTGCGGTGCTTCTCGTCGTTCTCGCCCAGCGACTCCATCCCACCGGGGCGGATGCAGCCGGCGCGGTCGCCCCGCGAAAAATACGGCTTCTGCATTCCCTTGATCTTCAACTCCGCCAGAGTTAACCCTTCGTCCTTCAACACTTCATCCACAATCGCGGTCCATGCGGCCGTGGGGTCCGGCTTCAGGCGTGCCGAAGGCAGCGGCAGGGTCAGGCTTTCCCAAGCACCGTGCAGGTCGTCCGGTACGCGGAACGGAGCGGGCACGCGGTCGAGTTTCAAATCCACCGTCACGAGGTTCTCGGCCCCAAGCCTTCGGGTGAGCCACTCGGCAAGCATATTGTTCCACAAGTAACTCTGAT
>JAYTUG010000075.1:0-10888 GCA_043744695.1 Gemmataceae bacterium
TCACCGTGGTGAGCGATTCCTTGCGATCGGGTTGGCCTTTGGAAACCCAGCCGAAGAAGAGTTCGATTCGCGGCTTCGGCGACTTCAAGAGTTCGAGCATCGCTTCGTTGGTGCCGAGCGGCGGCTGACCGGGCCGGCGATCGAAGGCGAGTTTGCTACCGACCGCGAGCAGGTCCAACGCATCGCCGACGCGTAGGCCCGCTTCCCAGGCCGGCGAGCCGGTGTCGAGCGCGGTCACTTCCACCTTGCCGTCTTTCTCGGCGAACGAAGCCCCGAGTCCGACCTGAGCGGGCCAACTCGTGAGGCTCCACGCCGCGACCGTGTGGTCCGCGCCACCCGTCACGAACCAAGACTGATCCTTCGCCGCCACGACGGAGAGCACCTCACCCGCGTGCCCGGTGAAGAGTTTCAAGTGGGCCGCGCCGTCCTTGGTGAGTTCGAATAGGGAGCAGCCGTAGTAGTGGCCGATGAGCACGCGAGTGGGGAGTTTGTCGGTCGCGGCAAGAAACGTGAAGCAGGTCGGTGCCTGATCGCGATTGCGATCGAGCGCGAGTTTGTGGCGAACCGTCTCGCCCTCTTTCTTCCAAACGACGCGCCAGGTGAAGCGGTCGTCCGCGTCAGGCTCGATAGTCCAGCCATCGGCTGCGGTCACGGGATCGACCCACTTCTGGGCGTCGTCGTTCGAAGTGATCAGACGCGAGAGATCGTAGCGCGACCAGTCGCCGGTTCCCTTGCGATTCGGGTCGAGAGTCTTGGCGTCGTGTTCCGTCTGAATGCCGAGCACGGAGCCGTTCTCGGAAAGGTTCACCGACCAGATGCGCCGGCCCGCACCGCGAATCACACTCAGGGGTTTCTCGGCTTTCCCAAGATCGAGCAGCGTCACCTCATCCGCAGAACCACCGGCGACGGCGAGGCGGTTCTCGGTCGGGTGAAATGCGAGGGCTTCGGCGGGCCCGGGATGTGGCAGCGTCGTGGCGTTCGCGTCGGTCAGCGGCTTGTCGTAGATTGCGATGCGGTCGTTCCCCTCCGCGTAGAACCGCAGCGTCCCGTCCTTGCCGGGTAAAGCCGTACCGACGCCAACCGCGATGCGGCCACTCGAACTGATGGCGATGCTCCGTGCGAACTCGTCGGGCTTCAGCGGCAGATCGTTGAGTGGTTTGCCTTCCGTGGAACGGAGCCAGACTTGCGGACCGGAGAATCCGAACGCCAAGGTCTTTCCGTCGCCGCTGATTGCCGCACGGTACACCGAGTATTTTGGACTCTTTCCTTCGTTCACATTGAAGACGGACTTCGCCGGGTTCGGCATCGCAGGTGAGTTCGCGAGCTTCGCTTGGAGGTCGGTCGCGAGAACCTCGCCACTCTGGGCCACCGAGTTGAGTGCGTTCGCATTCGAGAAGTACATCAGACGCGGGAAGTTGAACTCGGTCGGCTTGTTGTTCTTGTCGAGAAGCACTTCGTGCTTCCCGGCCCAGAGCGGAAGTTTCGAGGGCCGACCGTCCTTGTCGGGCTCGGGTAATGCGTCCGGTTCCCAGAACCAGAGCGAGCCATCGGCGGTGCCGAAGCCGACGCGCTTGCCATCCGGATGGAAGGCGACAGTCGTTACCGTTCCGAAGCTGTCGATGCCCGGTCGGACCTTCGGCCAGGTGAGCCCGAGCAGTACGCCCGTCTCGCGATCGAGAACGGCGACAGTACTCGGCTTCATCCCGTATCCGCCGATGGTGACCCGCTTGCCGTCGGGCGAGATGGCGACGGTCTTGATGCCGCCGCGCTGTTCGCGCCACGCCCGCCAACGCAGAGTCTGCGATTTCGGGTCGAGGCCCTTCTCCCCGTGCGGCCAGACGCGGACGACCTTGTCGTCTCCACCGGCAAGCAAGAACTTGCCATCGGGCGAAAAGAGTAAGGCATCGGCGGTGCCGACGCGACCGCCGGCCTCGACGGCAATCTCGGGCTCGTCCCGCGCCCGGCGATCGGTTTGTTGGGCCCGACTCGATGAGGCGAACGCGAGGAGGAAAAGGGCCGAGAGGAGATGGCGTGTCATGGCGACTCGATCGGGATTGGGTCACGGCATCGATGACAGCAAGACGATGAAAGGGAACTGGCTCTGAAGATTCCTTGCGAGCTTTGTATCGGCAGTGAGGAATTCGCAAGATTCTCGTTCCGCAAGTGCGACATAATCGCAATCGTACACACCGATGCGAGCGGATGATGCGATTTCTATTGCTCGCGGTACGAGCGTCAGGCAGGGTACGAACTGCGGCGGAAATCGCATCACGTCCGTCCAGTGCGCGAGCGCCTGGCCAATAGCTAGGCGTCCTTGTCGTTCCGCACGAGTTAGTGCATGAGCGAGTTCGTGAGGGAAAATGTCGGGGGCAATCAACTCGTGCAAACCGCGACGATATTCATCCAACAGTCGAATCGCTTTGGAACTGTCCTGCTCGAGGACAACGCTCTTAAACGCAACCGAAGAGTCGAGAACGTACCTCATTCGGGTAGCTCCCCTCGCAACTCTCGGATGGCGGGCACGCCGATGTCGACGAGCCCGTGTTTGGCGAACGTCTCAGCGGTAAACGCCTTGCTCCGCTCGCGGACCCGCCGCGCCACTTCGGGATCAACCGGACGGCCCGCCATCAAGCTCTCGACAACGGCCTGCGCATCCGCCATGATCTCGGGCGGAATATCTCCGGAGAACGGCAGCATCGTTTTCAGTTCGGCGTTCATAAGCCCATTATCGCGTCTCCAGGATGTCGGTCAAGTCGGATCGCCGCTCCGCTTCGTCTCTTGGTAGAATCCTCAAGTAGCTCCACTCGCATTCACTCGAGGCACGATGGCTGCGTCCGACCTTCCACTCTCCGCCGACGACCGGGCCACGCTCTCGATGCGGTCCGACGAGTTCCACGTCGCGCTGGCTCGCGGTGCGGCCGACGATTGGTCGCGGTTTCTCGAAGGACTCACCGGCGACGTTCGCCTCGCGGTGCTCATCGAATTGGCCATCGTCGAACTCGGCCATCGCTACGAAGTCGGCGAACAACCGACACTCGAGGACTACACCGAACGCTTCCCGGAACTCGGACCACCCGGCGACGAACCGGCGGCCCTCGTCGCGGAATACGAACGCTGCCGCGAGAAGTTCGGGCTCGCCGCCAAGGCCACCCAGTACAGCAAACGCGTCCCGACGCCGACGATCCAGGACGATGGAACCGATGATGGGGCCAAGGTCACGCGGACCGTGCGGGCCACGGGTCGGCCCAGTATTGCCGCTGGGGTCGGCGGCGGATTCGGCGGCGAAGCCGTGGTCGCCGTCGACCAGCAATACGAACTCATTCGCGAACTCGGCCGCGGGGCCTTCGGCGAAGTCTGGCTCGCCAAGAAGATGCCCAGCGGCATCGAGAAGGCCGTCAAGATTCTCCACCAACCCGCCGACCAGGAAATCTCGCAACGCGAACTCGAATCGCTCGAACTCATCAAGAACCTCCGGCACCCGTACCTGCTCGCCACCGAAGACTTCTGGATCGCGAACAACCGGCTCTATATCGTGACCGAACTCGCGGACATGTCGCTCCGCAAGCGGCTCGTCGAGTGCAAGGACGAAGGCCTGCCGGGCGTCCCGATCGACGAACTGTTCACGTACATTCACGAATCGGCGGACGGCTTCGACTTCCTCCATTCGAAGCTCATCACGCATCGGGACGTGAAGCCCGACAACATTCTCATTGTGAACGGCCACGCGAAGGTCGCGGACTTCGGCCTGGCCCGCGCGAGCCAGGCGAACGTCGCGGCCATGAGCTTTGCGGGAACGCCCGCCTACATGGCTCCCGAAGTATGGGGCGGCGAGGGCGGCCCGCCGAGCGACCTCTACGGCTTCGCCATGTCCTACATCGAACTGCGGCAAGGGACCACGCCCTTCAAAATGGGCAAGGTCATGGAGGTGATGCAGGCCCACCTCTCCGGCAACTTCGAGTTCGCCGAGTTCGTCGAGGAACCCGAACGCGAGGTGCTGCGTCGCGCTTTGGCGAAGGATCCCCAAGATCGGCACCCGTCGTGTCTCGCATTCGTCGAAGATCTCGCGGATGCACTCGGACGGCACATTCACCGCAAATCTGGCTCGGTTCCCGTTCCACGAAGGCGGCTCGTGCCTTCCGATCCGTTGCAGTCGAAGGTGGACACGGGAAGGCCGTTCGCCACGGTTCGCAACGATCCCAGTTCGCTCGTTGAAACGCCGCTCAAACCTCCGTTCTCCAAGAAGGTGATCGCGGGCATCGGCGTCGCCGTCCTTCTTCTACTCAGCTTCGGCGTCTACCTCACGATCGGTGGCCAGCGCGACCTCGGAACGCCGCCGGGGACGATTCCCGAGCAAGGCGAGACCCTGCAAGTCGCGGGGCGGGGGAAGGTGCCAATGTGGGTGGTCGCCGATCGGAACGGCGAGAAGATCCGGTTCAGGCTCATCGCACCGGACGGCGGCACTCCCTTCTACATTTCGCAATCGAAGGTCTGGAATAGCCTGTACGGGAAGGCGACGCAGCCGGGCGGACCCGATGCTCCGGCTACGAACGCCACCGCGAACGAAGCCGCGAGTTTCGCCGAATTGTTCGGCGGTCGCTTGCCAACGCCCGCGGAGTGGGACTACGCAGCGGGGCTAGACAATCGCGGCAACCTCGACAAGCCACTTCAAGCAGGCGGCAAGCTCCACCTCGGAATTGCGGAACCGGGCCCGACACACGGCGAAGCTACCGACAAATCGCAAAATCAGTTCGGCCTCATCGACATGGCCAGCAATGGCCGCGAGTGGACGTCCGCCGTGCTGCCCGGACGGGGCCAGGCCCTTCGCATCGTGGAAGGTGCCGCGTTCTCCCCGAACGACTTGGTCGTGCTTCGCGGTCGCAACTTCACGCTGAAGACGCCGTTGACCTACGCACAACTCGAACTGGAAGCGCGCGATCCGCAGACGCAGTTCGCGCGTGTGGCGAGCCCCTACACGGGCTTCCGCATCGTGCTGCAACTTCGATAAGTGTTCACCCAGCGAGCCAGCGCGGTTGATTCGCGTTCCCCATCGGCATAAACCACCTCCGCCGCACCTCTCCAACTTCTTCTCAGTTTACTGCCATGAGCCAACTGATGTCTCGCCGCACGAAGATCGTCGCCACGCTCGGGCCGGCGACGGACGACCCCGCGACCCTGGAAGCGGCCCTGCGTGCTGGCGTGGATGTCGCGCGGATCAACTTCTCGCACGGTGGCGAGGAACACGCGGGCCGCATCGCGCGGTTCCGCGCCGCGGCCAAGCGCGTGGGCAAGTTCGCCGCCGTGCTCGCGGACCTGCCCGGTCCGAAACTCCGCGTCACGATCGCCGCGCCGCGCGACCTCACCATCGGCGAGGAGATTCACTTCTCACTTGCCGCGACTCCCATTCAACCCGGCGATCTCACGCTCACCGAGCCCGAGATTCTCGCGGACATTTGCCCCGGGCACCGCATGTTGCTCGACGATGGCCGGATGCAACTCGAAGCGCTCGGCACGAATGGCTCGCGGCTGACCGCTCGCGTGATGGTCGGCGGAACGCTCAAGCCGAACAAGGGGCTGAACCTTCCCGATACTCCCCTAACGATTGCCTCCGTGACGCAGCGCGACCGCGTGGCTCTGGCGGCTGCGGCGAAGGCGGGAGTGGATTGGGTCGCGCTCTCGTTCGTGCGCGGACCCGAAGCGGCGGACGAGGTGCGGGCCGCGATGGCCGAGGTCGGGCTGAACGTGCCGATCATTGCGAAGATGGAACGGCCCGAAGCCGTGGGCCGAGCCGCGGCCATCGTCGCGGCCTTCGACGGCATCATGGTCGCCCGCGGCGACCTCGGCGTCGAGATTCCCCTCGAACGCGTACCCATCGTCCAGAAGATGCTCATCGCCGAAGCCCGCGCCGCCGGTAAACCCGTGATCACCGCGACCGACATGCTCGATTCCATGCGGGAAAATCCGAGGCCGACGCGCGCCGAAGCCAGCGACGTGGCCAACGCCATCTTCGACGGCACCGATGCCGTCATGCTTTCGGGTGAAACCGCGGTCGGAAAGTACCCGCTCGATGCGATCGCGTGCATGCATCGAATCGCGATCGAAGCGGAGACGCACTTAATGCAGAGCGGTGCGGCCCGCCGCGACTGGTTCAACCGAGCCAGCGAGGAACTCGACGATCCCATCACGCAAGCCGTCTGCGATCTGGCAGCCGAGGCGAACGCCTCCGCCATCGTGGTGCCGACGCTCACGGGAAGGTTGGCTCGGCTCGTCGTTCGGCATCGGCCCTGGGTGCGGGTCGTGGCAGTTGCACCGGTCGACGCGGTCTTGCAGGGGCTCGCGCTCGTTTGGGGGGTGCAACCCGTCCGCATGACGCCGTCGGCTGCGGGCGTCGATCGCCTGAGCACGGCGGTTCGCGATGCGTTCGAAGCGGGGACCGTTCAACTGGGCGAACGGATCATCGTGGTTGCCGGCCACCCCATCGAGGGCGGCCCGCGCTTCCCGACCGTGCGCGTTGTGCGGGTTGGTGAGGGCGGAACCTCGACGGAACCGTAAAACCGCCGCGCAGGTTCCCTTCTGTGCTCCATGTCAAGTTCGTCCCATCGTAGGCATCGCACGCGTCTTTGCTGCTCTGACGCCGCCGCGTGGAGTTCTTCACTTCGTCTCGTGGCAATTCGTCGCTCGGCGGCCAGCCAGCCGCCGAAACACATCGGACCACCTAAACGACATCGTTGTGGAGCAACGCACTATGCCGCGTCCGATTCGCGTGCGCCTCCGGCTCGAGTCCCTCGAAGTCCGCGAAAACCCCACCGCCGGCCTCATCGAATCGTTCGATCAGGTCGCCACCCCCGCCCTACCGAGCGGGTGGCTGGAGTGGAGCAGCGACGGTTCGAACGCATTCGACACCGCGGCCGGTAAAGGTATTCTCGGAACGACCGGCGTCGTCTCGACGGGGGGAAGCCGAACCAACGGCCTCGCGTGGAATCGTGCCGCCATTCCCGGCGACACCGGAGTCGCGGCGACGATTCAACTCGATACGCTCGTCCCCACTTTCGTCTTCGTCCGCGGCTCGAACCTCGTCGGCGCAACTCCCACCTACCTCGCGGCCACCCTGACGCGCGGCGTCAATCTCTCCGTATCCGAAGTCGTGAATGGAACGGCCCACGTTCTCGGAACGCTGCGCTCGCCATCCGCTTCTTACTTCTCGGGCAACTGGGCAAAAGTTTCACTCGTACCGACGGGGAACTCGGTCGCAGTTCAAGTCGTGCGGCAAGACAGCGGCCAATATCTGAATGCTCGGGGAACTTGGCAGACTGCGGCGACGAGCGCCCTGGTTGTGACGACGACCTTGGCGAGTGCCGAAGGCCTGGCTGGCATCGGTCGCGGAGCCGCCTATTCCGGCAGCGTCGCCTTCGACAACTTCCAACTGATCCCTCCTGCCTCGGCACCGGCCACTCCAAGCCCATCCGTTGAAGAATCGTTCGATACGACGCTCTTGGGTGGGAAACCGGCTGGCTGGAGCCGCTGGTCGAGCGACGCCGCCGCTTCGTTCGGCGCCACTTCCGCGCGAGCCGTGAGCCCCACGAATGGGTTCGCCTCGTCGGGCGGTTCCACGAGCGCCGCCCGCGCCTGGGCCGACGCGACACTCCCGGCGGATGTGAACGCTTCGGCAGCCGTTTACCTCGACAGCCTCCTGCCCGCGCAAATCTTCGTTCGCGGTTCGAACCTCGATTCGACCTCCGCCACTTACTACGCGGTCGCACTTACGCGCGGGCTCGAAGCCCGACTGGTGAAGGTCGTGAATGGCGTCGAAACCACCTTAGGAACGCTCAAATCGTCCTCGTACTTCAGTTCGCAATGGCTTCGCGTGAGCCTCGTGGCGGAAGGTGATCGGCTTCGCGTACTCCTGTATCGTCCCGATGCGCGGCAGTGGCTCGCGTCCGACGGCACCTGGTCCGAGAGCCCCGACTTCGCAATCGAGAAGCGCGATACCTCGATTGCCGGGAGCGGGAAAGCCGGAGTGGCGCGGGCCTCGAAATACTCGGGGACGGTCGCATTCGACGACTTCGCGGCAGAGCCGGCGAATGCCGCGAGCGGCCCCACCGTGTCGATCGGTTCCGACCAAGCCAGCCCCGTGCGAGGCGATGTCACGTTCCAAGCCGATGCCACGGGTACGGTCTCCCGCGTCGAATTTCGGTTGAACAATCAGCTTCGCGCGACCTCGGCTACCGCACCCGCCGAGTGGACCTTCGACAGCACCACGGTCGCGAACGGTAGCTATACACTCACCGTGCGGGCCTTCGATTCCGCCGGCAATTTCGGATCGAAAGACTACGCGTTCACCGTCGCGAATCCGAACGCCGATCCGGTTCCCAAGCCCAACATCCCTCGGCACTACTCGCACATCCGCATCGCTCAACTCGCCTACAGCGGCACGCCGATTGGGAACGCGTTCGAGCAAGGGCTTTTGAAGAACAGCGTCGATGTCGTGGTGCCGAACCCGCAGTACCTTTCGTCGATTCAGTCCGCGAGTGCCGCGACGCCGCAATTGATCTACACGAACGTTTCGAACCTCTATCAAGGCCTGCTCGCGGACTGGATCGACTACGCGAAGAGGAACTCGCTCAACGCGGAACTCGCGTTCTACCACGTGACGCAAGCGACTCCCTTCTCCGGGGCGAGTCCTTCGTCGCAGCCCGTGACCTGGTTTTGGAGCGCGTATCAATCGGCGGGCGGCACCGCGAGCGATGTGACGGCGGCGGTTCGCGGCGGTCGCAACTTCAACGTGAACTTCGGAGCCGCCGGAATCCAGACCGCGTTCGGCCAACTGGACAAGTTCCGCGAGATCAACGTCGCGCTGGCCGTACCCGCCGCCGTGGGCTGGAGCGGCGTTTGGGAATATCCCTCGGCGGTCGATGCGAACGGCAACCCGACCGAATGGAAGTCGCTACACCTGTCTTCGGATGGAACCGCGGGGCTCGCGCAATCCGGCACGATTCTGTTCGATCCCCCGGCCGACTGGAAAGCCTCATCCGTGGGCGGCAGCACGCGCGAGTTCTACGTGCGGATGCGATCCACGGCGGGAACGAATGCCCAAGCACCGCAACTCAAGACCGCCCTCGGCCGCGACTACGTGCGGGCCAATGGCGGAAGCGCGGGCGTGATTCCCGCCTTCGATTACGGAGCGGACAAGGATCACGACGGCTACTTGAACGATGCCGAGTTCGCCTCTCGCACGGCCGGCAAGGACGCTCGCTTCACTTACGAGTCGCGGCTCTTCTATCCGTACTACGGGCAGATGCGTTTCGTTACGAACCCTTCAGCTTCGGCGGTACGGAAGTGGGCCGCCGACTACCACGTGCGCTTGTTGAACGCCAGCCCGCTCGCGGATGGCATCTTCGTGGACAACGCGGAGGGTAAGGTGCCCTTCGCGGGGACGCCCGTGCTCGAACCGACGGCCACCTTCAGCGCGGATTCCGGCGCGCTGGTCGCGGCGCTCAATCGTGCGATTGCACCGCGCTGGGTACTCGCAAACACCGCGGGCGGAACGTCCGAAGGCGACGCGATCGCAGCGGGATCGGCCGCGGTCTTCGAAGAGTTCCTCCTGCGTCCGCTCGCTTCGAATTGGTCCGAGGTCGGCGACGCCGCGAACCTCGTGGCCCGGAGGTTGAACGCAGGCGGATCGCCATACGTGATCCTCGACAGCCTGCCGACTGGCGGATCGCCTACCGATCCCCGCACGCAACTCGCCACGCTCGCTTACTACTACCTCGTCGCGGACCCCGACCGCACCATGCTCACCTTCTACGGCGGGTTCAATCCGAGTTCTACCTGGACGCAGCACTGGTCGCAGGCGGCAACGGTGAACGTGGGCAAGCCGACGGGTACGATGCAAGTCTTCGCGACCGGTCAAGACCCGAGTAGCCCGACGCTCTCGTACAAGGTGTTCAGCCGAAATTACGACAACGCGCTGGTGCTGTACAAACCGCTCTCGTACGCTCAGGGCAAGAGCGAGGGAACCTTGAACGACCAGACCGCGACGACGCACCAACTCGGCGGCAACTATCGTCGCGTGAACGCGGACGGTTCGCTCGGCCCGGCGATCTCCTCAATCGCACTTCGAAATGGAGAAGGGGCCGTGCTGATCAAGGCGTGAGGCGCGGCTCCCCTTTCCCGCCCTGCCCTTCCCCGGTAGGCTAACCCCCCGCGCCCGCTCGCGCCGAGGAGTTCCGCCCCAACATGTTTCCCACCTCCTCCCGAATCGGCGAACTCCAACAAAATCTCGAGGGCGACCTCCTTCAATTTCTGCCCGAACTCGTGCTCTGCGTCGGCATCGTCCTCCTGCTTTTGTGCCGATTGGTCAAGGCGTTCGATCGCACGCATCTCGGCAGCATCGCCGCCGCGATACTTGGAATCGCCCTGCTACCGGCCGTTTATCAGTTTCTCGAACCCGTCGCCGTCGATTTCTTCGCAGGGATGCTCGTCGCCGATCCGTTCTCCGCTGGCGTTCGACTTCTCCTTCTCGTTGCTGCTCTCTTCACCACGATCCTCACGCTGCTTACCGGCATCCCGGATCGCGACGACTCCGGCGACTTCTACGTCCTGCTACTCGGCAGCACCCTCGGCATGATGCTGATGGTCTCCGCGAATCACCTGCTGATGGTCTTCATCGCCGTCGAGATGGCGAGTCTGCCGAGCTATGCGATGGCCGGCTTTTTGAAGGGGAAACGAACGGGAAGTGAAGCCGCTCTGAAGTACGTGGTCTTCGGCGCGGGGGCCTCGGGCGTCATGCTCTACGGCATCAGTTTGCTCGCGGGAACATTCGGAACCGGGCACCTCACGAACATTTCGAGTGCGATCGCGGCCCGCGTCGGCGAGGCGAACGGTTTCGACC
>JAYTUG010000076.1:0-10883 GCA_043744695.1 Gemmataceae bacterium
CGAGCGGGAAAGCGTGAAGCAGAACCAGTGGCGTGCCGCGGGCGGAAGCGGGCATGTTGGGCTCCGTTATTCGCCGTTGAGGTGCGATTCGAGGAAGTAGAGCGAGCCGTCGAGTTCGCGGGCAATTTGCGTGAACAGATCGGCAGTGAGAGCATCGCCCTGTTCATCCGCCACGTCGATGGCAGCCCGCAGCGAGTTGGCGGTGGCACCGAAGGCATCGGCGACGGCCTTCACCACGTCCATCCCGGCCGAGATGCCCGAAGGGAATTCGACCAGCTTCGAGTTGGCGGCAGCCATCCGAACCGTGCCCTGGGCCACGCCACCCAGGGCCGTCGCCCGTTCCGCGACTTCATCCGTTTGCTCCACGACTTTGCCGGCGAGTTCGTCGAAGAGTTTGTGCAGGCTCCAGAACTGCGGGCCCTTCACGTTCCAGTGGGCCTGCTTGGTTTGCGAGAACAAATCCGAGAGGTTCGCGAGTTGCTGATTGAGCAAGTCCACGAGTGTGCGGCGAGCCGCCTCGGGCAGGTCGATCCGCGTCTTCAACAGCTTGGCCTTCGATTCGGAACCGTTCTTCATGGGTGTTTCTCCAGTGTGAGGTCGATAGTGAACAAACCCCACTTTCGTGGGTGATCTTACAAAGAATCCCGGCCTTCCCCCAGCTTGTCTTCACCCGACCGGCGAACCGGCGTACCATGCCTGCATGTTGCGCGAACTGGCCGTCCAGAATCTCGCCCTGATCGAAGACGTGCGCGTCGAACTGCACGCGGGCTTCTGCGCCTGGACCGGCGAAACCGGAGCGGGCAAGTCCCTGCTGCTCGGCGCACTCGGCCTGCTTCTCGGCGAACGCGGCAGTGCCGACCTCATCCGCACCGGGGCCGACGAACTTCGCGTGAGCGGGCGGTTCGAACTTTCCCGACCCGAACAGCGCGCTGCTGCCGCCGACTTACTTCAAACGACCATCGAAGTCGACGAACTCATCCTCACCCGCAGGCTCTCGCGTTCGGGTCGCAGTTCCGCGCTCGTCAACGATCTGCCGGTGGCAGTGGCCACGCTTCGCAAGATCGGCGAGATGCTCGTGGACGTTCACGGACAGCGCGAGAGTTACTCACTTCTGCAACCCGCGTACCAATTGGACCTGCTCGATGCGTTTGGGAAACTCACGGACCTGCGAACCGAGTACGAAGTGAGAGCCGAGCGGGTGCGGGAACTGCGGCGAACGGCCCGAGAACTCACCGACGCGCGGCAAACCCGGCAGCGCGAACTCGCCCTGGTTCGCTTCGAACGCGAAGACCTCGACCGCGCTCAACTCGTTCCCAGCGAAGTTCCTTCACTCAGCAAAGAGCGCGATCGGCTGACTCATGCGCAGAGCCTCGCGCAGTTCACGGGAAGCGTCGCGGCCAGACTTGCGGACGACGACGGTTCCGCCGTCGAGGTGCTGGGCCGGCTCATCAAGGAGGGTCATCGCTGGTCCGGTTTCGATGAGAAGGTCGCGGCCGTCGCGGCCCGGTTGGAAGCACTGCGGCCCGAAGTCGAAGATCTGGCCGAGACGTGCCGCGATCTCTCCGAGCGGTTCGAGGCCGACCCCGAACGGCTGAACGAAGTCGAAGCGCGACTCGGGTTCCTCAAGAAGTTGCAGGCCCGCTACGGCAAGACGCCCGACGAACTCATCGATTACCGCGATTCGCTGGATGCGAAGGAGGCCGGGTTCCAGAAACAGGAAGACGACCTCGCGGGAATCGAGAAGGCGTTGAAGAAGGCCTTCGCGGAATTGCAAGATTCCGCGGCAACGCTGGGCAAGGCGCGGGCCAGGGTCGCGAAGAAACTCGTCGGCGAAGCCGAGAAGCACCTCAGCGATCTCGGCATGCCCAAGGCCAAGCTCGATGCCGTGCTGGAAGCGGTGCCGCTGTCGGCCGAAGGGGACGTGCCCACGAGCGGCACGGAACACCTCGAATTGATGCTCGCGGCGAACCCCGGCGAGCCGGCCCGGCCGCTTCGGAAAGTCGCCAGCGGAGGCGAACTGTCGCGGGCCATGCTCGCACTCAAGACCGTACTCGCGGCTCACGACCCGGTTCGCACGCTCGTCGTGTTCGACGAGATCGACGCGAACGTCGGCGGGCGGCTCGGCGACGTGCTCGGCGAAAAGCTCGCCAGCCTCGGCCGCTCGCATCAAGTGCTCTGCGTCACGCATTTGCCGCAGGTCGCGTGCTTCGCCGCCTACCAGTGGACGATCCGCAAATCGAGCAGGGGGAAGCGGACGGCGACGACAATCGCGGCCCTCACGACCGACGCAGCCCGCATTGAAGAACTCGCCCTCATGCTGCGCGGCGAGTCGCGTTCGGAAACGACGCGGAAGGAAGCCGCCGAGATGCTGAAGGCGGCGCGGAAGAAGTAACTCACTCGGCCAGGATCGCGAACACTTTCGTCTTGGGGTCGCCGTCGAACATCGGCGCGGCCTTCTTCAAAAACCCCTCGACGTGCTTGGTCTTGGCGTGGGCTTCGAGCCCCGCGATGTTCTTGAATTGTTCGTAGACCACGTACGTGCCCACTTCATCCACATCGCGATTGAACGTGTAGAGGATGCAGCCCGGTTCCTTGCGAGTGGCCTTGACGCAGGGTGCGAACGCGGCTTCGAATTCTTTCTCGCTACCGGCCTTGATCTTGAACGTGACGGCCATGCCGAAGGCTTGCTTCGGGTCTTTGATCTTCGTCTTCACGAGGGTGACGATTGGGTTTTCGTCGTCGGCGCTGGCTTCGAACAGCAGAGTGCCGAGGAGCAGTGCGGGAACGGCGAGCATCAGGCGAATCATAGAAGAGAACTCCAGGGTGAGGAAGCATTGCGAAGCCGCAAGCGGGTCATTCTTCGGGAGGGGGCACGGGGTAACTCGGGATCGAGCGGCCGGCGTCGAGCGGGCGGGTGCCGAGTTTCACTTTGAAAACCTTGCGCTCGCTGCCGCGCTGAACTTCCACTTCGATCACGGCACCGGGCCGGAAGGTACACACGTGGCTGATCATTTCCTTCGTACTGGGTGGGTGCAACTGATTCACGCGAACGATCACGTCGCCCGGGCGGAGCCCAGACCGGGCGGCGGCCTGGTTCGGTTCGAGCCGGTCGATGGCGAGCGTGGCATCCGGCCCCGTACCGCCGAACCAGATGCCGAGGTAGCCTTTCGCGAACGGATCGGGCTGCGGTTCCGGCGGCACTGGCGCGAGTATCGGCGATAAGAATGCCAGCACTAGCACGGACGCGGTGAATGCGGACATGGCCACCTCCTCAACAACGGCGATACCTTCACTCATGGCCGAAGTCGGGGCGATTGTCAACGGTATTCGCGATTTGGAGTGGAGTGTGCCTCTCGAAGTGGGCAATTGGATCTGGGTGGCACCGGCTTCCAGCCGGTGTTGGGTGATTCCGGCTTCTACCCGGAATGCGTCAACAGCCCCGGTCTCATGGGAAGCTTCTGCTGTTGCTGCACCGGCTGGAAGCCGGTGCCACCCATGCCTACTTCGAGAGGCACACCTTCAGAGCACGGCCATCTCGGCCGCAGGATTGCCCACTACTCTCAATCATTCCCGGAGCCGGGTACGGCCGCGCTCCCAGACCTGCCTACTTCGGGAGGCACATCCGGATTCGATTAATCACACTTGAGTGGTCTCGTCTTTTCGCGTAAACTCGATGTTAACTCGCTCGCTCATTGCTGCCAACCAACGGCAGTCGGTTTCTCCTCTTCCCCGACCCGGAGGCATGCCCATGCCCCGCCTTCAAGCATTGTTGGAATGTGTCGGCCAAGCCCTTTGCGAAAAGGGCAATAAGGCGCTGCGGCGTCAATGGCCGTATGCCGATCTGCTCCTCGACATCGCCAAGGCCGCCTACGAGAACGTGCATCGCAAGCTGCCGGGAGCGGACTTGCGGCTGGCACTCTCCGACCTCGCGGCCTGCCCCACGCACGAATACGACCGCCGGGTCGGCGAGTTGATTGCCGACTTAAGCCAGACCCATTCCGTTCCCAAGGAAGCGCTCGCGGATTACCTGCGTGCGTTCCCGGCCGCGGTGCGGCTCGTGTTCCGCCGGCCCTCCGATCCCGAAGGGCACACCGCGCCGGAAAATATGACCTTCTACAAGGCGGACGAGTTCCTGCCGTTCCTCCCTCCGCGGGCACCGCGCTTCAAGCCGGGCGATCAGCCTCCCGGCCTCGATGGTTGGACCCTCGTCGAACTGCGCGGGCTGGGCGAATGCTCGGAGGTTTGGCGCGGCGAAGACCCCAACCGCCCGGACGAATCGCCCGCGGCCCTCAAATTCGCCATCGATCCGGAAACGCGCGACCGCGTCGTTCACGCCCCTGAACTGTTCAAGAAGACGTTCGAACTGAACGCGATCGCGGGCGTTCTGCCGTTGCGGTCCGTCTATCTGGAAACGGATCCGCCGTGCCTCGAGTCGCCGTTCGTTTACGGGTACGACCTCACGGGGCTGATGTTCGATTGGAAGTGGCGCTACGATCACGCGAAACCCGAGGCCGCGCTGAAGCTGATGCGACGGCTCACGGGAATCGTGGCCGAGGCCCACGCGAAGGGCGTGGTCCACCGCGATCTGAAGCCCTCGAACGTCATCTTGCATCCCACCGATGGCGGCAAGTTCACCATGTGGGTTACGGACTTCGGCTGGGGGCAAATCGAATCGGTGCGGTCGCTGCAACTCGCGAAGCTCGGGGCTCGCGGCGAACTCCAGCGGCTCGCCTACCGCGGGGCCTCGACCGTGCTTTACGCTTCCCCCCAACAGGCGAAGAAGGAGCCTCCCACCCCGTCGGACGACGTTCACGCACTCGGCGTGATCTGGTTCCAAATGCTCAAACGCGATCCCACGGCCGCTGCTCCGGTCGGCACCGATTGGGTCGAAGACTTCCGCCCGCACGGCTTCACCGATTCGCAAGCCCGCCTCCTGCAATCGTGCCTCGCCACCCGGCCGGATAAGCGGCCCCGCACTGCGACCCACTTGCTCGAACAACTCGGATTAGTAACGGTCGGCACCGCCACCCAAAATGGGACGGACGGATCGAAGCTGATCTCCCTCAAGAACCCGAGTTCGGTGAACGTGCCGATTGGTGGGGTGCTGGCGACGTCGCGGGGCAAATCGATCGACACGGAGGCGGCCGCTTCGCAGGCCGCGGTCATGCTCGCCGCTGCCGGCGGCGGGCCGCTCACCTCCGGCGGACCCCTCAGCACCAGCGGCTACCGGCTCGTCAAAAATACCATCGGGATGACCTTCGCGCGCATTCCCCCCGGCACCTTCGTCATGGGTTGCTCCGATCAGGAAGCGGGATACCGCAGCCACGAAGGGCCGCCGCACGAAGTGAAAATCAGCCGGCCGTTCTACCTCTCCGTCACGCCCGTCACGCAGGGGCAATATCTGCAGGTGATGGGCAAGAACTCCGCGAAGTACAGTAAATCCCGGGGCGGAAGTAACGAGCACCCCGCCGAAACGCTGCATTGGAAGGAAGCGGAATCGTTCTGTTCCCGGCTGGCCCAACTGAACGGGGAGGAAGTTCACAGCCGCCGCTATCGGCTACCCAGCGAGGCGGAGTGGGAGTACGCGTGCCGGGCCGGAACGAAAACCGCCTTCCATTCCGGCGACAAGTTGACCCCGCACGACGCGATCACGGCGGCCTCGGGTGCTAAGTACGGCGGCAAGAGTACCGCACCGGTCGGCTCGACCCCGCCCAACGCCTTCGGACTCACCGACATGCACGGTAACGTTCAAGAATGGGTGAACGACTGGTACGACGAGTACTACTACTTCGAGAGCCCGAAAGACGATCCCAACGGTCCGGGTCGAGGCGTGTTGCGAGTGGCCCGCGGCGGATGCTGGAGCATGCTCCCCTCCGACTGCCGCTCTGCGGCTCGCCGGCCTTACCCTCCGGATACGCACTCCGACACGATCGGTTTCCGCGTCGTCATGGTCGTGTCGTAGTGCGACGGAGGTTGTGAGGTCCACCATCATGAACGCCCTCCTGGAAGCCATCCGGAATGACGACCGCACGAGAGTTGAGGCCTTACTTCGTGCCGACACGATGCTCGCAACCCGGCTCATCGACCGGGCCAAACTCTACGACTCGCAGATCTTCCACTGGATTTATGTCGGCGACACCGCGTTGCACCTGGCCGCAGCCGGTTACCGCGTCGAGATCGTTCAGCAACTCCTCGCCGCCGGGGCCGATCCGAATGCGACGAGCAATCATCGCCGCAGCGGACCCTTGCACTATGCCGCAGACGGCTACGTGAGCGGCCCCGAGTGGGACGAAAAACGACAGGTGAAAACCATCCGAGTCCTGCTCGAGGCCGGGGCCGAGATCAATGCCCAGGACAAGAACGGCGCGGCTCCTTTGCATCGAGCCGCTCGCACCCGGTGTGCCGCTGCCGTGGCATGTCTTCTCAAGTCTCGCAGCAATCCGTTGCTGAAAAACAAATCCGGATCCACGCCCTTCCACCTTGCGGTGCAGGACACGGGCCGCGGCGGCAACGGCGCGGAGGAAGCGCGCGACGGGCAACGACGGATCATCCAGGAGTTTCTCTCCGCAGGAGTCAGCAAGCTTCTCAAGGACGGCAAAGGAAAGTCCGTGCTGGATTGTGCGCGGAGTGGCTGTATTCGCAATCTCCTGACTGCCACCTCCGCATAGCGATGGGTGTGTTTCTCGAAGTCGGCAAAGCATTGGCATCGCGGGTGAGGGGTGTTGACTTGTCTCTCGAATAAGACCCCCTCACCCGAAGTCGAAGTTGCATTCGCAACTTCGACTTCGACCTCTCCCCCGCAAAGCCGGGAGCGAGGTGAAGAGGTCGCCGGCTCTTCCATCACGACTTCAAAGGTAGTTCCAACCGGAAGCAAGAGCCGACGCCGCCTTCGGCACCGCGGTAGGTCAGCTTGCCGCCGAGTACCTCGGCCCAGTCCTTGCACAGGGCCAACCCGAGGCCCGCGCCGCCGGCAATTGTGTCCGCCGTCTCGCCCCGGCGAAACGCCCGGAAGATCAACTTCTGCTCGCGCGGCGGCACCCCAGGCCCACGATCCTCAACTTCAAACACCACTCGGTTCGCGCCTTCCGTTTTCGCCCAGAGCCAGATGCGGGTGTCGGTCGCCTCGCGGGTGTACTTGCGAGCGTTGTCGATCAGGTTCCCCACGATCTGCTGCACCAAAGCAGGGTCGGTCGTCACGTCCAGTTCCGGCGGGAGCGTCGAGATGACGACGAGTTGCTTGCCGTCCGGCGCGACGCGATCGGACCACGTGCGGCGAACCTGCTCGATGATGTCCGCTGCCTTCACGGCGTGGAGGTCGCGGCCCTTGCGGCGGCGTTCGAGCCGCGCGTAGTCGAGCACATTGTCGATCAGTCGATGGAGCCGATCCGATTCCACGTTTAACGTCGAGAGGTATTCGCGGCGCTTGTCTTCATCCGTGACCATGCCGCTGAGCAGCAGGTCGAGGTAAAGGCGGAGCGAGGTGAGTGGCGTGCGAAGTTCGTGCGTGACCGCCGAGACGAACCGGATGCGCCGCTCGGCGAGGTTCATGAGCGACCATCCGGAGAGGCCCACCGCGGTGAACGCGATCGTCGCCGCGATCCAGGCGAGTACGAGGCCGATGCGCAGCGCCGTCCAACCCGCGGGCAGCGGCGCGGGCAGCGGACCCGGATCGAGGTAAACGGGAAGTGCCGTCATCGATTGTTCGCGCAGGCTTCCGTTCGGCTCCTTAACGGGCACCAGTTTGGCCTCGGGGAAGAGGTCCTTCACTTCGTCCTTGAGTGCGGACTGAACCTTGTCCCAGTCGAGCGCGACGCCCTGATAGATCGTCTTCTTGTTCTCCACGCGGGCAGTGCGAACCAGCACGAGAACCTCCGAGCCGTCCGGTGCGGTGATCCACTGCGGATGCAGGGAGCCGAGGTGAACCGCGAGCGGCTGCGGCACGGGTTCGTCGATCGCGGGCGGCAGCACGGGCGCGGGCGGTTCGACGGGTTCCGGCTTCGCGGGAGGCGCTGGGGGAGCAACCGGAGTGCGCTGCACGGGTGCGGCTCCACTGGCGGGAGGACCACCTCCACCAAAGGCGGCGGGCTGTGGCGCGGCCGGGGCACTCGGAGGAGAAGCAGGCCCGCTCGGACCGCCAGCCACACCGGGAACGGCGGCTGCCAGGGCACCCTTCGCCATGAAACTCCTGGCCGCGTCGTTTGGCTCGCCGACCTTGCCAGCCGCTTCATCCCGCTTAAAGCTGCCTTGGTAGAGGTTGTCCACGCGCTTGCGTTCCGCTTCCTTCTGCCTGGCGTCTTCGATCATGGCGTAAAGCCCGCGCGAGCCGGTCTCCACCTTCTTGAAGTCGAGGCTCCCCTTGGCCTCGGCTTCGGACTTCAGTGCGAAGCTCTCCACGCGCACGCCGTCCTTCAGTTTCTTCTCGAGATTCTTGTCGCTGTTGGCGGTCTCTTTCTGATCGGGGGAAGACGATGCACGAAGTCCCAATCCACCGCCGCCACCGAGACCGCCCGCCAGGGGCGCGCCGGCTGTAGCCGACGTCGCCGGCTTCGCGGCGTTCGTCCTGGCTTGCGGCGGCGCGTTCAGTGCGAAGTTATTCGAGTTCTGGCTCTTGGGCGCGAGCTGGGGAACGCCCGCCGCATTCCGAGCGTCGCGCCGCCCGAGTTCGTACGTGCGTTCGCGGACGTCGTAATCCGAAGGCTTCAATTCCCTGGATTGCTTCTCGTCGTTCCGGGCATAGTTGTCGGCTGGTGCCGGTGGCCCGACGTCCTTCGCGGCCTGCTGTTCGCCAAGCGTCCGATTCTTAACGGCTCGATCGAGCGCGAGTGGCGCGTCGTCGGCGTTGCGGCGTGTCTCGGATTCCTGCTTCGCGGGTGGAAGCACCTGCGGCGCGAGAGCCGGCACCTCGGACTTCGGTAGCACTTCGCGTTCGACCGGCGGGACGACGCGCTCCTCGAAGCTGGCGTCGCTCATCGAGAGCGGTGCCGTTAAGGGGGAAGGTTGCGGTGCGGCACGTTCGCGCGCCGCGAAGGCGTCGCTCACTTGCCGGGCCGGGAACTTCGTTCCCAGTGCGACCAAGAGTTCCGCACGGGGCTTGTTCGCATTCCGCAGCGGCAGCTCGGGCCAGTTGCGCCGCAGCGAGAGTCGTGTGGCTTTCGTCAAAACCTGAGGCGACTCCCACCCGCCTTCAGGATCGACCTGGAAGTGCAACTGCATCCAATCCGGGAGGTCCGCGGCCAGGAGCGGCGCGCACGCCGGGCCGTAGATCGTGATGGGGTCGTCGGCCGAGTAGGTGCGGTATTCGTGGAACGGGCGGGTGTCTTCGACCCCGAGAGCGGGAAGCATCCGGCCATCGAGTTGGCGCAGCGCGATGCGAAGGTCTTTCTCGCGGTCGGCGCGCAGCGCGGATTCGATTTGCGATTCTTCCACGCGCAGCGCCGCGGAGGTGACCCAGCCGAGGACGGCGAACACCAAAGCGGCGGCGACAAAGAATCCGATCGGCCCGCCGACGGGGCCCAGCAAACGGCGGTTCACGATTCGTCCTCCCGCACCACGAGCGAGGGGCCGGCCATGTACCCGTGGGCTCGAACGGTCACGATCGCTTCCATCTGATCTTCTTCGCGGATCGCGGGGTCTTTGAGCTTGGCTCGCAGGCGGACGATGTGCATGTCCACGGCGCGGGTTTCGAGCCCGGCAGTGCCGATGCCCCAGACCCGCGTGAGCAGTTCCTCCCGCGACACGGCCCGCTCCTTATTGCACACCAAGTATCGCAACAGCGCGGCTTCGGTCTCGGAGAGGTCGATGCGAATGTTGCCGGGCCAGCGAACCTCGCGGCGCTGCAAGTCGATGGTGCCTTTGCCGACCTTCACGTTGTGAACTTCGGGCACGGGCTTCATGGTGCGGCGAAGCACCGCTTCGATTCGCGCGAGCAGTTCCCGCGCGGAGAACGGTTTGACCACATAATCGTCGGCACCGAGCTTCAAACCTTTGATGCGGTCTTCCTCGGTGCCGCGTGCCGTGAGGATGATAACCGGCCGGGTGGGGCAAGTGCGGCGGAGTTCGGCGAGCACTTCGAGGCCGTCGCGGCGCGGCAGCATGAGGTCGAGGAGCACGAGATCGACGCCGTCGGCAGCCCCTTCGCGGAGGCCGTGGATGCCGTCGCCAGCTTCGGTGACATCGTAGCCGCTGAGGCGCAACGCATCGGAGACGCCCCGGCGAATGGCCGGTTCGTCTTCCACCACCACGATGCGGGCCTTCGGCATGGGAACTCACTTCGGGGTAGCGGTGGGCAGATCGGGAAGGGATGGAATAGTCGGCACTGAAGGTGCCGGCGTGGACGAAGGCGGAAACAGGGATGGCGGAGCCTTGGGACCAATAACCGATCCATTCTTCATGTAAAGCCCGTGGGGTGGCACGTGTACCGGTAGCCCGTGAGTCTTGCCGTGAAGGTGAGGGTCGATCGGTACATTCACAAAGAGCGGGCCGATTGCTACGACGTCCATACCGAGAGAGTCCGGAGAGAGCACGTTCCTCAGACTCGTGGGGCCTGCTTCTACGTACACGCGGAGCTCGGCCCCGCGATCCACTCGAGTCTGGATGTAAAACGCCCCGGTTTCATCCTTCAGCAACCTTCCGCGAACTTCCGCCTTGATGCTGCCGCTCGGATTAGATTTCGCGGCGATCAGTTCCGCTTCCAGTCGTTCTTTCTGTTTGTTCAGTTCTTGAAGCTTGACGATGATCTCCGCCTCGCTCGGCGGTTGGGCCGCCGAGTGAACCGGCGCGGCCAGAAGTACGAACCCCAGAATCATCGCGGGTAACAGACGCATCGCAGTCCTCCTTGAAAGTGCAGAACCGAAATCAACCCGCGCCAATGGTACTGGTTCAAG
>JAYTUG010000077.1:0-2787 GCA_043744695.1 Gemmataceae bacterium
TGCCGATGCATTCGCATCGGCAGAGCGACCTCTCCCCGACGGGGAGAGGTGAAGAATCGGGTCTTCTCTACGACGATTCAAGCGGCCAATAGCTTTACCCTCCAACCCCCATGCTGCGATTCCGAATGCGGGACCTCGATCATCTCCTGGATGGCGGCCTGAGTGGCATCGGCTGCATCCTCGTCGTCATTGCCTTCATCGCCCTCGTTGCCTTCCTCTCGGCGGCGGTACGCGTGCTCACCCGCGTCGAGCCCGAGAATCGCCGGATGGATCCCGGGCTCGTCTGGCTCAACCTCATCCCGTTCTTCAACCTGATCTGGATGGTGGTGACGATCGAGCGTGTGGGCGAGTCGATCCGCAACGAGTTCATGGCTCGCGGCCGGCACAAGCAGTCGGAATCCTACGGCAAAACGTCGGGCCTTGCGTGCATGGTGCTCTTCGGCATCGGGTTGCCCTTCGCAGGCTTCGGCACGCCGTGCGCGCTGGTCTTCTGGTTCTTCGCGTTCATCTACTGGGTGGTATACTGGGCGCAGATTTCGGGCTACGCCAAGCGATTGAAAAGCCAAGGCACCGCGTTCGCGGCACCTTCGGATGAGGGATGGTGAAGTGCCGGGCTCCGACTGCGGCTCGCTTGATCTTCTTCAGAAGGCGCGACTTCAGGCGTGCCGCCTCGTTGCGGTGGATGTAGCCCTTGTCCGCGTCGCGGTCGCGGATTTCCTGCGTCGCCCCTCACCCCCTCGCCAGACTCTGAAGCGGGCTGGCAGGGCGCGGAAGACCGGCCCAGCCTCGGAATCCCCGACCTACTTGGTGAGCTTCTCAAGATCGGCCTTGATCTCCTTGCCCCAGATGTCGTAGCCCTTGGCGCTCAGGTGCAGATAGTCCGGCATGATCTCGCCCGACAGCCCGCCGTTCTGGTCCAGAAACTCCTTGCCGATGTCCTTGTAAAACACCGTCTTGCCGTCGTCCAGCTTGGCGATGATGGCATTGATCTCGGCAATCTTCTTGGACAGCTTCGCCGCCGGAATCGTCCCCTTCTGCTGCTCCAATTTCCGGACCGCGGCGTTCAGGAGCTTGAGATCCGGTTGGTCCTTCTTCAGTTCCTCGTTGACGGGTTTGATCCCTTCGGCGATCTGTTCCAAGCTCCGCTCGGCATCGCCACCGCCTCCGCGCGGGAAGACGCCCAGCACCAAAATCTTGATGCCCGGCTTCTGGCGTTTCAGTTCCTCGACGATGGCCGCGATGCCGCCGGCGACCTGCGGGGCCGAATGGCCGTTGTTGGTGCCGATCATGATCACCGCCGCCTTCGGCTTGAGGTTGTCGAGTTCGCGACCGTCGGTGATGCGCCAGAGAACGTGGCCGGTCTGATCGCCGCCGATGCCGAGGTTCACCGGCTTGAAGGCACCGAAATACTCCTGCCAGGCTTTTTGACCCTCCCAGCCGTTCGTGATGGAATCGCCCAGGAAAACGACGTCGCCAACGCCCTTGCTTTGCTCGATCCGTTTGAGGAAATCCTTGTGCCGCGGGATGTCGCGGTCGAGCTTTGCAACGGCGGGGTTGTCCGCGACTTTCTCTTGCGCGGACAGGCCGGGCATCAACAGACCGACTGTCAACAGACAGGCGGCGGGAATGAGACGGTACATGGTGCACTCTTTTGGGTGATTGCGTTTCCCGACGAACGCTTCACGGCATCCTATCGAATCGCGGGCAAGCCGCCGAAGACGCAACCTCCGACTTCTGCACATAGTCGCCCGTCTACGCAAAGCCGGGTAAGATGTCGAGAGGTTAACCGATCAGCTTCCGCAATTCCTTCACGTATCGCGGCACCGCGACCTTCGGGTCTTCGGCCGCCTCGTACTCCAGCGCCACATAGCCGTGGAAGTTCGCGTCCTTCAGGATCTTGACGACGCGGGCCAGGTCTGCCTCGACCTTCTTCTTGCCGCCGGGGTTCACCTCGGTCTTCACCTGCGAGACTACGCCGTACGGGGCGATCTTGGCGATATCCGCGTACGGGTCCGGGGTATTGAAGTTGCCGGTGTCGATGTTCACGCCGAGGGCCGGGCTTTTTACGGGCTTCACGAGATCGAGCAAGTGCTCCGGCGTATCCGTGATGCCGCCGTGGTTCTCGAGCGCGAGGAACACGCCCAATTTCTCGGCCACTTCGCAGCACTCGTTCATCGCATCGACGACCCGCTTCTGAGCGTCGGCGAGTTGCTCGCCCTTTTCGAGAGTACCCGCAAAGATGCGGACCGTCTTGGCTCCCAACTTCGCGGCGCGGGCGGTCCAATCCTTAACCTTCTGAATCTCCACCGCCCGCTTCGCATCGTCCTTCAAGGTGAAGGTGTTCCCCACCGGCACCCCGGAGATCGCGAGCTTCTTCTTCTCGCAATAGGCCTTCAACTTGTCGAGGTACGCGTCCGTCGTTTCGGCCCAGTAGTAAGACGTGAGTTCCACGGCGTCGAGCGGCAAGTCCGCGGCAAGGTCGATGAAGTCGAACAGCGTCATCGTCGGCTTCTTGAGATCGAGCGCCTTGTTGAAGCTGTACGCGGCGAGGCTCAGCTTCAAATCGGGCTTCGAGCCGGGCCGCTTGATCGGGTCGATGGCGGAGGCGAGACCCGGTACGAGCCCGGCAACGGCGGTCGTGCGAAAGAAATCGCGACGCGAAAGGAACATGGCAGCGCTCCGAATGGGAAAGGTGCCGCCAGTCTACCCGAGGACGGGAGCATTGCGAAGCGCTTCACCGGACGAGCGCGTAACCCTTGATCTTGCGGTCGAGGGTGGAGCGTTCGA
>JAYTUG010000078.1:0-2786 GCA_043744695.1 Gemmataceae bacterium
TGGGAAGCCCCGCAGATTTACGCGAAGATGTCGCCGTTCAACCACGCGGAGAAGATCAACGAGCCGTTACTGCTGATCCACGGCGCGGCCGACAACAACCCGGGCACCTTCCCCGTGCAGAGCGAACGCCTCTATCAGGCGATTCGCGGCAACGGTGGAACCTGCCGCCTCGTGATGCTGCCTCACGAATCCCACGGCTACGAGGCCCGCGAATCCGTGGAGCACGTGCTCTACGAGCAGTTCGCCTGGTTCGACAAATACGTGAAGAATGGGAAAGCGAAGTAGTCGATCAATGGCGAGCCGAGTCGCGTAAGCGACCGGGTGAATCGCTTACGCGACTCGGCTCGCCAGTAGCGGCTTTTCGGTGGTTCAAGTATGCCTGCATCTCCAACATCACTGGTTCTCGGCATCGACGGCGGGGGTACGCACACGGTTGCGCTTCTTGCGGATGCTGCCACGGGGAGCGTGATCGGTCGCGGCACCAGCGGCCCCTCCAACATCCAGGCCGTCGGCGTCGAAGCTGCACTGAAGGAACTCGATGCCGCCGTCGCCGCGGCGTTCCAGGATGCGAAACTCGCACGAACTCAAGTCGCGGCTGCGTGCCTCGGGCTCGCCGGGGTCGATCTCACCGAAGGGCTCGACATCGTTCGCGGGTGGGCCGATTCCGTTTCGCTCGCCGAGAAGATCGCGGTCGCCAACGACGCCACGTTGCTTTTCGCCGCGGGCACGCCGGAAGGCTGGGGGCTCGCCGTCATCGCGGGCACCGGCTCAATCGCCTTCACGCTGGATCGAAATGGGAAGGATGGCCGCGCCGGCGGCTGGGGCTACCTCCTCGGCGACGAAGGAAGTGCCTGGCAACTTGGCCTCCAGGGCCTTCGCGCCGCGTGTCGCGCCGCCGACAACGCCGGACCCCAAACGAAGCTGCTCGAAGTGTTCCTAGCGAAGCTCGGCACCAGCGACCCGCGCGACTTCATTCCCGCCGTCTATCGCGGCGTCTGGGACCGGGCGACGATTGCCGGGCTCGCGCCGCTGGTCGTGGCGGCCGCTGAAGACGGCGACGAAGTGGCTCACAAGCTGGTCGTGCATCAGGTAACGGAACTGGCGCGAACGGCCGTGACGGCGGTGGATGCGAATGGGCTTCCGCGATTGGGACTGCCAATTGCCGTGGCTGGCGGGCTGATCGTGAGAAGCGAGTTCTACCGCAGGTTATTCGTGGAAGCGCTCCGCGGTTTCGGCGTTCATCCCGGGTGCGTACAACCCGTCGAGGAACCCGCACTCGGTGCGATCGTGATGGCGCGGAAGCTCTGCTAACAGGTCTTCCCATTGGGCAGTTCGAGTTCGACCTGCTCGCCGACCAAATGAACCGCGTAGCAGCCCGTCTTGATCTTCGGGTTGTCGGCCCAGGCACCGTCGGCAAGTCGAAATCGCCAGTAGTGCCACGGGCACGTCACCACCCCGTCTTCGACGAATCCGCCGGAGAGGGAAGCTCCCATGTGCGGGCAGAGGTCGTCGATCGCGAAGAACTGGCCGTTCGACTTGAACACGGCGACGTCCTTCTGATTGACGGTGACGACGACGCTCCCGCCCTCGGGGAATTCGTTCGCTAAACCGAGTGCAACTCGCTGGCCCACGCCGAGCCCTCCATTCGCATGAGGCATCTTGTTAGGGTATTGTACCAGCCTTGCACCGAGCGCAGAACGACAAGCCTGCCGCCGAGCGGTCATTTCAAGTGAACTCCAGCGAACTTCGGATACAATTCCTACCTCACTCCCCACGCTCCCGCTCGCAAGTACCGCTCATGCGAAAAACAATCCTACTCGCGTGTACATTCCTCCTGCTCACCGGCTCGGCAGCGATTGCTGCCCCAGTCGATTTCAATCGGGACATTCGCCCGATTCTCGCCACGCAATGTTACGCCTGTCACGGTCCGGACGAGAAAGCTCGCAAGGCCGACCTGCGGCTCGACCTTCGCGAGGTCGCGGTCAAGAGCGGCGCGATCGAACCCGGCAAGCCGGAGGCCAGCAAACTTCTCGCGCGGATCACCTCGAAAGATGCGGATGAAGTGATGCCGCCGGCGAAGTCGAAGAAGCCGCCGCTCACGCCTGCACAGATCGGGCTCTTCAAGCAGTGGATCGCGGAAGGCGGAAAGTACTCGGAACACTGGTCGTTCGCGAAGTTGATGCGCCCCGAAGTTCCGAAAGCGGCCGGGCTTCGCAACCCGATCGATGCGTTTCTCCAGTATCGCTTGAAGCAAGAAGGCGTTGCCCCAAGTGCGGAGGCGGATCGCGCCACGCTCATTCGCCGGCTCGCGCTCGATCTCACCGGCCTTCCGCCGACACCCGACGAGGTGAAGGCTTTCGTCGAAGACAAGTCTCCCGCGGCTTACGAGAAGCTCGTCGATCGGCTGCTCGCCTCGCCCCACTACGGCGAACGTATGGCCGTCTGGTGGCTCGACCTCGTTCGCTTCGCGGACTCGGCCGGCTACCACAGCGACAACGAGATCAACGTCGCACCCTACCGCGAGTGGGTGATCGACTCGTTCAATGCGAATCGCCCGTTCGACCAGTTCACGGTCGAACAATTGGCCGGAGATCTGTTGCCAAATCCGACTCGTTCGCAGCGCGTGGCCACCGCCTACAACCGCTTGCTTCAAACGACGGAGGAGGGCGGGGCCCAGGCGGAAGAATACATCGCGAAATACTCTTCCGATCGCGTTCGCAACTACGGCCAGGTCTGGCTCGGCGGCACGATCATGTGTGCCGAGTGCCACAACCACAAGTTCGACC
>JAYTUG010000079.1:0-2764 GCA_043744695.1 Gemmataceae bacterium
CACGATCGCATCTTGCGCGTGGCCCGCACCGTCGCGGATTTGGCGGGCAGCGAACGCATCACGCAGGACCACATCGCCGAGGCCATCGGCTTCCGCGCCCTGGATCGCAAGCTCTGGCAAGGTTGAACGAGCCGGCGAACCCTTGGGCTCTTCTCCAACCTGTTCGCCCCATCCCTTAATAGTAAGATTCCACCGACCTCTCCGACCCGCACCGGGAGTATTGCCTCGATGTCCACTCCGCAATCCGTCACGCGCCTGCTCGGCCTCGGTCTCACGCCCGGCAAACTGCGCGGGCTCCAACGCATCAGCAACTCGAACGGCACGCTGACCATGGTCGCCACCGACCAGAACAGTTCCATGATTTCGATGATGAAAGCGGCGAGCGGCAAGGATCCCTCCTACGCCGAGATTTCCGACGCGAAGGTGATGCTCTCGCGGGCGCTCTCGCCGCACTGCTCGGGCCTGCTCGTGGATGGCTATTACGGCTACTGGAGCACGGTGGCGGCGAACGCCGTGCCTGCGGGCACCGGCCTCTTGATCCGCGTCGAGATGTCTGGGGCGAAGAAGAATGCCGCCGGTGCTCCGTGCGGGGAAGTGGAGCCGGGCTGGGGCGTCGCCAAGATCAAACGCTGCGGTGCCGACGCCGTGAAACTGCTCGCGCAGTTCGAGCCCGACGAGTTTGACTCCGCCGAGAAGAACTTCGAGTTCACGCGCCAGATTTACGACGCCTGCATCAAGAACGACATTCTCTTTCTGCTGGAGCCGATCCACTTCGCTTACAACGGCGAGAAGGACGACAGCCCGAGCAAGCTCCAGCGCAAGGCGAAGACGGTCATCGAATCGGCGCGCATCTTGAGCCGTTACTGCGACGTCTACAAGTCCGAGTTCCCCGGCACGTTCGGAGTCGAGACCGATTCGCAGTTAAAGGATAACCTCAAGAAGCTGAACGACGTTTGCACGAAGCCGTGGGTGCTCCTGAGCGCGGGCGTGGACTACCCGCAGTACAAGAAGCAGGTCGAGATGGCGATGGCGGCGGGCGCCAGCGGCATCCTCGGCGGCCGGGCTTTCTGGAAAGAGTTCTTCACGTTTACCTCGCCTGCCGAACGACAGAAGTTTGCCGAGACCGAGTGCGTGCGCCGCGTGAAGGAGACCGACGCGATTGTGAAGGGCGGCACGCCGTGGTTTGCGAAGTACGGCTACAGCCTCGCGGAACTCCACGACTTGCGAGCGGCCGAAGGCTGGCACGCCCGTTACGGCGGTGGCACTGCGACCGGCCCCGCCAAGATCGAAGAAGGCGGCGTCTATTGAATCGCGTTGCGGCTTCGCGAGGCTCATTCTCGCGGAGCCGTCCGCACCTGTGCATCCCGTTCAAGTTCCCCCACTTCTCACGTCGATACAATTGTTAACTGCGCGACAGGCTGGCTAGCATGGGTTGAATCCGGTGCCCGCTCAATAGTGATGGCACCCCGGAGGGCGCACGTGGAAGAATGCCTGGCTTACTTTCGTCGGGCGATTGCCGAGCCACTGAGCGTGCCGCCGTGGTCCGAGTGGTGGGCGGCGAACGTCGGCAAGGCCGAAGCGGCGTTCCCGCTTGTGGATTACGTGCGTTTGAAGCACCGGAAGTTGCTCGGCGCGCAGCAGATTTTGCAGTTCGCCGGCGAATTGCCCGCGAACTACCAGCCGCCGAGCTCGCGGTTTTCTGGCTCCTGCGGGCAGTGTGGCGAACGGACCATCAACCATCCCACCGAGAACGGCGGCGGCACCGTCTCGTGCCCCATTTGTGGAGTGATCGACACCTTCGAAAGTGATGCGCCGCCGCCCGAACAGTGCGAAGCCCACTAACACAAGCGATTCGGCAGCACCGGCTGGAAGCACGGTGCCACCCAAAGAGTTCGAGATTATCGGGGGTCAGGGATGGGAACCCGGTTCGTGCTGCTGTTGATCTTGGCCGTAGTCGCAGTCCCCGGCTGCGCGCGGCGCAACTGCGTTCCGATTTCCATCTCCTCGAGCCGCAACCTCATCGACCTCGAGGCAACCCCGAACGCCCACGCCAAGGCCGACCCCGATGCGATTCGTGCCGTGGAGGCCGAGTTCCGCAAGCGAATTGCCGAGAAGCAACCCGTCGGGTTGAAGCCGTACAACTTCCTGGCCCTCTCCGGTGGCGGCATGTACGGTGCCTTCGGCGTCGGCGTGCTCAGCGGTTGGACGGAAACCGGCGAACGGCCTCCCTTCGACGTCGTCACCGGCATCAGCACCGGCGGGCTCATCGCCACCTACGCCTTTCTCGGCCCCACCTACGATGACCGACTTCGTGCGAACATGCTCGGCGTCACCCGGCGCGACATCCTCCGCACCCGCTCGCTCGTCCGCATCCCATTTGCGGATTCGCTCTACAACTCGCTCCCATTGAAACGCTTGATCGAGAAAGAAATCACGGCGTCCGTACTCGCCGATGTCGCCGCGGCGTACGCGGACGGTCGACGGCTCTACATCGGCACCACGAATATCGACACGCACCGCCTCGTGATCTGGGACATGGGCGCAATTGCCTCCCGCGGCACGTGCGAATCCGCCGCGCTTTACCGCCAGATCGTCCTCGCTTCGAGTTCGGTCCCCGGCGTCTTTCCGCCCGTGCGGATCGAGACCGAAATCGACGGCCGCAAATACGAAGAACTCCACATCGACGGCGGCGTGAGCGACGAAGTGATCTTTCGTGCCTTCATGGTCGCGGATTTGAACGAGGCCCTGGGCCGGCCCGGTGCCG
>JAYTUG010000080.1:0-2762 GCA_043744695.1 Gemmataceae bacterium
CGTTCACCGTGGTGAACGACGCGCTGGTCGAGGCGGTCGAGACGGCGACGCTGACGATCTCGAACCCGTCCGCGAACATCGCCCTCGGCGCGACCACCAGTCAGAACATCGCCATCACTGACCTGCCCCCAACGCGTTTGGCGGTGGGCGGGGTGAACGGGGCGGTGCCGTTGTTCGTGCCGGACGCGGCGGGCACGTTCGGCACCACGCCGGCGGCCACGATCACCCCGTTCGCAGGGTTTACCGGGCAGGTCCGCACCGCGACCGCCGACGTGAACAATGACGGCTTCGCCGACACCATTCTCGTCACCGGCCCCGGCACGCCGATCCGCGTGGCGGTGGTGTCCGGCCTGAACAACAGCACGGTTCTCGTCGCGCCATTCGATCCGTTCAGCGGGGACTTCACCGGCGGAGGGTTCCTCGCCGCGGCGGACATCGATGGCGACGGCCGCGCCGAATTCATCGTCACGCCGGATCAGGGCGGCGGGCCGCGCGTCAGCATCTTCTCGCTTCTGGCCAACGGAACGGTGCAGGTTCGAGCCAACTTCTTCGGAATCGACGACCCGAACTTCCGCGGCGGAGCCCGCGCCGCGCTCGGCGATGTGAACCACGACGGCACACCGGACCTCGCGGTGAGCGCGGGGTTCCTCGGCGGACCGCGCACGGCGCTGTTCAACGGAACCACGCTGTTCGCCACGCCGACTCGGTTGATCGGAGACTTCTTCGCATTCCCCGGATCGGACGCGACCACGTTGCGAAACGGCGTGTTCGTGGCGGCGGGCGATGTGAACGGCGACGGCTTCGCCGACCTGATCTTCGGCGGCGGCCCGGGCGGAGCCCCGCAGTTGTGGGTGCTGATCGGCTCCGACGGCCGCCCGCTGCCGACGGAGTCCTTCGCCCGCGACCCGGCGACCGGTCGCCAACAGTACATGACGAGCCATCTGAACCTGAAGGGCACGCCGATCGTGGGCTGGAAATTGCCGATCACCTCTGCCACCAAGGACACCGTGCGATTATTCGTGGGAGTGACGCGATGAGAATTTTCGTAAGGTGGAAAATGAAAACGACTTGCGGATTTCGCCGCAAGCCGTTGAGTGGAGGCGCCGGGAATTGAACCCGGGTCCCGTCGTACTTCCGCGCCGGCATCTACGTGTGTAGCCCGCCTACAGTTGAAGCCCATCCGAAGACGGCCTCGCGTTCGCTTTCCGGAACTCCAGCAGGCAAGATTTCCGGTTCGCTATCGGCCAGGTTTTTTAGCGAGAACCGCCGCCGAGGCGGAACGGATAGCGTCTCCGTTCCTCAGGTTCCCGCGATCCCGAATTGCGTCCGAATCGCCTGCTCTCGGGTGAAGCATGCGAAACGGCTCACGGGTTATTACGCCGCGAGGGTGAACTGCGGTTCAGCAGTTAAATTTTGATCGGCTTTTTACGTGGCCAGCTGATCAACCACGACACGCCACCGAACACTTCCGATACCCGGTCGATACCAGATCGCCCCCCTAGATCAAAGGTGCCCATCGTTTGATGGACAAAAGTATTATACGGTTCGCGACTCAGGGACAAATAGCACCTCACTCCACCACCAAGAATTCGTTGGCGTTGAACAGCGCGCGAGCGAGTGCCTTCAAGCCGTGCTCGGCGACGAGTTTCTCGCCGAGTGGCTGTTCGGCTACGGTCGGATCGCGGCCGAAAGCCAGTTGCCAGGATCGCGTCACTTGTTTGGGAATGTCGTTGGGGAAGTCCTTGGACACGCGGTCGGCGAAGGCACCGGAAGCCCGCAAGGCGAAGCCGCCGTTCCACAAGGCGAGCGCTTGCAACGGCGTCGTCGTGATGGCTCGGCGCGGTGCCGCGGACGCGGGATCGGGGCAGTCGAACGTATCGAGCAGGCCGGTGTTGCTTCCGCGTGGGAGGAAGCGATAGATGCTGCGCCGCTGCGACTCGAGCCCTTCCGGATCGAACGGATCGTAATAGGCCGTGCCGTTGAAGTTCCGTTCCTTGTAGTCGGAGAAACCCTTACCGCCGATGGTGCGGTTGAAAAGTCCCGAGACCGCGAGCATGGAATCGCGCACGGCTTCGCCTTCGAGACGTCGCGGTTTCATCCTCCAGAGCAAGCGGTTGTCGGCGTCGATGGCGAGGGTGGCTTTGTTGGGTGTCGAAGACTGGCGATACGTGGCTGACGTAACGATGAGTTTGTGGAGGCGTTTGAGCGCCCACGGACGTCCGTCCGTGGGCTCGATCAATTCTGAGGCCAGCCAGTCGAGCAATGCCGGGTGGCTCGGGCGGCCGCCGTTGAAGCCGAAATCGCTCGGCGTCTCGACCAACCCCGCACCGAAGTGATGGTGCCAAACGCGGTTCACGATCACTCGAGCGAACAGCGGATTGTTCGGCGACGCGATCCATTCGGCGAGTTTCTTGCGGCGATCGGCATCGGGCGAATCGGCGGCCAAACCGAAGTTGAAGTTCGTCGCGGCGAGCGCGGGAAGCCCGCTCGGCGCAACGATCTCGCCGGGTTGCTCCACTTGCCCGCGATTCAGGAACCGCGTGACGCCTGGGTTCAGTGGCACATTTGAATAAACGGCTTCACCCGCACCGAGCTTGGCGAAGTTTCTCTGCGTCAGGACGTAGTCCATCTTCAGCTTCACGATTCCGCGTTGCTTGTTGTCTTCGGGCGTCAATTTCGTTTGGAGTTCGACTTCGCTAATGAACTGCGGGCCGGCGGCGAACGATGCGGCAACTTCATCGAGTGACAACGCCTTGTCATAG
>JAYTUG010000081.1:0-10775 GCA_043744695.1 Gemmataceae bacterium
CCGCGCCGGCCGCCGAGGCGCGTTCCACGAGCAAGGCGAAGTCCGTCATTCTCGTGAACCTGACCGGCGGGCTCAGTCACCTCGATTCAATCGACATGAAGCCGGAGGCACCGGCCGAGATTCGCGGCGAGTTCAAGCCCGCCTCCACCGCGATTCCCGGCATCCAGATTTGCGAACACCTGCCGAAGCTCGCGGCCCGCATGAAGCACTGGGCACTCGTCCGGTCGCTTTCGCACGGCGAGAACGGCCATCTGCCCGGTACGCACCGCTTGCTCACCGGCATGACCATGCCGAACCAGCGCGGCTCGGACCTCGATAACGTACTTTCGCGCCGCGATTGGCCCTGCTACGCCGCGGCCCTGAACCACCTCCGCCCGCGCCACGATGGCGTCCCAAATGGCGTGACGCTCCCGCACGCACTGATCGAGGGTTCGCTCACTTGGCCCGGCCAACACGCCGGCATCCTCGGACCGAACAACGACCCCATGTTCGTGACGCAGGATCCGAACTCGCCGAACTTCCGCATGGATGCCTTCGCCCTGCCGGAAGGCTTGGACGCAAACCGGATCGATGGCCGTCGCGGGCTGCTGGAACGTCTCGATTCCACCGGCACGGGCGATCCTACGTTTCGCGGGCATCAGCAGCGGGCGTTCGAACTGCTCTCCTCGGGCCGCGTGGCCAGTGCCTTTCGTCTCGACCTCGAACCGGTGAAGGTCCGCGACAATTACGGTCGCAACCAGTTCGGCCAATCGCTGCTCCTGGCTCGCCGACTGATCCAGGCCGGCGTGCCGATCGTGCAGGCGAACATGGGCATCGTGCAAACCTGGGACACGCACGTGGACAACTGGGGCCGCTTGAAGACCCGTCTACTTCCCTGGCTCGATCAGGGTCTCGCGGCCCTCGTCGACGACCTCGCCTCGGAAGGATTGTTGGAACAGACCTTCGTGGCGGCCCTCGGCGAATTCGGCCGCACGCCGAAGATCTCGACACTGCCCGGCGAGAAAATCTCCGGCCGCGACCACTGGGCGTACGGCTACTCGGGGCTCTTCGCCGGTGCCGGCGTTCAAGGCGGTCGCATCATCGGGAAGTCGGACAAGGTCGGCGGCCATCCCATCTCGACGGCGTACACGCCCTACGACGTGGGAGCGACGATCTATCGAGCTCTCGGAGTAGCCGCGGATGCCGAACTGCGCGATCCGTTGAATCGGCCTTCCCGCGTCAACACCGGCTCGCCAATGGATGTGCTGTTCCAAAATCGGTGAGCGCACCACTCGTACTTTCATGTCCCTTCAACTGATCAAGCCGGGGCTGCTTTCGCTCCTCGTCGATGCGGGCCGGCCGCGCTCGCGGTCGCTGGGCGTGCCGGTCGGGGGTGCCGCGGATCGCGCCGCGCTCGCGATTGGCAACGCGCTCGTCGGCAACGCACCGGACGCGCTCGCGCTGGAATTGGCCCTCGCTGGGCCGACGTTGCTCGCTCAACACTCCGTGGCCGGCGTCGTCTTCGGTGCGCCCTTCACGCTCGCCATTAACGAGAAACCAATCCCGGCGGGCACCACGTTCACGCTCCGGGCCGGAGAAATGCTTCGCATCGGCGGTCCGGCATCGGGCGTTCGCGGATACCTCTGCGTCGCGGGTGGATTTGAGGCGGCGGAGGTTCTCGGAAGCCGATCGAGCCTCGAACCGCTGAACGCCGGTGAATGGCTGACGTGCGGTCCGAGCCACTGCGAACCGAGGGGGCTTGGGTTCTCCTCGCTGCAATCAACTGGGCCGCCTGACCTGCTCGGGAAAACGCTCCGCGTGCTCTCCGGCCCGCAACGAGATTGGTTTCCAGACGAGCGCTTCTTCTCGCAAAGTTATGTCGTGTCTGCGGCCAGCAACCGAATGGGCCTGCGCCTCCAGGGTGAGCCGCTGGCGCGGAAGCCCGGTGAAGTCGTTTCCGAGGCGGTCGCTCCCGGTGCCGTCCAGATTACCAACGATGGCCTGCCTGTGGTGCTCGGTGTCGATGGCCAGACGATCGGCGGCTATCCGAAGATCGCCCACGCCATTCGCGCCGACCTGGACGTGTTGGCTCAACTGCGGCCGGGCGAGGCGGTTCACTTCAAACTGGTCTTGTGGGAAGCAGCCGAGCGGGCCGCGAAGGAACGGGCGGCGAATCTTCAAATTTGGCTGGCACGCATTCGAGCCGCCGACCGGGCTCCGGAACTGCTCGGTTGCGATTGACGCACCCATTCCCCACGGGCTATTCTTCGCCTCACTGTCCGGCTTCCCGTGGGCCTTTCGCCGATGATACTCAACCGAACGGCGTTCCTCGACGAGCCCCTCGCACACGATTCCTCCGTGGCGTGGGACGACTCGCCTTGCCCGCTCTGCGGCTCGGACTCGCCCGCCCTCGTACTCGAAGCTCCGGACCCAACGCCAACCGATCGGGACGGGCTTTGGTTCGCCGTCGTTCGCTGCGAACACTGCAGCCTCACTTACACCAATCCACGACCATCGCCGTCAACCATCGGTCGCTTCTATCCCGCGGATTACCGCCCGCATCGCCGCCCTCGCAAGATGGAGCAATCGCGCGCCGCCCGGCCGCTTTGGTCCCGCTTGTTCGGCCGACCCTGCAACGAACGCCGCGGCACGCTTCCCTGGCACGGCCTCGGGCGCTTGCTCGACTTCGGCTGCGGCGGCGGCAGTTTCTTGAAGCGCATGGCCGATCAAGGCTGGAACGTGACGGGGCTCGATGCCGCGGTTGGGGCCGTTCGCGAAATCGAAGAAGAACTCGGGCTTCGGGCACTGGCCGGTTCGCTGCCGCATCCGGACCTGCGGCCCGGTACGTTCGATGTCGTCACCATGTGGCACTCGCTGGAGCACGTGCATCGACCCATGACGATCCTGCGCGAAGCCTACAAATTGCTGGCACCCGGTGGGAAGCTGATCGTGGCGATGCCGAACATCGAGAGCCTGCCGTTCTACTGGTTCGGGCAATCGTGGTTCGGGCTCGATTTGCCGCGGCACCTCACGCACTTCAACCCGAAGTCGCTGCGCGAAATGCTCGAAACGGCGGGCTTCCAAATGGAATCGGTTCGCATGTTGCGCCACGGCGACTGGCTGCGTTCGAGCGCGAAATTGGCCGTGAAGCAGGGCCGCGGCAGCACGTTCGCGAAGTTGTTGCGGTTCAAGCCGATCGCGAAGGCCGTGGCCTGGGGCTGCTACGCGGTCGGCATGAGCGATTGCATGATGGCCGTCGCCCACCGGCCCGAGTGAGGCCGCCAAGGTCGCCAAGGTCGCCACTATCCCTTTTGGCGACCTATGCCAAATCGGTAGGTCTTTTCTCGTTCCCACGCTCCGCGTCCCTTACTCGCTCCGGAAACGACCATCCTCCCGCTCCGCTGCTCTACCCAATCCGCGTTCGTCAGAAGCTCCGGAGGGCCTCGGCGTAGTCGGTCAGCAACTTCTTCGTATCGACGACTTCCCCCTTGTACCGCTTGTAGCCCTCGGCCTCCCCGTCCGCCCCCGGTTTCAGTAGTGGGATGAACCCGCCGAAAGGAATGTATCCGGTGAACTGGATCTTCTCGAACCCCGCTTCCTGGCAACACTTCAACGCCTCGATGGAGAACCCGCCGATCTGAGCGTCGTTGTCGAACAGCACCCGGAGGTCGCGAGGGGCGTTCGGGTCTTTCTTGACGCGGGTCAGGTATTCGCGCGCCGCGGCGATCACTGCCTGCTGGGTCTCTCGATTTTTCAGATCGATCAGGGTAGCGCCGAGCTTTGGCTTTTCCGCCACGTCCGCCCCCGGCGTAACGCTCCACAGAACCTTCCCGCTCGCGTCGAACTCGGTGAGCGTGTAAGGCGAGCGGGAGTCGTCCAACCCGCGGACGGTCAGGACCAGGAACGGGGCAGCCGGTTTCGGGGCAACGGCTGGATCGGTGTTGAACACCTTGACCTCGCCGGTCTTCGGGGCGTTGTCCGGCGGGATTGGGGTCAAGGCCGGGATACCGGTGCCGGCGGCCAACTTCTTGCCGTCCGGGCTGAAAGCCAGGACCGACACCGGTAGCTCGGTCGCCCCCATGTGATTCACACCTTCGAACCCGTCGAATCGCTTCAGCTCCTTGCCCGTTGCCAGGTCAAGCAGCTGCACCTCCGTCTTGTGCCCGATCACGCGCGGCACCTTCTCCCCGCCGTGGATCATCGGCAGGCGGAACCCGACCGCGAGCAGCTTGCCATCCGGGCTGAACGCCAGAGCGGTGACCGGTCCCGACCCCGGCGTGTCGCCGAGGTTCTTGACCTCCTTGAAGGTCGCCGCGTCGAAAGTGCTCACATGCTTGGCGAACCCGACCGCGATCTGCTTGCTGTCGCTGCTGAACGCCAAGGCGCGGGGGCCGTCGGTGGAGTTCGCCTCGAACGCATGGAGCCGCTTCCCGGTCCCGGCGTCCCACACAGCCGCCCCCTTCGCGCCCTCGTTCACCAGCACGCCGACAGCGACCACCTGCTTGCCGTCCGGCGACCAGAGCAGTTGCCTGCCGGTCGAGCCGGTGATGTAGGCCGCCATCTCGTACTGTTTGTCCAGCCGCACTGGCTCGAAGCCGGTGGCCACGTCGTACACCCCCGCGAACAACCCGAAATGGGCGGCATACCGCGTGCCGTCCGGGCTGAAGCTGACGAGGTTCCAGCCCCACTTCGTCTTTGGCCGCGGGAACGATTTCGTTTCCTTGCCCGTCGCGGCGTCGTGGACCGTCACGGCCTTCGGCCCCATCACGAACAGCGTCTTGCCGTCGGCTGAGAACCCGGCCCCGTCGCCGGCCGTCGTCAGGACGACCGGCCCGAACCCGGTCTGCCAGGCCCTGAGATCGGCCACGGATAGTGTCACCTTCCCACCGGCGACCATGACCATGTGCTTGCCGTCCGGGCTGAACTGAATGTCCACCACATACCCGGGCGGCGCGGCCGGCTTCGGCTTCTGATCGGCGAGCCAGGTCTTCGACTTGGCAAACGCCGCGGCTTCGCGGGTCGCGAAGTCCGGGTCGCCGAGTTGCTGCACGAGGGCCGCAGTTGGATCGACCGTCCCGGACTTCGGCTTTGGCCTGATCCAGTTTAGCCGTCAGTCTGACTACGGCTCTGGTGTCCTGATCGAATTCGGCTTCTGCGATTTCGCCTTCGATGATTTCCACACGGTCTAGGATGGCTTCCAGGTCGTTCATTTCTTGTCCTCCTTCTTCTTCTGGACGGTCCCCAGCTTGGCTTCGGTGATGGTCGGCACGTCCCCGAAGTCTGATTTGATTTTGCCCTTCATGGTCCCGGTCACGGTGATCGTATCGCCCCGGCTGACGCCACTTATGGGGCCGGTGAAGTGAACGTCGATGCGGGCCGTGAACTCGTCGCCCCCTTCAAGAGTTGCCTTTCCGTTGCTGCGGTCAGCTTCCACGGCCCGGACGAACCCCGTGACTTCTACCCGCTTGCCGTCGTAATTCTTGCCGATCTTGTAGGCGTCAGAGAGTTCACGGGCGGTCAGCTTCACGGGCGGGTCGTTGCTCGTGCTAATCCCGATGCCCTTGTCCTTGTCGCATCCGGTCACGAGAAACACGACGAACACGGCGGCTGCGGTCTTCTTCATGGTCTGGTTCTCCTGGTGGTCTGATCGAACCCAGGACTTTACCACGGGCGCTAGGGGTTTGTAAAATCGTTCTGGAGAATCTCGGCGAACCGCTCGACTTCGGCCACGGTCGTCCGATGGGCTGGATTTGCCACGGCTGTCACCAGGGCGAAGAGTACGACCAGGAGCAGCCGAGCAACGGCCCCGGTATAGGAGCATTAACGACCCGTGGGAAGGCCGCAGTAGAGGGAATTTGGCCTTGATCCGCAAGGCGAGATAGACGACGCTCCCTCCAAAGTGGCAGATGGCTTACCGGAGGGAACTGCATGTCTCTGTTCAAGAAGTTATTGGCGACGGACGCCCCGCCCGCTGTCGTCCTCATCCGGCTCATTGTGGGCGGTGTGTTTCTGTCGGAAGGCATTCAGAAGTTCCTCTACCCCGACATCCGTGGGGCGGGGCGGTTCGTTACTCTCGGCATCCCGTCCCCTGAGTTCTTCGGGCCATTCGTTGGGGTGTTCGAGATCGTCTGCGGCGTGCTGATCCTGCTCGGCCTGCTTACCCGGCTGGCGGTTTTCCCGACGTTCATCATCATGCTGGTCGCCATCTACACCACACAGTTGCCGGTACTCCAGAAGGAAGGCTTCTGGTTCATGGCGAACCGCATTCGCACCGATTACTCGATGCTACTCGGCTCGATCTTCCTGTTCATCACGGGGGCTGGGCCGTGGTCGGTGGACGCCCTCCTCAGTCGGAAAGAGCAGTCGGCCTTACGCTGACTCAGGGTGGGAACTTCCCAACGGCTCGTCCCGCCCGACCCCGAAAATCCGCCCCGCCCCTTGCCGGTTAAATTGCGGCCCCTTTGACCATCGGGCCGTGCCGCTCGATGAGGGCGGCCAGGGCCGCTTCGTCGCGACGTTCGATGAAGTAGCCGAGCAGCTCGCCGTCGCGCAGCCCCGCCCCGTAACGGTGTTGGATCGCGCTGGTCGTCAGGCGGGTCGGCATGTTCCTCCCTCGGCGGGCGTCCCGGCCCACCCTCTACCTCTTATCTGCCGCACGACGATGATTTGATACGCGACTTTCCCGATCCGCTGAACTCCGTTCAGAATACCATAAGTCCTGCGAGCGACGGTGGGCTTGTCCGTCGCTTGCGCGTCCGGCTAACGATATTGGGAGATCGTCGTGGCTCGCAACCTCTCACTGCTCGCGGTCCTGTTCGGCACCGCCGCGTCCGCGGCAGACGCTCCCACCTCCGCCGATCTGCGGCTCGTCGTCGAACTCTTCGCCGCCGCACCGGACATCGTGCATCCCATCGCGATGGACTTCGACTCGAAGGGCCGGTTGCTCGTCGTCGAGAGCCACACGCACTTCCGCCCCGCGAAATACGACGGCCCGAAGCACGATCGCATCCGGATGCTCGAAGACACCGACGGAGACGGCAAAGCCGACAAGTTCACCAACTTCTACGAAGGCACCGACCACACGATGGACCTCGCGGTCCACTTCGATGGGTCGGTCTACCTGGCCACGCGGAACGAAATCATCCGGCTCCGCGACACCGACGGCGACGGCAAGGCCGACGAGAAGACGCGCATCGTCTTCCTCGAAACGACCGGCAACTACCCGCACAACGGCCTCAGTGGCCTGGCCTTCGATTCAAAAGGCAACCTCACCTTCGGCATGGGCGAGAACCTCGGTGCCAGTTACAAGCTGATCGGTTCGGATGGCATCACGATCGCCGACACCGAAGGCGGCAAGATCTTCCACTGCACCGCGGACGGCAAGAAACTTCGCCGCGTGGCCACGGGTTTCTGGAACCCATTCGGTGCGGGCTACGACATCTTCGGCCGGCTCTTCGTCGTCGATAACGATCCCGATTCGTCGCCGCCCTGCCGCCTGGTTCACGTGGTGGAAGGTGGCGATTACGGCTTCCAGTTCCGCTATGGCCGCGCTGGCCGGCACGTCTTTCAAGCGTGGAATGGCGAACTGCCCGGCACCCTACCGTACGTCGCGGGTACGGGCGAATCGCCCTGCGAGGTGATCAGCTACGAATCGGACGGCTTGCCTGCCGAGTATCGCGGCAACCTGCTCGTGCCGGCCTGGGCGGATCACCGCGTCGAACGGTATCTTGTGCTCCAGAACGGGGCCAGTGTTGCCGCCCATCGAGGGCCGTTCATCCAGGGGGGCAAAGAGTTCCGCCCCTCCGGCTTGAGCGTCGCGCCGGACGGCTCCGTGTTCATCAGCGATTGGGTCTCGCGCAGCTATGAACTTCACGGCAAGGGTGCTGTGTGGCATGTGCGATGGAAGGATGCGAAGCTTCAGCCGCGACCGAAGGGTCTGAAAGAAGCATTCCGGAGCATGGACCGCAAGACGCGGGAGGCCGCGGCGCGGGAGCTCGTGAAGACAGACGACGGGCGGCTCTACCTGCGTGACGAGGTGCGATCTGGTGACTTGCGATCCAAGGCGGCGGCGGTGGCAGCGATCATCGATTCCCATTGTCCCGAGAGCGAGTTGCACGCGATTGCCGAAAGGGACATCGGTGAGAGATTGCGCCAGCGGGTTGTGCACGCCCTGGCCGCACGCGGCGCGGATGTGCGCGAATTCCTCGACGCCAAACAGCCTGCGGCGGTTCGCGCCGCGGCGCTCTTCGGACTCCGCGACAACCTCGGCCTCACACAGCATCGCTCGCTGCTCACCGACCCCGATCCGTTCCTCCGCCACGCCGCGATCTTGCGGCAAGCACGCAGGCCGTATCCGCCGGACGATGCCACGGCGAAGGAGCGGGTGAGCTACCTGCTCGCGGCGAAGGCCTCGGACGACCGGTTGCCCATTCGCAAGGTCTTGCTCACTCGCTATCTCACAGACCCCGATCCCGATGTCCGCTTCCTGGCCGTGAAGTGGGTCTCCGACGAAAAGCTCGTGCAATTCCGCCCGCAGATCGTCGAGATGCTCAAAGATCCCAAGCTCGACCCGCGCGGGTTCATCGCACTCGCCACGGCGCTGGCTCGCCTCGACGACAAACCCGTGAACGACGACGGTCTCGCCGACTATTTCCTCGGCAAGCTCTTCGACAAGTCCGCGCCGCTCGCCACGCGACTCATGGCCGTGCAATCCGTATCGGCCACGAGCAACAAACTCAAAACGGAGCAACTCACGGCACTGCTTGCCGAGGACACCACGCTTTTGAGTATCGAGGCGCTGCGAGCCTTGAAGGATCGCGGCGACGCCAAGGCCGCACCGAGCGTTGTCGCGCTTGCGCGCGATGCGAAGCAACCCGTTGCGGTGCGCGCTCAAGCGATTCTCACGCTCTCGTCGATCACCTCCCCAGATGCTGCGTTCTTCAAGGAGATGGTCGCAAGCGGCAACGTCACGCTAGTTGAGGAAGCGAAGCGAGCACTGCCCGATCGCGTACTCGCCAAGACCGAGCGGCCCGCCGCCACGGACACCGACGCCTGGCTGAAATTGCTAGAAGGCCCTGCTGATACCGCGGCCGGGCGTCGCATCTTCGAGAATGCGAAGCTCACGAACTGTTCGAGTTGCCATCGCGTGGAAGGGCGCGGCGCGAATGTCGGCCCCGATCTGAGCCTCATCGGCCGCACCGACCGCAAGTGGATCGTCGAATCGATCCTCCAGCCGAGTGCCGTGGTCGCGCCCAACTTCCAGACGTGGAAGGTGGAAACGACCGACGGCAAGACCTTCACCGGGCTGCTGGTTCACACGAACCTGGACGAATCGTTTTACCTGAACGAGAAGGGCCAGCGCGTGAAGGTGCTGGCGACGGAGGTTGCCGACATCGCGCCGCTGAAGACGTCTATCATGCCAGACGGATTGTTGGACAAGTTGACGGACCGGGAGATTCGCGACCTCGTGGCGTATCTTGCTGCCAGAAAATAGACGTTAAGCGGTAGCGGGAGCCAGGGCACGGTGTTCGTCCGTGTCTTCGTCCGCGGCTTCCCGCAGCGTCTCGTGTTCGGCGGTTTCGACCTGCGAATCGGTGAGTTTGCGGAGTGCCGCCCCTCCGCGAGCCGCCGCCTCGGCGATGCGTTGCAATCGTTCCGCCGAGCCGGTCGGATCCTGAGTTCGAGCCAGCACTTCAATCTCGATCAGCAAGTTCTTCAAGTCGTGGGCGAGTTGGACGTTCGGCGGCACTGCGGGCGGACCGGCTAAGAAGTGCGCGCGCGGCCCCGTTCTCAACGAGCCTTCCGCCGACTTCATCCGCTCGACCACGAAGTCCGCGATTCTCAGACTCGCGGCTCTTTCCGATTCGGACCATTCACGCGGCGACCCGACTCGTTCGAAGAACAGCGCTCCGGAGGCGCGGCCGTCGCGCAGCGCGGGTACGAACAAGGCGGAAGCAATATTCAGGGGCGCGAGGTAAGGGGCGAGCAGTTCCGCTACGTGGGGATCGGAGCTCGCATTCTCGCACGCTACGAGCGGTGCCGACGCGAGAGCTTTCAGGAATACGGGACATTCTCCCAGCGCGAGGCACGCGCCTTTCGAGTGCCGTCGCCGCGATCGCTCGAAGAGGTTCACGCAGCGGAGCACGCGATCGCCGTTGACGAAGAGCCAGATGCCCGCGCGCTCAATCTGGAGGGTTTCGCACGCCATCTCGCACACCCGGCGGAACACCTCGGGCAGCGCGAGATCGGGCTGGTCGGCGAGCCGAGCCAGGAGCAGTCGAGCAGTTTCGAGGGCCGACGCGGCGTCGGCCCTCGGTTTCGCGAACGTCAACGTCGATCCTCCACCGGAGACGTGAGCGGCGGGTTCGCCATGCGATAATGTAGTGTATGCCTGCGGCCCGCGATACGTGAGCCGAAATCGCGTCCGTTCCTACATCAGGAGCGAACTGGCGACTGAGAAGAAGATGAAGATCCCGGTCACGTCCACGAACGTGGCCACGAACGCACTCGAAGCCAAGGCCGGGTCGATGCCGAATTGCCGAAATGCCAGCGGCAGCATGCAGCCGATCAGCGTGCCCCACAAACAGATTCCCAGCACCGAAATCGAGATCACCTTGGCTAGTGCCCAGCGGCTCACCGGATCGGTGCGAAGCTCGCAGCCCGCGGGAAACGAATAGACCGCGAACTCGCCCTGCCGTTCCGGTGGGTCCAGCGTTTCGCCCTTCGGCAAGCGGATGCGAACGTTCTTTTCCAAAGTGGTCGTCTGGGTGTTGCGTGCTTCCACGCCCACGTCGCGG
>JAYTUG010000082.1:0-10772 GCA_043744695.1 Gemmataceae bacterium
TGAAATCGAGCATGAATGGAAGCTTGTCTTGGGTCGCGCTCGCATAGTTGTGGATGGCCACACCTTGCTGCTTCAGGTTGTTCGAGCAAGTACTGCGGGCGGCAGCCTCACGAACCTTCTGGACGGCGGGGAGGAGCAGGCCGATCAGAATCGCGATGATCGCGATCACGACCAGCAGCTCGATGAGCGTGAACCCCTTGCGGGTTCGCGGAGCGGAAAGAGGACGCATGACACACCTCGAACGAAGAAAAGAAGAGAACATAACAAGCCGGAAACCGGGGAATCCCGGAGGCTCTCAAGACTGAGAAGAAGCACCAAACATCTTCATAGTTACCAGATTGCCAAACGCGGTCAAGAAAAATGTTCGGATTCCCTCCCACAATTTTCTTACAACTTTTACTTTCCTCCCGTCAAGCCTCAATTCAGAACCTTCCGTATGAAGCCTAGACTGGGAGTGAAGCCCGCACTACGAGAACGTCCGCCGATCGGGTCTCATTCACCAAAGCGACTTGAGTTCCCGAAAATTCATTGCAAGCTCGACGCGGCACATTCGGCGGCGCTACGACAATCTGCATGCTTGAATGCGAACCCTGGGCTCGCGGCCACCGGTTGAGCTCAAATCGGACGGGATTCCGTGGAAATTTAGCCTCCGGAGCCATTTTATTATAGTACGCGATTGTAACGTACCCCGAACTCGGGAGACTCCGATGCCGAAAATACTTCTGGCCATCGGCGACGCCGCCGAAGTCCTCGATACCTTTTACCCACTCTTCCGCCTTCAGGAGGCCGAGTTCGAGGTTCTCGTCGGTGGCCCCGAGGCCCGCGCCTACCACCTCGTGCTCCACGAACGACCCGAAGGTTGGGACATCACCGAAGAACGCCCCGGCTACAAACTTCAGGCCACCGTCGCGTTTCGAGACGTCGACCCGGGCGAGTTCGCGGGGATGGTGATTACCGGCGGTCGCGCCCCGGAGTACCTCCGCTACGACCCCGATCTCATTCGCATCACTCGGGCGATGTTTGCCGAGAAGAAGCCGGTGGCCTCGGTCTGTCACGGCATCGAAGTCGTGGCGGCGGCCGACGTGATTCGCGGGTTCGAAGTAACCACGGTGGCCAAATGCCGGCTCGATTGCGAGTTCGCGAGTGCCACGTACGTCGATCGCGAGGTCGTCGTCAGCGGCAACCTCGTCACGGCCCGAACTTGGCACGACAGCGCCCCTTGGATGCGCGAGTTCCTCAAGCTCTTGGCTCGCTAACCGGTTCGCGGTTCAACAGCAGCACCAACGCACCGCCCGCCGCGATGCCCGGGCCTTCGCCCATCACCCACCACCACGGCAGGCTGGCCGCGAGGTCGATTGCCAAGATTGCAACGCCCAGTGCCGTGTGCAGCCAGCCCAAAAATCCCACCAGCGACCGATAGCGAACCACGTCGAACGACAGGCGGAAGACGACCGCCCCGTGAACCGCGTAGAGCACCGACAACGATCGAGTCAGGTAATCGACAATCGGTGCCTGCGGCATCGGGCCGAGGCCGAGCAGGCTCGCGTGGATTTCCGCCATCCACGACATCGGCAAAAGCACGAACGGGATCGCGAACAACTCGATGCCTCCGACGAACCGGAGGAGCCACGGCAACGACCGATCGGTGGAAGGAGCGTTCATGGATTTGCCGATTGCGGCTTCGCGATGGCGGTTCGCGCGGTGCGGAATATCGTACCCTCGTCCCTCTCCGCGGAAAGGCTTCCCCGATGATTCCGTCTCCACTTTATCCGATGCGGTTCGAACCGATCTTCACGAACAACCTCTGGGGTGGCCGGCGGTTGCCCGGCTTCCTTCGAATGCCCGCGACGACGGACGAGCCCATCGGCGAAGCCTGGGTGCTCAGCGATGTCGAAGGCCACGCGAGTCGCATCGCCAACGGGGCCATGAAGGGCACCACGCTCCACGAAGCACTGGCACGCAACCCCGAACGCATTCTCGGTTCCGCGAAGCTGATCAACGGTCGCTTCCCGCTGCTGCTGAAGTTCATCGATGCCCGCCAGGAACTCTCGGTCCAGGTTCACCCGGACGACGAACAGGCCGCCAGGAAGCAGCCCGGCTCCAACGGCAAGACGGAAGCCTGGGTGGTGCTCGACGCGAACCCGGCCACGAGCCGCATCTACTCGGGCTTCCGTACGGGCAGCACCGCGGCCGACTTCGAACGAGCGCTCGAAGCGAAGACGACCCCGCAGACGCTCCACAGTTTCACACCGAACCCCGGCGACTGCGTCTTCCTCGAAGCCGGCACCGTCCACGCCATCGGCGCGGATATTCTGCTCTTCGAGGTTCAACAAACCTGCGACATCACCTACCGGCTCTACGACTGGGATCGCGTCGATGCGAAGACGGGTCTGCCGCGGCAACTGCACGTGCAGGAAGGGCTCGAAGTGGCGAACTTCGCAAGCGGACCGTGCTCAGCCGTGTCGCCGATGGTGGAGGAGCGCGAAGGTGTGAAGTTCGAGCAGCTCGTCGATTGCCGCTACTTCACGCTGAACCGTTGGACGCCGGACAAACGCATCACGATCGGTTCGCCGGGCGAGTGCCGCATTCTCATCGTGCTCGAAGCCGATGGACCCAGCGAGATCGAATGGGGAGAGGATGTCGAGGGCCTGGTGGCGGGCGACGTGGTGTTGATCCCTGCCGAAGTGGGTGAAGTCTCGATCTTGCCGACGGGCCGGCTCACGCTACTGGAATGCCGGCTCGGTTCTTGAACTCACCGCACCTCGATCATCTGGCATTCACTCAGCAGCACCTCGTCGTCGTCCACGAGGAGCAATTTGCCGCCGATGCAGCAAATTGGGCCGTCGTCCGGGCAGACGCGATCCGTTTCCAAACCCACTGCGAAGACGCCATCGGCTTGATGCGAACGCGGATAAATGAGGGGCAGGTGAACCGAGAACTCGGAGCCGTCCTTGATCCGCACCTCGGCGGGCCGCGCGAACCGATCGAGCGCGAACTTCGCCGGTTCGAGCTTCACGCGCTGCACCGATTCCCACGGGAACCAGACGTATTGGCCCTCCGCGAACGCCTCCAGTACCGAGCCGAAGCGGTCGTCGGCATCGCGAAGGCTTTCGAATTCCCGACCGTTGATAAAGCCCCGCACTTCCGGCGCGAGCGAATCCGCGCGATCGGTCCACCGGACCGCGGTAGCCGAATCGCCTTGCCGCAGCGAACGGATCGCGAGCCAGTGAGCCTTCGTGTGGCGAGGGATCGGTTCGGGCCGAATCAGGGGCCGGCGAACCCGCACCGACCGGCGGCGCTCGGCGCGAATGAGACGCTTGAAGGATCGTGCCGACGCGGGCCATGCCGGATCGTCCGACTCGATGATCGCGAGGTGCGAGGCGATCTCGTCGAGACGCCCGGCGAAGGCCAACAGTTCCACCAGGAACAACCGAGCGGCCGCGTCCGGGCTGGCGCGAACAATGGCTTCTTGCAGCGTGATGGCTTCTGCGAGCCGACCCTCGGAAAAGGCCTCGTGCGGTGTCATGCGGATAGTGTATCGCTGAGGTGTGGGTCTGGAATTTCGGTGAAGCGTATCGTCGAAGAGTTGGCCCGAATCTTCACCCCTTTTCGTTGGGAAAAGCGGCTCTGCCGATGCGAAGGCTACCCGATCATTCCCTTTCGCCAGAGGCTCGAGAAATCCATTCCCCAGGCGACGAAGATGTGCAGCGCCGCGCCGGGCCAGATCGAACGCGTCACGAGGCTCACCACGCCGAGGCCGACGCCCGCCAAGATCGAACCGCACGTTTCCGGCCACGGCTTCATGTAGTGGATCATGCAGTAAGGGATCACCATCAGGAAGACCGAATAGGCCCCAAAGCGATGCTTCGTTCCGTGGACGAGGAACCCGCGGAAGAAGAACTCCAGCGACATGAACTGAATCGCGTAGATCACTTCCCACCGATAGAACACAGCCCCCACTTGATCCCGCGATTGAATGCGGTAGAAGGGGTAGTGTTCCTGGAACCGCTGCTCGGCGGAGAAGAGGAAGACGAGCGGGATCATGATGGCGGCGAACGCGGCGTAGACGGGCCAGTCCGCCACGACGCCACGGATGCCGAGGCCGTAATCGAGGAGGCGCTCGCGGAAGAAAAGCTTGATCGCGATCAGCGGGATAACGGTGTAGGTGAGGATGAGGCAGGTTCCGAACCACGTGAGCCGCGGGCCTTGCTCCGTACTCCATTCGAGCAGCGTTCCCACCACTTCTTGCTTGGCGTCCGGACCGGAAACTTGTTCCGCGACCCACCCGCAAAATGTGACGATGCGCTCCGGGGACGCCGTGTAATTCTGGATCGTGAGGCACGCCGCGGCGACGAGTACGACCGCGATCAACTTCCCATCGAGCCCCTGCCCCGCCTCCGAGGCGCGAAAGGCCATCGACTCCGCTTCGATCTTGCGGAGTGGTTCGCCGAACCAACGATTCCAGATGCGAAGGAGCAAGCGTTTGAACCACCATGGTCGCGGAACAAGTCTAATTCTTACGGGAATCCAGGGTAAAGAACTTGTTCAATTCCGGGCCGGCGGAAGTGCGGTGGTAGGCGATGCCGAGGTAGAGGCCGGGCGAAATTTCACGCACTTCATCGCGGACGTGCGAATACATCTTCGAAGTGTCCGCGTAGTCGAGGATTAACGAGGGCTTGCCGTCGAGCCAGCTTTCGCCGGGGGAAACGCGAGCGCGAATGGCACGCAGCCCGAACACGCGGTTCACCATCATGTTGTCTTCAGTGAAGACCTTGCCTTGCCAAATGATTCGCGTGACGGTCGCGGCGGGCACGGTGATGGGGCTACCGGGGTTCACGATGGCTCGACCATCGGTAACGCCCATCGGCGGCCCGCCCATCTCGGCGTGGCGATACAGATTCTCGAGGTCGCAGCGGCTCATGCGAACGAGATCGTCCATGCTGCGGACATCGCAGCCGACCGGTGCGGACTTGGAACAACTTTGCGAACCGCAGTCCGAACTCTTGCAACCCGCGAGTGAGGCCGAGGCGAGGAGAATCGTCGCGAGGCAGGGGAAGCGCATCCGTGCTTACTCCAAGGGCGGCAGAACGTCGGGTTCAATCTGATACCCATCGGCGATTGCGTTCGTGGAGTTGAACAAACCGACGACGGCCATCACTTCGCCGAGCGTCTCGACATCCAGGCCGAGTTTGCGAACGGCCGCCGTGTGCGAGTTCACGCAATACGAGCAGCCGTTGGTGGCCGAGACCGCGAGTGCGATGATCTCGCGAGTGAGAGGGGAGAGTTTCGCGGCACGGCCGGTCGCTTCCGGGTGCATGACCGCCTTGAGGCGACCCCAGACGAGTTCGAGGTGGTCCGGATTCGTGGCCAGCACGCGCCACATGTTGGGAACGAAGTCGATCCCTTTCGTGCGGCGAATGTCCGCATAAATCTCCGCAACCTTGCCGGTCGCCGATTCCTCGGCAACCGGCGCGACTGTGGCAATGCGAGCGGGCATACCTTCTCCATCGCGAAGCCGCAAACGGCGTGGCGTCACGGCGAGGAAAGCAGTGTGACTTCGAACACGAGTTCTGAGTTCGGAGGAATCATACTGCCGGCCGGCGGATTCGCCCCGTAAGCCTGGCTGGCCGGGATGTCGATGCGGCGAACGCCGCCCACCTTCATCCCAACGAGACCCGCCGAGAAACCCGCGACGAGGTTCGTGCCCACGGTACCGGAGAGGTTGCCGGACCGAGTCGAGGAATCGAAGATCGTGCCGTTGGTCAGGTAGCCGGTGTACTGAGCGGTGAACCGCGTGCCGTTGGCGAGAGTGGTACCGGTGCCCGCAGTGACGTCCAAGGTGCGGACGCCGTTGGCGATCGTGACGAACCCAGGATCGGTGAGCGAGAACGGCAGGCCCGTATTGCCGAAGTTCACCCCGTTGTCGATAGACGGCGGCGGCGGCGGCGGCACGCGGGCCGGAGCGCCATAAGCCAGCGCGTAGTACTCGGCGTAGACGATGTTGATGCTCGCCTGATACTCGGCCATCGCGATCGTGCCGATCAGCGGGTTCAACGTCGAAGCCTGACTCGGATTCGCGGCAAGTTGCGCCTGAAGACTGCTCAGGTGATCGGCGAGAATATCGAAGTCGGCCTGGCTCGAATTCGCCCGTTCTCGCAAATGCGTGCCGAGGAACGAGAGCGTTCGCCTCGTCTTCGCGTCGTTCAGATGTTCCGTCACGCCTAGCAGCTCATCGGTCACGGCTGCCTGATGCACCAATGCTGTGTGCACCATGTCGGGCGTGACGCTCGGCAAGCAACGCTCATCGAGGCCTTCGACTTTTAAACGGAAGTTGAGATTGTGCATGAAGTTAACTCCACCTTAGGCCCGAAAACTTGCCGCGCGACCGCACGATCCGCCCTCACGGTATCGGCAACCGACAATCGGCTCCTTCACTAAAGACGGCGAACTGGCCCCAATCGGTGCAACGGGACTAATAGTTCTCACGAGAAAGGTTCCTCTGCTGTTCCTCCGCCTCACCATCGGCTAAACAGGAATTACCCTTCCGGAGCGAACCATGAAGCGCCTTCTCGTCGCCGTCTCGCTTCTCGTCTTGCCTTCACTCGCACTCGCCGCCGAACCCGCGGACCTGATTGTCTACAAGGCCAAGGTCGTGACCGTCGATGCGAAGTTCTCCGTGGCCGAGGCCGTCGCGGTGAAGGACGGCCGAATCGTGTTCGTGGGAACCGATGCCGAGGCACTCAAGCGCAAGGGACCGAACACGAAGCTGATTGATGCCGCCGGGAAGACGATCCTGCCCGGGCTCTCCGATTCGCACACGCATCCAACCGGTGCCGCGACCAGCGAAGCCGGCGATCCGCTGCCTCTGCTGCGTTCCATTCCCGAAGTGCAGGCCCACATCAAGAAGCGAGCCGCGGAGCTTCCCGCCGGCCAATGGATCGTGCTGCGCTACGTCTTCCCCACGCGACTCCAGGAAGCCCGCTTCCCCACAAAGGCGGAACTGGACGAAGTTTCGCCCAACCATCCCGTGCTCTACCACGCCGGCCCCGCGGGCATCACGAACAGCATGGGTCTGAAAGTGTCCGGCATCACCAAGGACACGCCGAGCCCGAAGAACGGCATGGTGGTGAAGGATCCGAAGACCGGCGAACCGACCGGCATGCTCCGCAATGCCTACGGCGTACTCAAGGGCGTACCGGGGGACGGGGCTGGCCTCTCCGCCGAGAAGCGCCGCGACGCCGTGAAGAAACTCTTCGCACTCTACAACGAGCGCGGGCTCACCAGCATCGCCGACCGCAACGCCAGCCGCGGCGACCTCGACCTTTACCTCGGCTTGCAGAAAGCCAACGAACTCACCGTGCGGGTGAATGTGGCCCGCAGCTTCGGAGCCGGCGGCACCCGCGATGAGATCGCCCGCCGTTTCGAGGAACTTCCCGGCAAGGATGGACGTGGCGGGCCCACCGGCACCGGCGACGAATGGGTCCGCATCGGCCCCATCAAGATGTTCCTCGACGGCGGCATGCTCAACGGGTCCGCCTACATGCGCGAACCGTGGCCGAAGGGCCCCACCTACACCGTCACCGAAGACGACTACCGCGGCCTGCTCTTCATCCAACCGGAGCAACTCAAGGTCGTGGTGGAAGAAGCGGCGAAGCACAAGTGGCAGGTGACGGCCCACACCGCCGGCGAAGGCGCGATGGACAACCTGCTCGACGCCTACGAGTTCGTCGATCGCCTCACGCCGATCAAAGAGATGCGCTACTGCATCACCCACGCGAACTTCCCCTCGCAGAACAATCTCGAACGCTGCAAGAAGCTCGGCGTCTGTGCGGACGTGCAACCCGCGTGGCTCTGGAAAGACGGCCACACGCTGCTGAACGTGCTCGGACCAAAACGCATGCGCTGGTTCCAGCCCTACAAGTCGTGGATGGACTACACCACCATCGGCGGCGGCTCCGACCACATGCTCCGCTTCGACCCGCTGGACAGCACCAACCCCTGGGACCCGTGGCTCGGCATCTGGGTCACACTCACGCGCAAACTCGAACGCGGCGGCGTCCTCGAACCGAACGAAGCCCTCACCCGCGAACAGGCCTTGCGACTGTACACGATCAACAACGCCTACCTGCACCGCGAGGAAAAGGAAAAGGGCAGCCTCGAGGTCGGCAAACTCGCCGACTTCATCGTGATCGACCGCGACTATCTGAACTGCCCCGTGGACGAAATCCGCACCATGAAGGTGTTGACGACGATCGTGAACGGGAAGGTGGTCTGGGAGAAGAAGTAACGTACGGGCCAAATCGTGGGCCTTTCGGCACACGACGCGCAAGTTGCCGGCCCGAGGACTATTTTGTTTCAAATCAGGAGGTCGAGAGAGCGGTTCAGCCTCCGGAGCGAACGCCGCCATTCCCGCTCCGTATCTACAGTGCCAGTTCCGCCAACACCTGCGCGAACCGCGATCAATCAGTTCCGCTTGGGGTTGTCTTTCTCCCGCTTCTTCGCCGCTTCGACGGCCTTTCGTTCAATGTCGAGGTAATGAAGAACGACGGGAATCCACATCGGCCCCTCGTCCTTCGGATCGACCGTGATGCCGCCGATGATAAGTCCGGACATCTCGTCGGTGCTGCCCTCACCCCACTTAATCAGCTTCGGCGGGCTGTTCGGGTTCCGGGGGTTATCGGCAGTGTTCACCCACGTCCACTCGGCCTTCACCACGGTTCCCTTCGGGAGTACGAACGGCTTCTTGTAGTGGTATGTGTCCTGCCAGTTAAAATCCCAATCCGAGATCAGGAGCATGTCTTTCTTCTTGCCGTCCGGCAACTCGGCCCACACCTTCATCTCCCGGCCGATCATGTGCATGTGACCCCAAATGTTCCCGACCTCGAAATCGACGGGCAGGGTGAACGAGTCGGTCCGCTTGAAGTCTTTCGCCCCGGCGGGGATGAACACGTCGTTGTTCGCCATCCCAACGATGTTGATGTTTCGTTCGGGCTTCTTGTCCGTGAAGTACAGTCCGATTTGCGGCTGGTCCGTGACTTCCTTGCCGATGGGGTGGTAGTGCATCTGCAACACGATGTCCGTCCCTTTCGCCACCGGGATGGACACCTTGTCCGACGCTTCGAGCTTGGTCGTCTGGCCCGGAGCATAACCGGGCAAGAACCCACGGGGGAGGAAGCCGGGACCGCCGAAGTTGGGGTAGTGGTCGCCGCCGTGCTTCTTGGCGAGTTTGCGGGCCGTCCCGCTGCCGTCCAAGATAATGACGCCGTGGTGCGCTACCTTCCGGTTGGTCGGCAGGATTTGCACCGCCTTCACATACTTGTCCTTGTCGAAGTCGAGCGGCAGGACGAAGTGGACGTAAATATCCGGCCCCTCGGCGGGGATGGTGAACGGCTTCGCCACCTTGAGGATCATGTCGGGTTTACCGGCGTGCCAGCCTTCGGGGAACTTCGGCCGCGGGGGCAAGTCTTTCGCCTCGCCTTCCGGGGAACCGGCCTCGGCCCACGTTTTGAAGACGCCGATCTGCTCGTCGGTGAGCGTCCGGGCGTCCTTGAACACGTCGTGGCCCGCCACCGGCTTCCACGGCGGCATAATCTTCTTCTCGGTGATCTTGGCGATCTGCTTCGACCGCTTCCGAGCGTCCTCGTAGGTCAGCAGCGAGAACGGGCCGACCTCGTTCGGGCGGTGGCAGTTGGAGCAGCTGTTGAACAGGATCGGGGCCACGTCCTTGTTGAAGGTCGGCGGCGAGTCGGCCCCGACCACCGGCCCGGCGAGGAACGGTATGAGGCCGACGACGAGTAACGTGCGATGCGATGGCATTCCACAACCTCCAGGGAAAAGGATGAGCAGTCGGACGAGCGGACCGGGGGTTACTTGTTCTTCTTGGGCAGGTCGATGTAGCAGCCGACCGCCTTCGTGCGGGCGACGGCCACGGGCTTCTCAGCAAGGACGGCATCGAGTGCGTCCTTCAACTCCCGGCTGGTCGGCCGGGCCCGCTTCTTGCCGAAGTCGGCGTAGATGTCGTCAATCCGGCCCCGATAGACCAGTTCGCCCTTCGGGGAGAGGACGGCGGCTTCCGGCTTGACCGTGGCCCCCACCTTGAGGGCCAACTTCATCTCCGGGTCGAGGATCGCCGGACAGGTAAGGCCGTACTCTTTGGCGTGCTTGCGGGCGTCGTCTTTCTTGATGTCGGCGTCGGCGTAGACCACGCAGAAGGCGACCTTCTTCGGCGTGTACTCCTTGCACAATCGCACAATCTCCGGGGCGTAGCCGTTGGAGATGGGACAATCGTGGCCGACGAATAGGAGGACGACGGCCTTGCAGTCGTCGGGGCCGGGCAGGCTGTACTTGTCGCCCAGCACGTCCACGAACTCGTCCTTCACCTGCTTGTCGGCTGCCGGTTCGGCCAGAGCGGGGCGACCGCCAGCGGCCAGCAGAATGGCGACCAAAAGACAGCAGGGAACGAAACGCAGCACCGCCATAAACATCTTCTCCACGGTTGTTGTTCTGAAGGAGTACCCGGACGGGCCTCAGGAAGTTTCGACCGTGGGAGATGGTTGCCGCTGGAGTTCCAAAAACTGAAAAAATCCATGAAAGCCGTGGGGTTATGTGGAGGGGTCGCCCTTCACATCCCTTTCGGAGGCTTGCCGTGACCACGACCGCCGACAACATTCTCGCCATCGACCTGGGCCGATTCAAAAGCGAAGCCTGCGTTTCAGACGAGAACGATCGCAATTGCCTAATTCCTGAGGCACCCAGCGGCCAAAAATGAAAGT
>JAYTUG010000083.1:0-2758 GCA_043744695.1 Gemmataceae bacterium
GGTTCCCCCATTGCTGGGATTCCCGCGACTTGCATGCCTAATCCACGCCGCCAACGTTCGTTCTGAGCCAGGATCAAACCCTTCAAAATGTATCGCGAACAAACCGAGGCCTTACGACCTACGGCTCGCCCGTAGTAAAGGTTTGTCCCAGCCGCCAGCCAGCCAGATTCAAGAAACCTAAAATCTCTTCCAGGTTCCCGATCCAGCCGACCGACGGCTAGACCCGAAACCCACAACAATTCTGCACCCAGTTGTCAAAGATCAATGTGTTGAGAAACGAGCCGTTGCCAGCCGTCTCTCGACACGTTGGTAAGGGAATCTTATGAGACGGCTCAGGGAGTGTCAACGTGCCGCGTCAAGATTTTGGGAATGGGAGACCGTTCGCCCGGACCAGGCGATTCGAGAAGCGTTTCCCAGCCAGCCACTGGAATGGAAGGCGGCCAGCGATTACAACGAGTTTGAAGCAAGCGAGCCTCTCCGTCAAGCACAAGAGCTGCACTTCACGGAATTTTCGTCATGGTTTCTCCACGCGCCTTGGTCCTCCGAGCACCCGGCACGAACTGCGATCACGAGGTGCAGGTCGCCTTCGAGATGGTCGGCGGGCAGGCCACTCGAATGCACTTGAATGCACTCCGCGAGAACCCACACGCTCTCCGCGAGTACCAAATTCTCGTGCTGCCCGGCGGGTTCTCGTACGGCGACGACATCGCCGCCGGGAAGGTTCAGGCGATCTACATGCAGCATTTCCTCTCCGACGCTCTCCGCCAATTCCGCGACCAAGGCAAGCTCATTCTCGGCATCTGCAATGGCTTCCAGGCACTGCTCAAATCGGGGATTCTCGTTCCCAACGACGAAGAAGGCCCGCTGACCACGCTCGCCGACAACGACTCGGGACACTACGAGGATCGCTGGATCTCGATCCAGGCCACTCCTGGGAAGTGCCCCTTTTTGAAAGGAATCGATCGGCTGCACCTGCCGATCGGCCACGGCGAGGGGAAGTTTGCGTGCCGTAAGGAATGGATCGCCCGCGGCCTCGATCAGTCAGGGCAGGTCGTACTGCGATATGTAGACGCGCTCGGCAACCGCGGCGCCTATCCCGTGAATCCGAACGGCTCGCAAGACGATATCGCCGGCATCTGCGACGCGACCGGCCGCGCCATGGGGCTCATGCCCCATCCGGACCGGCACCTCTTCCCCACGCAGCACCCGCAGTGGACCCGACGCGGACTCGCCGAGGAAGGCGAAGGTTTGCAAATGTTTCGCAACGCCGTCGAGTTCTTCCGCGACTGAAGAACCGGACTCTGCGAACTCTTCGACACGCGAACCACGCAATTCAGTCCTGGGCACACGAATTCTCGCGCCCCCTCAAAGCTCTACTGCCGAATCGAATTCAGCCTGACCTCGTGAAGTTGCAGCTCGTGGGTGATTGCGGAAACCTTTCCACCTTTTTCGGTTTTTTCGCCGCACGCGGTGGAAAAGCGTGTTCTAGGGTTTTCGTACATCCAGGAAGCCGATGGGCAGCACCTACGAGGTTGGGTCATGGGCATCTCATTCATCATTGTGGCCGGTGCCGCGGTATCCCTCACGGCTCTGTACGTACTGGCCACTCGAACCGCGACGGTACCTGCTCTCGCAGGCGAGAACACCGCGGTCGGTCTTCGCGATGCCGCCTCGGAAACCTTAACCGATGCCCGGATGACTTCGCGAATTCCCTCAGACTGGCAACTCGCGACGGTCGAAGGTCTGACCGAAGCCGAAGATATGCTCGATAGCCTCGAGGCTCACGGTTACGCGGATCGCGAACTCGTGGTACTCGGCCACAGCTGCTTCGCCGTTCGCTGGCGCTGAGTGCATTTTGAACCGATCAGCCAGTCATCTCCACTGACATCAGAGTGAAGTCGTCCGGTTGCTGAACCAGCGGTAACAATTCGCGAGCGATCTCATCCACAAAGGCTTGCCCCGATAGGAATCGGTGCCGAGTTGCGGCTTGAAGTAGTCGGTCTTGCGCGGTCGGGTCGCTCTCGGGTCGCGTACCGTCGCTACCAATCAAAAGTTTGTCGCCTGGTGCGAGCGTGCCGCGAAGCGGTGCGTAGGTCGTATCCGAGGTTCCGAGGAACTGGCCCGGCGTACTCCAGATGTGGGGTTCGCTATTCGCCGGAACGTAGACCGGCGCGGGCAACCCAGCCCGTGCAATCGAGAGCGAACCATCGCGCGCATTCAGCGAACCGACCAGCATCGCCACGAGCGGGGCGTCGTCGAGACCGAGGCCGATCAATTCGCGGTTGACGCTGACGAGTACTTCTTCCGGCGGCACGAGGCGATAGCGGTTGCCCGTGATCTCCTTCAAATTTGCGGCTTGCTTCGCCAGTACGCCGAGCAAACTACCGGAAGTGCCTCGGCCCAGAACGTCGCCGAGGAAGAAGCCGACGTGGGTTTCATCGAGCCGTCGAACGTCGAAGAAGTCGCCGCCGCTCTTGCTGCGCGGTCGATGGCAGACCGAGAACCGCACTGCCCCCACCGCCGGCAGCAACTGCGGCAAGAAGCTCCGATGAATGCGGCGACCCATCTCCAGTTCGCGCTCTAATTGCAAATACGCCTTTCGCAACTGTTCGCCGAGCAAGCGCGACTCGTCGGCTTTCACACCCAGCCTTGCGGCGGAAGCCTGCGTTCGCGCCAGGGCTTTCACTTGGGCCACCAGCGTATCCGCATCGAGGGGCTGCGCGAGGCACGCATCGGCACCGGCATCGAGCGCCTGAAT
>JAYTUG010000084.1:0-2748 GCA_043744695.1 Gemmataceae bacterium
CGTGATGAAAGCGCCCGATGTCGCTGCCCCGTTCATTTCGCCCACGACCGAGGTGTCCATCGAGTTCGCACAACTGCCCGGAGTGGTGGTGCGCGGTGCCGTCACGCGATACAGCCCCGTAATCGACCAGGCCGACCGGACGATGCGGATCGAAGTGGACGTGTGCAACCTTCCGCCGGCGGAATATCGGGCGAATCGCGTGAAAGTAGCGGCACGAACAGCGGTGAGCCCGCTGCAGCCGTTCGATCGCGGCTCGGGCCTTCTTGCATCGGGTATCGCGCTGATTCGGAGCAAGGGCGAGCATAAAGGCTGGCACGAAGGGGAAGTCCTGATCCCGGAGTGGGGGCCGGAAGGTCGACAACGGCCGATCGTGCCGGGAACGACCGCGACCATGCGCGTGTTCCTCGACAAGTTCTCGGACACGCCACTGCTCCCCGATGGCGCGATCTTCGGCAAGAGCGGGCAGTCGTACATCATGCTCGTGGAGAATGGACTCACGCGAGCGGTGCCCGTGACCGTCCAAGTGAAGGACGGGCGGCTGTCGAAAGTGGCCGTGATCGCACCATCGGGCAGTCGCGAAGTGGTCCGCGAGTTGACGGGGGACGAAGTGATTGTTGCCGCTCGGCAACTGGAAATCGGGGAAGGCACCCGGGTCGAGGCCGTCGTGGAAGCTTGGTGACCGAGTGCGGCGCAAGGAGGCGCGAGAAAGATGCAATCATGGCTACGAGCGTGTGGGTCCGTCGCCCTCGCCGCACTCGCGTTCGCACCTCTGGCCGCTCAGCCGTTGCCGCGTGCGGGACGGCCGATTCCCGTCTTCGTCGATCCGCCTGCGCCTCGACCCAATCGACCCCAACCCGCGTTGCCCGGTCCTCCACCGGCCGTCCCGGTTCCCACTCCCTCCACGGCACCCGTTCTCGGCTACAGAGCCGAACCCACCACTTATCCCATCGACCTCCCGACGGCGCTGCGGTTGGCCGGAGCCGAAAATCCTACGGTGAACGCGGCACGCGCTCGTTACCGCGAGGCGGTGGCTCAATACGACCGCGCCCGTGTCATGTGGATTCCGAACCTCACCTTCGGCCCGGCGTTCTTCTACCACGAAGGAGTCGATCAAAACCGCCGCGGGGACATCTTCTCCGTCGCACGCGGCAACTTCACGCTCAACGTCGGGCCGACTCTGCGGGTGGGTCTAGCCGATGCCTTTTTCATGCCGCTGGTCGCACGACGCGGCGTCCAGTCCGCGGACTCCCGGTCCCAGGCCGTAAACAACGACGTTCAACTGCACGTCGCGCTGACTTACATCGACTTGCTCGAAATCCACGCGATGCTGGCGATCAATGCGGACACACTGATGCGGGCGGAGCAAGTACTTGCAGCCGCCGAATCCGGAGCGAAAGCCGGGCTGAACAAAACGGCAGCCGATGTGAACCGAGCCGCGACGGAAGTGAAACTTCGCCAGCAGGAACGCATCGTGCTCCGCGGCCGGGCCGGTGCCGTCTCCGCACGACTCAATCGGCTTCTCATGCTCGACGCGGCCGTGGAACTCACGCCGGTGGAAACGGCCGTCGTGCCGATGGTCATGGTGCCGGGCGATCTGACCATTCGCCAGTTGATCGAGACCGCCGTGCGGGCGCGGCCCGAGATGCACGCCGCGACCGCCGAGTTGGAAGCCAGTGGCACGCTTGTCGAGCATGCCCGAATCGCGCCGCTGCTTCCGCGGGTGCAGGCGGACTTCATCGGCGGCGGGCTGAGCGGCGGCGTCGGCGATCAGTTCGGCCCGATGCGCGGGCAGTACAACGCGTTCGTCGGTGCCTCGTGGCAATTGGATAACTTCGGGCTCGGGAACGCAGCCGAAGTGCGGGCTCGTCGGGCCGGTTACGATACGGCTCAGTTCCGCCTTCAGGAAGTGCAGGCGCGGGTGTCCGCCGAGGTCGCCGAGGCGGCACGCACATCCGGTGCCCGGTTCGGAGCACTCGGCGACGCTCAGGAAGCCGTAAGTCAGGCCCAGGAGATGTTCCGCAAGTTCAAGGACATCCAGTTCGGCATGATCGGCCCGAAGGGACAGTTCGATTCGCTCGAACTGCTCACGGCCGTCCAGGCTCTGAACCAGGCGCGGGTGTCGTATCTGCAACAAGTTGTCGAGTTCAATCGCTCGCAGTTCCGGCTCTATGCAGCGATCGGCCAGTCGGCAGTGAGTGGGATCGACACCGCAGCCACTTCGCCGCTCAGCGTTCCCGTCGTCCCACTTCCTCTTCCGATCGTTCCGGCGAATCCGAATCAGAAGCCGTAACCTGAATGATCGGTCGTTCACAAGGAGAACGCGATGGCCGATCCGATTCCGCCTGGTGATCCGCGAGTTTACTTCGCCGCGGAGCGAACGCTTCTTGCATGGATTCGGACCGGAATCGCGATGATGGGGCTCGGCTTCGTGGTCGCCAAGTTCGGGCTCTTCCTCCGCGAAATCGGTCGTGTGCAGGGAATTGCCACCAGCAGGCCGTCCGGGGCGTCGCAATGGTTCGGGACTGTGCTGATCGCTGTCGGAGTGGTGACGACACTTTGCGCCGCTGCCAACCACTATCGGACGCTCCGCAGTCTGGATCGAAACGAACCGCTCCGATTCGGGCCATGGTCTCTCGCGATTGTCGTCGCCCTGCTGCTCGCGTTCTTCGGGGCGCTTGCGTCAACCTACCTGCTCTCGGGACTGGAGCAGGCGGGGTAATCCACGTGGATTCGTTCAGGCATGCCGGC
>JAYTUG010000085.1:0-2730 GCA_043744695.1 Gemmataceae bacterium
AGCGGAGAGTTTGCGCGATCCGCAACTGGCTCGATTTTCTTCCGATGAGGTGCAAGAAGTCTCGGTTTCGGTGCCGGGCAAGCCCGCGACCAAATTCATTCGCAAGGATGGGAAGTGGCTCCTCGATGCGAAGCCGGAACCGCTCGCCGTGGAGCAGGCCATCGTGAACGCCCTGGTCGCGGAACTCTCCGGACTCCGTTCTTCAGGCGCGGAACCAGCCGGCACCCCGGACGGCGGAACGACCATCACCGTGACCGCGAAAGAGAAGCGACCCGACGATCAACCCGCGGCCGCACCGCGAACCATCGTGGTGCACCTGGGCCGGCCCAAGCTCGGCCCCTGGCCCGCGATCGCCAGCGCGACCTCGGCACTCGTGGCCGTCGGCGTGGGGGCGAATGCCGAGAGCGAATCGATCCCGGCCCGCGTCGAGGGTTGGCCGCGAATCGCCGCCGTGGATGCGGCGATCCTCAAGGCCATCTCTCCCGAAGGCGGCTTCCGCGACCGCACGCTCACCGCCTTCACCGGTGCGGATAAACTCATTCTCGAACGCGAAGGCAAGGTCTTCTCGTTCACCAAAACCGGCGCGATCTGGAAGCAAACCACACCGAAGGATGCTCTCGTGGAGCAGGCCGAACTCGAAGAACTCGCGGGGCTTTTGGGCCGATTGAAGGCCGAGAAGTTCGTGGCGGAAAACGCTTCGCCGGAAGACCTGAAGAAGTTCGGGCTCGATGCTCCACGGGCCAAGTGGACCGCATTCGCGGGCGGCAAGGATCTTCTCGTGCTGCTCGTCGGCGCGAAGGATGCCGAAGGCAAAGCGTATGCGAAGCTCGCGATCGGGAACGCGGTGGCCGTGCTCTCGCTGGAGGCTTCCACGAAGGCGCTCGCCGACTATCGCAGCCGCAAGGTCTGGCAACTGGATGAAGCGAAGGTCGAATCCATCGAGGTGGAGAAGGCGGGGAAGAAGTTCAAGTTCGTCCGCAAGGGGACGGGCTGGGAAGACCCGGCCGCGCCGAAAGACACCGTGGACGACCGGGCCGTGGACGTGCTGCTGGCGACGCTTGCCGGGATGAAGGTCGATTCGTGGATCGGGGACAAACCCGACGACGTGAAGAAGACCGGCCTCGAGAAGCCGAGCGGCTCGATCGCACTCGCGATGAAGGACGGCACGAAGCGCGTGCTGCTGTTGGGTTCCTTCCAGGAGGGCTTCCCGAGGAAGCTCTTCGCGAAGGTGGGCGAGCCGAACGCGGAGGTCTTCATCCTCAGCGAGATGGACGCGATCCGCTTGATGCAAGAACGGACCGCGTACGTCGAGAAGAAGTGAGCCTCAATTCAGTTCGTTTGCCGCCGGAGCAAGCATGTACGTTCCCTCCGCATTCGCGATCCTCGATCCGGCCGCGCTGTGCGAGATCGCGGTTCGCCACAGCTTCGCACTGCTCGTTTCCGAGACCGGCGGCGAACCGTTCGCGACTCACCTGCCGCTGCTGTTCGACCCGACCGATGGCCCGCACGGTACGATTCGGGGGCACATGGCTCGCGCGAACCCGCACGCGGAACTTCTGGCCGGACGGCGAACGCTGGCCGTTTTCTCTGGACCACACGCGTACGTTTCGCCGACGTGGTACCAGTCCGAGAACGTGGTGCCGACCTGGAATTACGTGGCCGTGCACGCCTACGGATCCTGCGAACGCATCGACGACGAGTCCGAGTTGCTGCGGCTCCTCGCGGACACCGTGGCGACCTACGAATCGGGAATGCCGGCTCCGTGGCACTTCGATCCCGACTCGGAATTCGCGCGGAAACTGGCGACGGCGATCGTCGGGTTCCGCATTCCAATCGACCGGCTCGAAGGCAAAGCGAAGTTGAATCAAAATCTTCCGCCCGAAAGGCGGGAACGCGCGAAGCACGAGTTGGAACGATCGAGCGATCCCTCGGCGCGGGAAATCGCGAGGCTGATGGGCGAGATGAAGTAGTTGCCGGAGAGTGGGCCGGACCGCGAAGTCGATGAGGCCTCATCGCCGAACGTGGGCCTCCCGCTACCGATCACTGCGCGATCGACGGCGGTCCGGCCCACCCTACGGGCCCCAAGCGAAGTGAGCCTCAGTTCAGTTCCACGGCTTCTTCCCAGTGTTGGTAAAGCCGTGCGAGGGAGTCCTTGCTTTTCTCAAGGTCGCTCATCGTTTGCCTCAAGCGACTGGCATCGCGGTAGACGTCCGACGATTGTAGCGCGGCCTCCAGAGCCGTCACCTTGGCCTCGGTTGATGCAATGTCCGCCTCCAGGTCCGGCACCTTGCGATAGGGGAACTTCCGCTTCCGTTTGGCCGGCTGTTCCGACCGAACGCTTTCGGGAACAGCCGGTTCACGCCGGCCGGTCGCCTGGGGCTCACCCGCCTTTTCGCGAGCCTGCCGCAGCAGTTCGAACGTGTCGTAATTGCCGTAGACCACCTCCGAGCCGCCTTTCCCGTCCAACACCACGAGCAGGTCTACCACGCGATTCAAGAAGTACCGATCGTGGCTGACCACGATGACGGTGCCCTCGTAATTCTTGAGCGCTTCTTCGAGTGAATCGCAGGCCCAGATGTCGAGGTGGTTGGTCGGTTCGTCGAGAATGAGCAGGTTGGCCCCGTTTACAGTAAGGCGGGCCAGCGCGGCGCGGCTGCGCTCGCCACCCGAAAGCAACTTCACCTGCTGTTCGACGATCTCGCCCTGGAGTCCGAAGCTGCCGAGCAAGTC
>JAYTUG010000086.1:0-10621 GCA_043744695.1 Gemmataceae bacterium
AGGAACACGTAGGGGCAGGTGAGCAGGCCCATTTCGCTGGCCGTCGCGATCATGTCCACTTCCTTGTCGAAGCCCATGCCGGTCTCTTCGAGGCCGATGCGGATGGTGCCGTCGAAGAGGCCGACGGTGGGGAAGTTTTGCACGCCGCTGAACCCGGCGTCTCGCACGTCTTGTAGGAATCGCTTCATGATGCGGAACGGGTCGGTGCCGCAAACGCCGGCGAGCACGGGCGTGCGTTCGACGACGGGCAGCACTTCGCGAGCCATCTCCATGACGATCTGATTGGCGTCGCCGTAGGGGAGCATCCCGGCGAGGCTGCCGCGGCCGGCCATGCGGAAGCGGCCCGAGTTGTAGATGATGATGAGATCGATGCCGCCGAGTTCGGCGCACTTGGCGGAGATGCCGGTGCCGGCACCGCCGCCGATGATGAGCCGCCCCGCCGCGAGTTGATCGCGGAGCCGAGCCAGGCATTCGTCTCGTGTGAACATGGAACCTTTTCGCCGCTTGCGGCTTCGCGAGGAGCGCAGGATTGGTCCGTTGCGAAGCCGCAAGCGGTTCACAACGCGATGGGCTTATTGTCGGCATCGGCCGAGGAACTGGAAGGGGTTGCTCTCGCGCGTTCGACCTCTGCGAGAATCTGTTCGAGCAGCGCCTCGGCCGGGTCCACCTTCGGTTCCAACGCTTTTGAAGGAAGTGCAGGCCTTCGGCTACGCCACACGTAGACCGCGACTTCACCGCCTGCCACGAACAGGAAACCCCACAACGCCATCGTGGCCGGGATGCGGTACTTCAACTCCGCCGCGAGTGGATCCTCGGCGGGTGAACTCGCAACGGTGCTATCGAATGTGCCGCGAGTCGGGGCTTTGGACACCAACCAGAGCCCAGCCAGCTCCGCGTAGCCGAACCCGACCACGGCCAACAGGCCAGCCGTGAGCGTTCCGTGAACCAGGATGCGTTTGAGCAGCGGGAGCATAACTTAACATAACACGCGATTTCCTCTCCGGTGGCTCGCCATGCCCGTTCTTCTGATCGGCACGCTCGATACGAAGGGCTCCGAGATCGGTTACGTCCGCGATCGCCTCCAGGCCGCCGGGGTGAGCGTCACGGTGATGGATGCCGGTTCGATGGGTTCACCTTCGATTGATTCGGACATTTCGCGCGAGGCCGTATTTCTTGCAGCGGGCGCGAATCTGGTTGAAGTTCAAGCCGCTGCCGATCGGGGCCGAGCCGTCTCGCTTGCGGCCGAGGGTGCCGCGAAACTGGCCCGGGAACTCCACGAGAAAGGAATGCTCGACGGAGTTCTTTCACTGGGCGGTTCCGCGGGCACGACTATCGGCACCGCGGCGATGCGCGCCTTGCCGCTTGGCGTTCCCAAACTCATGGTGAGCACGCTGGCGAGCGGCCAGGTTCAACCCTACGTCGGCACCTCCGACATCTTCATGCTCCACTCGGTGGTGGACATCGCGGGGCTGAATCGAATCAGCCGAGCCGTGCTCGACAACGCGGCAGCTGCGATGGCGGGAATGGTTTCCCAAGGGAACGCGGGCGGGACGCCCGCGCACCCAGGGAGTTCCAACAAACCCGTCGTTGCGGCGACGATGTTCGGCGTCACGACTGCCTGCGTGGAGGCGGCCCGCAAGATTCTCGAAGCGGCCGGGTACGAAGTCATCGTCTTCCACGCCACGGGCACCGGCGGCCGCACCCTGGAAGGCCTCATCCGCGACGGGCTCATCGCCGGCGTGCTGGACATCACGACCACCGAACTCGCGGACGAACTCGTGGGCGGCATCCTCTCCGCGGGGCCGGACCGGCTCACCGCAGCCGGCGCACGGGGCATTCCCCAAGTGATCTCGGTCGGAGCGCTCGATATGGTGAACTTCGGCCCGCCAGATACGATCCCGCCGAGGTTCCAAGATCGCTGCTTCTACCGACACAACCCAACGGTTACGTTGATGCGAACGACGCCCGAGGAGATGGCGCAGTTGGGAAGCGAACTCGCACGCAAGGCGAACGCGGCAATCGGGCCGACCCGTGTGGTGTTACCGCTGCGGGGCGTTTCCGCGATCGACGCGGAGGGGAAGCCATTCTGGTGGCCCGAGGCCGATGCGGCACTCTTCGCGTCCATTCGGAGCCGCATCGAACCGAAATTGTTAATCGAGTGGGATTGGCACATCAACGACGCTGCGTTCGCGGAAGCATGCGCCGTGCAGTTGTTGGGACTGATGAAGTGAATCGCGAGTAACCGTCCCCCTCTCAGCGAGGAATCGCAATCTTGAGCCAATCGCTGAGCTTCCTCGCTCCGTTTCGATTCAAGTGAATCAGATCGGCGAAGAGAGAATCGTCGAGGCCCACGACTTCCCGAGCCGCACGAATTACGCGCACGCCGCGATCGCGTTCGAGTTCCACGAGGCGAGCCCGATACTCCGCGAATGCCGCCGCGTGAAACCGTTCCAAATCAGCCGTTACGGGCATGTCGATCAGTACGAGTTCGACGCCGCCTGCTTCGCACCAGTCGATCAACTTGTGCAGGTACTTCAGGTGCGAACCGGTGCGGTACTTCGCAAGGTAGGTGAGTTCGTTCGGTGCCAGCCCCGCGGACTTCACGGCGGCGTAGTTCCCCACCGAGAATCCGCGAGCGGGAGCGTACCCGTTTCCGCTTTGCAGCGCCTCGAAGCGCTCGCGCTGGCCCTCAGCTTCTCGCAGCGTCTCGGGGCAACTTCCGGGCAATCGTTCCTCGGCCTCGCTCGCGGCCCACATCCGAATGCCGTGCCGATATCGGAACAGACTGGAAGCCTGGCCGGCCCGCGCGAGCGTGAAGTGCCTCACCGCCCACTCGCCCGATTCGGGCCGCAGGCGAACCCAGCGCCCCAGATCGCCCCAGGTCATGAGCGAGTAGGGGCCGTGCGGTTCGTTGCGGCTATCGTTGAGATCCGTCGCGGTGATGCCGTAGACCAACAGCCGAGGAGGAGTCGGGCAACCGCGGAGTACCGCATGGTAGAAGTCCGAAGTCGTGCCACCCGAGAGGCCCATCGCGTACGAAGATTGCGAGCCCGCGATGCGTTCGGGATCGAGTCCCTCGGCAACCGGAGAGCCGCCGACGAACACGACATCGCGGCGCTCGCGGGCACAGGCCTCCACCCGCAGCGCGTAATCGTCCGGGGAGTGACGCGACCAGAGTGGAGCGAATTGCCCGATGAGACAATCGGCCGCGATCAGGAGAATCGAGAACCAGACGATGGTCCGGTTCCGCTTCAGAAAGGACTCGCTCTGGGGCGGGTTCGCGGTCGCGACGATTTCGAGCCGCACGCGGAGCGGTAACGGCTTCGTGGAAATTCGCTCCACGGAGTCGATGCTCGGCTGGCTTTCGCGCGCGGTTAATTCGGTCTGCGGTTCCACGGTCGTCGGTCGCTCCGTCGCCTGGGCGGGTTGGCGTGAAAGTGTCCCAAATTCCCGACCGGTGCGGAAGGCGAAATGCGAGAACGACTCGGTTTTAGTATCCTGACCGACGGTAGCCAATTCTACTTCTTGGGCGGAGTCGGCGACATCGGGCCGTCAGTCACCGCGAACCACAGGTCGGAGGTCGCCCCTTCGAATTCCGGCAACGGGGCCATCGCGGCTCTCGCCAACTTGGGCTCGTCTTTTGTCCGGCCGACGAGCCGGAATGCACCGCCGCTTGGCACCTTCCCGGCGGTCAGCGCGATCGTGAGACTATTCGGGTCGACCTTGCCAGGGGGCACCTTCACCTCGAATGTCATCCCCATCGGCAACCCTTCCGCGACAATCTCGATCGGCTTCGCGAAGCCGTTCTTGCGGGCGATCTTCACGGGAATGTCGAGCGCTTTGCCGGGCGACATCGCGAACCGGTCCGCCGCGACAGTCAGGTCGAAGTCCGGTTCGGGTGTGAGCACGCGAAGCAGGAACGCGTGGCGCGGCCCGCCACCTCCGTAGAGATCGCTCACGACAATCGAATAGTCGCCGTCGGTACTCGGAGTGAATGACAGTGCGGTGTCGCTGTAGAGTTTCGGCGGTTCGGCGCGGGCGAGTTCTTTCTGGCCCTTGTCGAGCACGCGAATCACGGGATCGACCGCGAGCCCGAACGAACGGCTCTCGACCTGAATGGAAAGTGCCTGGCCCTTCTTGCCCGCAAACGGAACGGCAACTTCGTCGCCGGGTTTCGCGAGTCCGTGGGTGGAAGATTTCGTACTGGTGTCCCGTTCGATTCGCGCACGGAAGGGGTTCGCCAATTTTGGATGGAACAAGGTGAGGTGCGAATCGAGCGGCATCATCTTGGGCACGGAGATCGTCCGCAATTCGTCGGAGATGTTCCACCCGCGAACTTCGACTGCCTTCTCGTTAGGACCTACCGACAGGGGCATCGTGTAATCCACGAACCCGCCGGTCGTCGCGGTCAAGCGATAGATGTACGCATCGCCACCCGCGAAGCGGATCGTCGTGTCCGGCGTCGAGGGGAATGCGAACACGCGCACGAAGTAGGTGCCGTCCTTCGGAACGGCATACGCGATTTGCGGGTCGAGGCCGTGGAAGTCGTTGTTCTGCTCCAGGACGAATCCATCGGTCGAAACGATCTGCATCATCGCATCCATCGGCGACTTCAACGTGCGATTCGCTTCCAGCGAGGCGACGAGAGTTTGCCCTTTCTTGGCGGTGATGGCGAAGCAATCGACGTCGCCCGGCTTCGCGAGCTTCCCGTTCACGACGCACGAATCGGGGAGGATCGGAAGTTGCTTCGGCTCGTCGTTCGGTTCCTTCTCCAGGACTTCGGGCAGCGTGCCGACGATGAACGGCCTCAGGCCGCTCGCACCGTCGCCGTTGTAAGCGCGCAGCCAGTAGGTTCCGGGTACCGCGTCCGCGGCGACCGTCACGATAAAGGTGCCTTGATCCTTGGCGGGTTCGATCGACACACCCTTGCCGCTGGCCCACAACTTCGTGGACTTATCGATGGCACCGGCGGCGGTAATTTCAGTCGCGGTTCCACGCTGAGCCCCAGCCGGAAAGAGAGATGTCAGTGTGGGAGGTGCTGCCTCAGCAGAACTAGCCACAGCGGCACAGAGACACAGAGAAGACAAAAAACGGAGAACTGAATTGAAGTCAGTTTTCTTCTCTCGGATTTTTCTTCTCTGTGTCTCTGTGCCTCTGTGGTTAGTTTCTTTCACATTAACTCTCGAATCGGCGTGGGGTCGCTGACGAGGTGGTTTGGGCGGCCCTGCGTGTTGTACAGGATCTTGCCGGGGTCGATGCCGAGCTTCGCATAGATCGTCGAGACGAAATTCTCGGGCGAAAGGACGCGTTCCGTGGCGGCGAAACCGTTGCGGTCGGTGGCGCCGATCACCTGCCCGCCGGGCGTGCCGCCGCCCGCGAACAGGACGCTCATTGCGTTCGCCCAGTGATCGCGCCCCGGCTTGTTCGGCCCGGAAAGTGTCGAGATCTTCGGCGTCCGACCGAACTCTCCCAGCGCGATCACCAGGGTGCTGTCGAGCAGGCCCCGTTCTTCGAGATCGGCGATCAGGGCGGAGACGGAATTGTCCCAGTTCGGCAGCCGGGCCTTCAACGCACCAAAAATGTCCGAGTGATGATCCCAGCCGCCATCGTTGATGGTGACGAACGGCACGCCGGCTTCGATCAAGCGCCGGGCGAGGAGCAGGCGCTGGCCGAAAGAATTGCGCCCGAAGCGGTCGCGGACCTTCGTCGATTCGTCCTGAATGCGGAACGCGGCTTGGGCCTCCTTCGACCGCATCAGTTCGTTGGCCTGCAGATAGTGGTCGTCGAGCGCGAGGGCCGGGTCTCCCGCGGCCTTGTCCAGAATGCGCTGGAACTGGTCCACTTCACTTCGCAGCGACGAGCGTTCTGCGAACCGCCCTTCCGTGATTCCCGCTGGCAGCGCGACATCTCGAATGCGGAACGAGGCACTGTTCGGGTCGCCGTCGGCGACGAACGGGGCGTATTTCGCGCCGAGGAAGCTCGGGCCGCCGGAGCGCGTCATGCTCGGTAAGGAGAAGTACGACGGCAGCCCCGCCGGTGCCGGCTTCTCGTGGGCCACCGCGGAGCCCATGCTCGGGTGAAAACTGACGAACGCTCCGCACCCGACCGGAATTCGCGGCGGCGCGCCGGTCATCATGTAGTGGTTGCCCGCCCCGTGATTCCCCTGTTCGTGGCGGATCGAACGGATGATCGCGTACTTGTTCAGGCACCTCGCGAGCTGCGGCATGTGTTCGGAGAAACGGACGCCGGCGACCGCGGTTTGAATGGCGTTGAAGTCGCCGCGATATTCGGCGGGTGCGTCCGGCTTCGGGTCGAAGGTCTCGAAGTGCGTCGGCCCGCCGTCCATCCAGATGAGGATGCACGACTTGGCTTTGGCGGGCGCGTGAACCTCTCGGGCGCGCAGAGCAGAGACGAGCCCGCCGCCGAGCAGGGCACCGAGCCCGAGTTGAAGGCAATCCCGGCGACTGACGCCGGTGCAATTGGTGGGCATGAAACTTCCCCTGTCCAGTGTCTTGATTGTGACTCTGCTATAAGCCAACTCGCTCCCGATGCCGAGTTAGAAAGCCCGCGGCTGGTGGAAACCCCAGCGGACTGTTGAAGGATTTCATTCCGTTTAGCAGACTGCGGATCATGATACTTGCTACTGGCTTCTTCTTTACGAGTCGAAAATCATCAGTCAGCGACCAATAACCGGCCTCGAAGAGCGCGTCGTGTATCCGACAGAGACAGATAACATTAGAAAGGTCGCCTCTATGCTCTGGGGCTTCGGCCCAAGTGACAACATGGCTGGCTATCAGCAGCGCGGGGTCTGCGATGTCACAAATAGCACAGCGCTCACGATAATTCTCGATCGTAAGCTGACGGAGACGAGCCTGACCTCTCCGGAGCCGCACAAGACGCTCCTGAGTACCGGTGGTAACAATTCCGATCAGCAGCCGCTTCGATCGGATCAGGTCGTCGAGCTCGTCATCTGTCCTATCTCGATCCTCGACATCTACTGGCCCGATGGACTGCCGTAGCTCCCACCATCCGGATCCGCTTACTCCATACGCACGAAAAAGGTCTTGTTCGTCATGTGGCGTTCCAATGAACTGCGGAGAACTCGACGAATGCTCGTATATACGCTTGCGAATGAGCTTGTTCAGATCGCCACTTCCACTCCTATATCCGAGACGCCGCACCCCCTTGTAAACAGTCTTAAGGTGAAGACGAGGCCCTTGGTTCTGAAATACAAGTCGAATCAACTCGACTAAGGATCGACCACTCATGGGCGAACTCCTTGTGAGGCCATCGACCACTGATTCAGAGAGAGACACGCCTCAATCATTGAACACAAACTCGGGTGTATTCGTCAGCACCGACATCAGGTCTTCGTGTCGGTAACCGGTGGGATCACGTTCCGGGAGGCAATTACGGCCAGTTGCTTTTGCCAATCTTTGCACCTTGCGCTGTCGCTTGTGGTAGCCACGATATTCAACTCAGGTAGCGTCGCATGACCCGTAAGTGCATCGATCCTGGCCGGTGCTACCGTGAGCCCCAGCACGAGGATCTCAGCCACGGGCAGCATTGCCAGGACATACTTGTCACGCTTCTCAGGACCCATCACAGTCAGTGCATCACCCGGCACATTCAGACACGCCATCCGGAAAACTGAGATCCCGTCTGTTTCATCAGCTCGCGGCTGGAAGGCCTGTTCACTGACAGGGACCGGTCGGTTGGGCTTGATGAACTTTCCCCAGATCAATCGGATCACCACCTCGTCTGGCGAAACGGGCGTGCTTTCGTCCTTCATGGAGGCAATCTCATCAGGTCAAGCCGTCACGGCCTCAGTAAGGACGAGTTCCTCCACTCCGGCACCAGGAGAGAATGACGACAGCTCCACGGTTGTCGGCTCGACAACCTCCAGTGTAACCGAGCGGTCCGCCGTCAAATCCCATTCGAGTGAGACCGTGCCCCTCACTCCGGGGCACGTCGCGTGCGGGGCAAGTACACCGTGACGCTGGAGTGCGCGGGCCAGCGCTACCGCGCTGTCGATGATCTCGCCCGTGATCAGTTTCGCGGGCTTCCCAAATGCGGCACCCTGACCGTCCCAATCCTCGCCGTAGAGACGGTATCGTTCAAGGTCGTAGAGGCATTCATCCCACGTGCCGACCTGCGGGCTCGCCTTCGTAGAGTCAGCGCCATTCGCTTTCCCGTTCAGATGCTGACGGGGCAGGCGTGCGATCACTTCGGATTCAAGTGCTTCCCACATACAACTCCCTCCTTCCGTCATTCTACCTCAATCATTAAACGCGAACTCGGGCGTGTTGATCAACGCCCACATCAAATCTTCGGTCGCGGTTCGCCGTGTGGCGTCTTTCTTCTCGTAGCGCTTCAACGCGGCAGCCTTCTCAGTATCGCTCGGCAAACGGCAATACGCCAGCAGATAGACCTCCTCCACGATCGCCGTCGGCGTCTTGTCGCTCTTCGACATTCCCGCGCAGCGGCCGTCGTCGCCGGTCACCTTGCGGTGGAGGTTCGGGCTGTTCATCAGGTGCAATGCCTGCACCACGGTCGTGTCGGCGGTCCGTTCGCACGGCGGGTCCAGGTTCGGATCGGGCCGGCCGAAGCTGTCCAGGAAGTCCGATTGCGAACGGGCGGTCCAGACCTCCATGGCCCGCGAACCGGGCGGCATCGCTTCGAACTTCTCCGGCACGCCGCTGATGTCGCTCGCCATGTCGAGAAGAACCTCGGCCCGCAACCGCTGGCGGTAATGCCGCGAATAGTTCCGCGTGTCCGCGATGTTGCGGTCCTTCGGAATCGTACTCAGACCGTAGACGTGGCTCATCGCGATGCTCTTGATCAGCTTCTTCAAGTCGCAGCCGTTCTTGCGGAAGTCGACGGCCAGGGCATCGAGCAGTTCGGGATTGCTCGGCGGATTCGTAGCGCGAAGATCGTCCACGGGGTCGACGATGCCTCGGCCCATCAGGTCCGCCCAGACCCGGTTGACGATGACCTTCGCGAAATACGGATTGTCCTTCGCCGTGACCCACTCGGCGAGTACGTCGCGCGGATCTTTGTCCGGTGCGATGTCGAGCGGCTTGCCCAGTAGCGGCGTCGGTGCCATCGACTTGCCAGTGAGCGGATGCTTCACGCTGCCGGTGGGAATCGCGTAAATCGCTTCCTCGCCCCCGGAGATCGGGGCCGAGATGCCGACGCCCTTGCGGCCGATGCGGGCGAAGAACGCCGCGAACGAATAGAAATCGTCTTGCCCCCAGATTTCGAACGGATGGTGGTGGCACTTCGCGCAATCGAGCCGCACGCCGAGGAAGAGCTGGCTCACCATCGTGGTGAGTTCGGCAGGCTCGCGGCGATCGCGGTACATCACGACCGCCCCGTTTGAAAACGTGCTGCCTTTCGACGCGATCAACTCGCGCACGAAGCGGTCGTAGGGCTTGTTCTCGCGGAAGCTTTGCCGCAGCCACTGGTCGAGGTTGTACGTGGCCTTCATGCCGACGTGGAACGGATTGGGCCGCAAGAGGTCGGTCCACTTGTTCGCCCAGAAGTCGGCGTACTCGGGCCGATCGAGCAGGCGGTCGAGCAGCTTCTCGCGCTTCTTCGGATCGGTGTCCTTGAGGTAAGCTCGCGTCTCGTCGGGCGTAGGCAACCGGCCGATCACATCCAGAAAAGCGCGGCGATGGAACGTGGCGTCGCTCGCGGAATCGGACGGCGTGATGCCGAGTTGCTGGAGCTTCGACCAGACGCGTCCATCGATGAAGTTGTTTCGCGGCAGCTTCGCATAGACCTCGGCGTGCACGGTGCCCGGCATCGGGATCAGCACCGTGCAGACGGCGAACTTCTCCATGAACCGGGCCATGATCGCCGCTTCACCCGGGATCGGCCCGGCCGCGATCCGGCCATTCTGGTCCACGGAGGCATACGCGGCCTCGTTGGACGTGAAGGCTGCGAGCCGCGTGACATCTTCGGTGGACCCATCCGAATAGTGCGCCGTGACGGCGAGTTGGTGACCTTCCTTGAAAGCGAGCAATTTGGACGGCGCGTTCAGGGTGATCTTGAGCAGCTTGGGAGCATTGGCAGGAGTTCGCGGCGTGCCGGAAGAAATCCAGGTGGCGAGCGTGCGGTATTCGGGGCTTTCAACGGGAAGTCGCTTGCCGCCGCCGTGCGGTATTCGGCCACTCGCTTTCAACAGAAGGAGACTGTTTTCGGGGCTGGCCGGGAAGACGCGCCGACCGCGGGCCTCCGAGGCGATCGCGTTGTAATCGAAATCGTGATCGAAGGCGAGCAGCGACAGTTGAAAGCCGTTCTGACCGCGGGCCTTCCCGTGGCACGAGCCAGCATTGCAACCGGCCTTGGTGAGGATCGGTTGAATGTCGCGCTCGAAGGTTGGTGCCGCCGCGTTAGCGGGCGAGCCGGTGAGTGCGAACAGAATGAAGAGGGATGCGATTCGCGGCATGGTGGGGAGGAGGTTCGGCGGGGTTCCGGCAAGTGAATTGAGTATACCGGATGGTTTGAGGCTGTGCCAGCAATCTTTGCTGAGGGGGTGTGCCTCGGGTGTGCCACTGGAAGTAGGCACTCTGACCCTCTCCCCGCTGGGGAGAGGGTGGTTCGCGAACTGCGCATG
>JAYTUG010000087.1:0-10575 GCA_043744695.1 Gemmataceae bacterium
AAGGGAAGCGAATCGTCGGGCAGCAGTTCGAGCCGTACCGCCGTGATGCCCTTCACCTTGATGCGAAGCGAGACGGTGTAAGTGTCGATGTCGGGTCGCATGCCTCCGGCGCGGATCGAGCCGTCGGGCTGCTTGGTCAGGGTCGAGCCGTGCTGGGAGGCGATGCCGGTGAAATCGAGGACGCGCCAGGGAATGCCTTCGCCGCGATGCCGGGCTTCCCACTCGGCGACGGTCTTCTTGAACTCGAGCGCGTCGAGGTTTTTGAGGTCTGCGAGTGCCGCCTGCAACTCCGTGCGCTTCTTTGCGGCACTCGGGTCGGGGTCGAAGCTCACGTCGCCGCGGCCCACACCCGCGAACACCGCCTGAAGGCGGTAGTAGTCGAGTTGCGAGATTGGATCGAATTTGTGGTCGTGGCAGCGGGCGCACTGCACCGTGAGCCCCTGGAAAGTGTTCATCACTGTCGTGAGGATATCGTCGCGATCGAGGTAGCGGCCGACTTCGCGGTCGATCGTGTCTTCGCGAATGTCGCGCAGCGAGCTTTCATCCCAAGGCCCCGCCGCGAGGAACCCGAGGGCGGGCGTGAGTTCCGGCTTCTCGGGAAACAGCACATCGGCGGCGATTTGTTCCTGAGCGAACTTCGCGAACGGTGCGTCCGCGTTGAACGAGCGAATGAGGTAGTCGCGGTAGCGCCAGGCGTTGAGCCGCACGCGATCCTGATCGTGGCCGTGCGTCTCGGCGAAGTGCACGAGGTCCATCCACTGCCGGGCCATGCGTTCGCCGTGGTGCGGCGACGCGAGCAACCGGTCGACGAGTTTCTCGTAGGCCTGCGGCGAGTTGTCGTTCAGAAACGCGTCGATCTCCGCGGGCGACGGCGGCAAGCCGATCAGGTCGAAGTAGAGCCGCCGAACCAGCGTTCGCTTGTCGGCCTCCGGCGACGGCGCGAGCCCCTTGTCGTTCAACTTTGCCAGCACGAAGCGATCGATGGGATTCTGGAGTTTGAACTTGGCACTCGCGACTTCCGGAACCGCAGGTTGCTTCAGAGGACGAAACGACCACCAGACTTCATCCGCTGAAGCGCACGAGAGGAGAGTTGCGAGAAGAATGCAGGCCGCGAAGTAGCGGGAAGGTGCGAACACGGTGCGGTTCTCCCGCGAGGAGGGCGGTACACCATTAAGAGAACGGAAGACGGACCCGATGACAACCCGATTTCGGCAAGTGTCGTTGCCGATTTGCCCGGCGAGGATTGAGCCGCGAGTGTTGTTCCGAGCCCGGCGGCTCATAGGGTGTAGAATGGTAGCAACCCGTATGCCCGCGAGAAAGCAGTCGCATGAGCCCGAGCGGCCCCGCCCAAAACGTCGAGGAACTCCGAGCGAAACTCGAGCCGTTCTACGCCGCCGTCGAAGGCGTACTCATCGGCCAGCGGAAGCTTCTCGACAGCCTGCTCATCGGCCTGCTCACCGATGGCCACATCTTGCTGGAAGGCGTTCCCGGCCTCGCCAAAACGCTCGCGGTCCGCACCGTCGCTCGCGCCCTGAACTTGAAATTTCAGCGCATTCAATTCACTCCCGATCTCCTTCCCGCGGACGTGATCGGGACGCAAATCTACAACCCGCGAACCGGCGAATTCACCATCAAACATGGCCCGGTGTTCGCCAACATCGTACTTGCGGACGAGATCAACCGCGCCCCGGCCAAGGTGCAGAGTGCCCTGCTCGAAGCGATGGCCGAGCGGCAAGCCACCATCGGCGACGGAACCTACCCGGTGCCGCGGCCCTTCTTCGTGCTCGCCACGCAGAACCCCATCGAGCAGGAAGGTACCTACCCGCTGCCCGAGGCTCAGGTCGATCGCTTCATGTTGAAGGTGTTGATCGACTACCCGAGCCGTGCGGATGAACTGGCCGTGCTCGACCGCATGGGCGGGTTGAACGCCACCACGGAGATTCCGCCGGTACTCGAAGCGAGCGATTTGGAGCAACTTCGCCAAGCGACCGACGCGATTTACGTGGACGCCAAGGTAAAGGGTTACCTCGTGGATGTGATCCGCGCCACGCGACATCCTGGGGAATATGGGATGGACCTCGGCGGTCTGATTCAGTTAGGAGCGAGCACGCGGGCCACGATCGCGCTGCACCGGGCCGCCAAGGGTCACGCCTTCCTTTCGGGCCGCGGCTACGCGACCCCGGAAGATGTGAAGCTGATGGCCCCGGACGTGCTTCGCCATCGCCTCGTGATTTCGTTCGAGGCGGAAGCCGAGGACTTGCGACCGGACAATCTCGTGAAGCAAGTGTTGGATCGGCTGCCGGTACCGTGATCCCCTGGGAGCGCGGCCGTCCCGGCCGCTCTCCCTCGATGCCCTCGATGCGTGAGAAAAAGAGCGGGCGGGACGCCCGCGCTCCCAGGAAAAGCAATGCAACAGGTTCTCTTCAACATTCCGTTCCTCAAGGACTTCTGGATCTTCCCGGCAGACGGCATCCCCGTCTACGGGTTCGGCGCGATGCTGTTCATCACCTTCATCGTCTGCACCTGGTGGGCCACGCGGCGCGGTAAAGCCGTGGGAATGCCCGGTGAAAAAGTCCAGGACCTCGTGATCTGGATCTTCGTCTCCGGGATCATCGGAGCCCGCATCCTGTACATGATTCAGTATTCGAATCAGTTCCCCGATAAAAGCATCGGCGCGCTCGCCACGTCGTTCTTTCAAATCTGGAAGGGCGGCATCATCTTCTACGGCTCGGCCCTCGGCGGTGCCCTCGGTTACGGGCTCTTCTACTGGTTCATCTTGCGCAAGCTCAAAGTCTCGGGTTGGCAACTGGCCGATGCTATGGCCCCGATCCTCGCGCTCGGCCTCGCCATCGGCCGCGTCGGCTGCTACCTGAACGGCTGCTGCTGGGGCCAAGTGGCCGTGGAGGAAGTCTGCCCCGTTCCGCTGGGCGGTGCCCACTTCCCGTTGCTCCCGGCTCATGCCCGCGATCAACTCGTCCGCGAAACCGTCCTGCAAAGTTCGACCGGCTTTACGATCGTGCCGCGCGATCGCGGCGCGACCGCAGTCGATCCGCGTTCCGCGGTTCAATTCGTGGAACGCGACTCGCCAGCCGAGCAGGCCGGGTTGAAGCCCGGCGACCGCCTCGTGGCCGTGAACGGCAAGCCGAACGCGATCGTTTTGGAAGTGCTCGGTTCGACGGATGCCGTGGCGAAGGTGCTGCAAGAATTGCGCAAGCAACCCGGCGCGAAGGAAGAGGGTGCCCCCGAACGCGGCGTCGCCTTCAACGACCCCAAGGATTACGAGAAAGCCGTGCTCGTCGCGGATCGACTCGGAGCCGGAGTTACGCTCGTCGACTCGGATGGGCTGGCGGAAATGGTCCGCGATTGGCCGCGCGGGCAGCACGAACTCGCGCTCACCGTGCTCCGCGAAGGCAAGGACGTGGTCCTTCCGCCGTTCGCCCCCAGAACCGTGAGCCTCTACCCCACGCAGTTGTACGAAACGATCAGCATGATCCTGCTCATCCTGGTGCTCGTGGCGTACTACCCGTTCCGCCGGCACGACGGCCAACTCATGGTGCTCTGCATGATGGGTTATGCCATCCACCGCTTCGTGAACGAGTCGCTGCGAATCGAACCGACTATCGGGTTGGGACTGACTTTGTCCCAATGGGGCAGCGTCGTGATCTTCACGGCGGCACTCGGGATGGAGTTGTACTTGCGAAAGGTGATGCCTTCGCGCGGGAAGCCGGAATCCGTGAAGGCCGCGTAGCCGATCATTTCTTCGGCGGGGCGAACCGCGCCAGCATCTCTTCCACGTCGCGAACCAGCTTCGGCTCGGCTTGCCGAAGCGATGCCACGAACGCCTTCGCCTCGTCGTTCGGGCAGGTGAGTGCGTAGCGAACGAGGCTGCGCTTCACGAGCGGGGCGGCATGCGTCGGCTTCCCGTACTGAGCCAGCACCTCTTTCGTCAAATCCCAATATCCCCAGCGGCGCAGGTCTTCGATGGCCTGATCCGCGAGGTCGCCCACCGGTAGCAATGCCGCACAGCACTTGAGTACGTCGGCCTTGCTCTCGGCGGCGCGCGTGGCCTGGAAGAAGCGAACGGTGCCGAGTGCCGAGAGCCGTTCCGAGTAGCCGCGCTTCTCGTCGGCGAGGATCGCCGCCGCGAGCGGCCACCCCTCCTTCGGTGCGAGCATGACGTACCCGGCGAGCAACCCACCGAACGCCGCGGTCGTCCGTTCCGGCAACGGGTTCTGCTTCAACACGCTCGCCAAGAACTCGGCGTCGGCTTGCTTCCCGCACGCGCCGAGCAAGAACGCGTAGACGCCGAGGCGTTCCAACGGCGAGTTCGGATCGGCGATGAGTGTCCGCACCTTGGCCGGATCGAGTTGAGCCGAGGCCTTGAGAATCTCGACATCCGAGGCGCGGGCAAACTCCAGGAACGCATCCGAGGCCACGGCCGCGTCCGTCGAGTCGAGGTGTTTGAAGAAGAAGCCGAGTTTCTTGGCTGGGTCCGCGTCTTCGATGGTGGCGGCGGCCTTCAAATACTCGAGCACCGCCGGCCGGCACGAGAGCCCCGGCAGCACTTCGAGCTTGCCTTCGACCACGTCGCAGAACAGCAGGTACTCCGGTGGCGTCTCGCCGATCACGGGGAGGTATTGCGGGATCGTGATGCTCTTCTGCTGCTTGCGGGCGGGATCGTCTTTGAGAAGTGCTGTGAAGTGAAAGTCGGTGGAGCCGCGATCGGTTTGGGGGTCGAAGCGCGGGTTCTTGAGTACGCCGTGGGCGACGATCTTGGCGGCGGCGTACCGCATCCGGAGCGTGGACTGCGAGCGAATCGGCCCACTGCAAAACGTGCAGGCTGGTGAAGGGAGAGCAGCTAGCAGTACGCCGAGCAACGCAATCGGGAATCGCATGATGCCCCTCAACGACGGTGGGACGAAGAGCCCCACGCGGCTTCTCCGTCCCAATACTCATACCTCGAAATGACAACCTTGCGGAAGCCTACTTCGGCTTGGCCGGCGCGGCGGGGGCCGGCTTCACCTCATCCTTGAGCAAGCTCTCCAGGAAGTCGACCTTCTTCGGATCCTTCGCGCGGGCCTTCTCCACGAACTCCGCGGCCGCCGCGTTCTTCGGGTCCGCCTGTAAAGCCGAGAGCGCGAACTTCAACACCGCGCGGTTCACAATCGGGATAGTGTTGTGGCTCTCCTTGGCGGCGTAGCCCAGCACGACGGGAATCTGGTCCCACTGCTTCCACTTGCGGAGGTCTTCGATCGGCAAATCGGCGAGGTCCGACTGGTTCATGAGTGCCTGCATTGCGGCCATCACCTGAGTCTTCGGGATGATGTCCGGACGGCTTTCCCAGAAAAACCGCACCGTGCGAAGCCCGGCATACCGCACCGAGAAGTCTTTCTTCTCGTCCGCGATGATCGTGAGCAGGTACTCCCAGCCGGCCTTGGGATCGAGCATGATGTATCCCGCGACGACGCCATCGAGCCCGCTGGTGTACGATCGCATCGGATCGTCCAGGAGTGACCGCAGTGCCTTGGCATCGGCCGCTTCGCCGCAGTGGCCGAGGAGCATGCCGTAGAGACCGAAGCGAGTCGCCCGTGTGTTCGGATCCTTGAGCCAGCCGAGGAGCTGTTTGCTCTTGGTCGAGTCGGACTTCCACTTGTCCGCGAGTTCGCGCACTTCCTTGTACTCCGCGTAGCCGAACTCGGAGTAGGCGTCGCCGCTGATCACGAGGTCCGGCGATTCGAGGAAGTCGAAGAAGTACGCGAGCCGCGTCAGCGAATCTTTGGGACGGACCGCGATCGCGCCTTTGAGATAGTCGGGCAATTTGCTCTCGGCCGGAACTTCCTCGCCCCGATAAGCGTCGAGTTGGCCGTTGTACAACTTGAAGAAGACGAGTTGCTTTGCGTCTTTCTTGGCCGGCTGGAGGAATTTCGGAATGCTGACGGACTTCTTCCCCTTGAGCCAATCGTTGTCCTTGATAATCAGGTCCACGCTCAGATCGGTGGTCCCCTTGTTGAACTCGTCCGGGTCGCGTTTGGCGTTGCTGAGCGAGCCGTAGAGGATGAAGTCGGCTTGTGCGACTTCGCCGGCCAGCGTTTCGCCGGTGGCGGAACAGAACGGGCAAGCCGGAGTGGGGCTCGGGATCGCGATCGCGAGCAGAATGGCGGCAGCGATGAGGAGCAGGCAGCGAGCGCGCATCGGCAAATCTCCCAGGCGAGGCGACAGAGTTCCATTATCTCCCCGGCGGGTCGCTTGGGGCAAGGAGCAATCGCGAAGTGCGAAGAAATCGAAGCGCTGCGACTGTTTGCCTCTGTGGTTAGTTCTTCTCAGAATCGCAAAGTTTCTTCTCCGTGAGGCGGTAGGCCTCGCGAATGGACTCCGGCAGGTTTGTACGAACCGCATCGAGGTAGGAGCGCGACCTCGCGAACGTCTTCTTGCGGCCCTCCGCCGAGAGGTGCTTGCTGTCCCCGAGGTTGTCGTAAATGTCCGCGAGCTTGCAAACCTTCACCTGCCACTCGGCTCCACTCAGAACCTGTATGTAGGCCGCTTCGCGCTCGTCGTTCGGCAAACGCATATCCTTGGTGAGTGCCGCGACCCAGCGCGCGACGTCGGGGCCGAACTGATCGAGGATGTCGTCGCAATCGGTCGCGGTGTCTTCGATCGTGTCGTGGAGCAGGGCGGCCGCGAGCATGCGCGGGTCGTCGAATCCGAAGACCTGCCGGACCACGAGGCTCACGCGAAAGACGTGGCTCACGTAAGGCGTCTCGCGATCCTTGCGCAGTTGGTGCCGGTGGGCCCGCGCCGCGAACGCGGCTGCGGCAAAGGCGATTTCACTATCGTCGACCATCATCGATCTCCTTTTGAAGAGTGCGGCCCGAACTGTTGAGGATGTTTGCTCCCGAAGGTCGCGGCTCGGTTACATTATTCATCGGGTTCCCTCGCCTCCCTTCGCACGACATCCGCATGAATCCTGAAACGCAATTCGACCCTACCGATCCGCGCGGTGCGGGTCTACCCGAGACTCGCGTGGCCGTGGGGCTCGCGCCGCTCGATCCCGCGAAGACGTTCCCGCCCGCGGAACCGGGCATCGGCATGCAGATCGGCGAGTTCCTCCTCCTGGAGGAACTCGGCCGCGGTGCCTTCGGCCAGGTCTTCCTCGCGGGGCAAGACGTACTCAACCGCAAGGTCGCGCTGAAGATTTCCCGCCAGCGCGCCATGAGTGCGGACGAGGGGAAGTCGCTCGGCGGGCTCGAACACGATCACATCGTGAAGGTCTATTCGAGCTTCACGCACGTCTCGACGGGCTGGCACTGCCTCTGCCTCCAATACGTTCCTGGCGCGGACCTCAAAGCCGTGATCGAATCGCTTCACGAGAAGTCTCCGCCGATCTCGGGTCGGTCGATTCTGGCGGCGGTCGATGCCTTAGGCCGCAAGGATGCCGCGTTCGATCCGGCGGCGCTGCGCGATCGCGACGCTCTGGCTTCGGACGATTTCGCCCAGGCGGTTTGCCGGTTGGGTGCTCAGTTGGCCGAGGCCTTGGCCTTCGCTCACGCGAAGGGTGTGCTGCACTGCGACATTAAGCCGGGGAACATTTTGCTCTCGTCGTACGGCCGGCCGATGCTCGCGGACTTCAACGTGGCGTTCGACCGCGAACGCATGGGAACCGATGCCGGTCTCGGTGGCACGCGGGCCTACATGGCACCCGAGTACGCACTCGCCTTGAAGAATCGGAGGCCCGACGGCGTCGATGGCCGCTGCGACATTTATTCCCTCGGCGTCGTCTTGCACGAACTGGCCACCGGTCGTCGACCCGACCCGGAAAGTGCGGGTTCACTCGACCGCGTGCCGCGGGAACTGGCGGCGGTGATCCGTCGGTGTCTCGAACCCGAGCCGGCGAATCGCTACCAGACGGCGGGCGAACTCGCGGCCGCGCTGGCGGGAGCGTGGCAACTCGTGGCCGCGTCGCGCGCCTTGCCGCAGCCCGAACGCCTGGGGCGTTGGGTCATCGCGCACCCGATTGCCGGGCTGGCGATTGCCAGTGTGCTGCCCCACGTCGCGGCCTCCGTGGTGAACATCACCTTCAATATGGCCCGCATCGAGTTCCACGAAGATTCACAGAAGGCAGCATTCGGCGTGATGGTGCTGGCTTACAACCTCATCGTTTACCCCGTCACGCTGGCGATTGCCGTGGTTCTCTTCCGGCAAATCGCCAAGCCCCTCGCTTCCCTCGCGCGGATCGGCGGGGCGGAAATCGACAACCTCCGCCGCCGCATCCGCCGCCTCGGTTGGTGGGCGGTCATCATCGGAACCCTCGGCTGGTTCCCCGGTGGCCTGCTGTTCCCGTTGGTCATCGATCTCGCGGCCGGGCCGTACGAGCAACCGGTTCCGATCTACACGCAATTTCTAATTTCGTTCACGCTCTCCGGGTTGGTCGGGGTGATCTTCAGCTACTTGGGCGTGCAGTACGTGGTGTTCCGTTCGCTGCTGCCGCGCGTCGGCAATCCAGACACGTTCTCCCCGGTGGGGGTGCGGGCGGAGGTGAGGCCGCTCGTGGCTCCGTTCGGCCCGCTCGTCTTACTCGCCTCGGCCATTCCCCTCACGGGCGCGGTGCTGCTCATTGCGTTCACCGACGGCGAGATGAAGCTGGCGTTTCGGTTGCTCTCGGCGGGGCTGATCGGCCTGGGTGCGTTCGGCGTGGCACTCGCGGACCGCGCGGTGAGGCGAATCAATCGGCTGGCGTCGGTGTGGGGAACCGAGGATGTCGAATCCGAGGGCTTGGGGTCGCGCTCACCGTGGGACACTCACCGGAGCGGAGTATACATTCGACCACTATCAAATCCATGAGCTCAGAGCCTGAGCTCATGAGCTGGAGGCTCGGAAAGTACCGGTCGTACCGAAAGTGACGGATGAGTCGGTGAAAGTTTTGCACCTCCGCCTACTTCAATTCATGTTCGCCCATCCCGCGCTTCCATGCTTGGGATGTGCTCGTCTTCCATCCCCCTCACAGACGGATCCCAGGCCATCCCGATGGTAACCACCAAGCAGAAGTTCACCGCATCCGAGCTCGTCCTTCTCGCGGCCAGCGATCTGGCTGCTGCCGGCAATCAGGAGTTCAGCGAATGGGATCTCACGGTCGCCGCCTGGGCCGTCGATCGCTTTCGCTTCGGACTCCGCGGCTACGCCCAGAGCTACCCCGATCACAAGCGCGTGATGATGGAGATCATGGGCCAGAAGCCGTCGAGCCCGGTGCAGCAGAAGTTCCTCGAGAAGTTGCGACCCAACTACTACCGGATGACCCCGCTGGGTCGTGCGGCGGCCCAGCGCTTACGCGGGGGTACGGTCGTTGGGGAGCCGGAACTCAAGCCGACGGCCAAGCCCGTAACCGTGAAGGAGCTGTACGAGACGGCTTCCGTCTATGTGGGCCGACCCGAGTTCCGACGCTGGCAGGACAATCCCGAAGAGCCAAAACAATGGGAAGGGGCTGCCTCGTTCCTCGGATTGCTCAAGGGTGAGAAGGTCGATCCGGCCGAGCGGCTCGAGGAAGTGCGAAGTGCGATCAAGGACGCCATGGACTGGTGCAAGGTGCAGGAAGCCGCGTTCCTGACGCGCGGCTCGGGACAGGGCGGAGCCCCCATCCACGTTCGCGATCTGGCCGAGATGCTCGACTTCGTTCAGGCGCTCGTCTACCGCTTCCCCGAGAGCCTCGACAAGAAGGGGCCGAAGCACCGCAAGCGATTCGATTGAAGTGGCGGCATCGGAGCAAAACAAAACCGCGGGGGCCAACCCCCGCGGTTTTTCGTTGAGCCAAGGGGGAAGGAGCGGCCAGGACGGCCGCGCTCCCAGGTCAGCCCACCCAAGTGGCGTCGGTCGCGGTGTAGCTGGCGACGCCCTCGGGGAACCAGAGGGAGATCTCGAGGGCCGCGTTCTCGGCACTGTCGCTGCCGTGGACGAGGTTGTTCTGCACGCTGAGGGCGAGGTCGCCGCGGATGGTGCCCGGCGGGGACTTCGCGCCGTCGGTGAGCCCCATCAGGCTGCGGCCCACCGCCACGGCCTCGCGCCCTTCCCACACCATCGCCACCGTTGGGCCGCTCGTCAGGAACGACAGCAGCGATTCGTAGAACGGCTTGCCCTTGTGAACCGCGTAGTGCTTTTCGGCGAGGTCGCGCGTCGCCGTCACGAGTTTGAGCCCGGCCAGCCGCAGCCCCTTCCGTTCGAAGCGGCCGGTAATCTCACCGACCAGCCGCCGCTGCACCGCGTCCGGCTTCAACAGGATCAAGGTCTGCTGCATGGGGAACTCCTTAAAGTGGTTTGGGGTAGGTGCTGTTCATGGTGCGGATATGCGGTGCCAACGTCCAGCGAAGCCGACGGCTCGGCCCAACCCGGCCATTAACAACGCGCCCAGCGAAACGGCGCTCACCCACCAACCGAAGCGGTACGATCGCGGCTCGAACGCGAACGCGGCCTCCTTCGCGCAGGCCGGGATCGCCACGGCGCGGAAGGCGTGGTTCGCGCGATGAATGGGAACTTCGACGCCATCCACGCGGCACACCCAACCGGGGAACCAAACGTCGCCGAGAACGA
>JAYTUG010000088.1:0-10559 GCA_043744695.1 Gemmataceae bacterium
CCGGCGAACCGGTCCTGGCGTACCCGCCGAGCACCAGTTACCGGATGAAGAAGTTCGTTCGCAAGCACAAGGGGCCGGTGATCGCGGCCTCGCTGATTCTTCTGGCTCTGATCGGCGGCGCGGTCGGCACGGTTTACGGCGTCATCAAGGCCGGCGGCGAACGGACGGCGAACGAATTGCGAGAGCAAGCGGAAGACGCGCGCGACGGTGAGAAATCGGCCCGTCAAGCTGCCGAAGCGGCGAACGACGGCGAGAAAGCCGCTCGCGGCATCGCCGAATCCGCACGCGACGGACAGAAGACCGCTCGCGACATTGCCGAGAAGGCGCTCGAAGGCGAGAAGGCCGCAATGGGTCGTGAGAAAAAAGCGAAGGAAGAGGTGGTTTATCTGAACTATGTCCACGCCGTCGACCTCGCCTTCCGCGAATACCAGGCAAATAACGTGGCCCGCGCGAATGAACTACTCGACTCCTGCCCGGCGGAACTTCGCGGCTGGGAATGGCGCTACGTCCATAAACTCTGCCACGCCGAACTCGCCGAACTGAACGGGCACACGAACGTTGTCCGTTCGGCGGCCTTCTCGGGGGACGGGCGGCGGGTGGTGACCGCGTCCTTTGACAAGACGGCCCGCGTCTGGGATGCCGAAACGGGAAAACCGCTCGCCGAACTGAAAGGGCACACCGCCGAGGTCCGTTCGGCGTCCTTCTCGGTGGACGGGCGGCGGGTGGTGACCGCGTCCGGGGACAACACGGCCCGCGTCTGGGATGCCGAAACGGGAAAACTGCTCGCCGAACTGAACGGGCACACGGGAAAACTGCTCGCCGAACTGAACGGGCACACGGGCTGGGTCCGTTCGGCGTCCTTCTCGGGGGACGGGCGGCGGGTGCTGACCGCGTCCGGGGACAAGACCGCCCGCGTCTGGGATGCCGAGACCGGCAAGCTGATGCTCACGCTGCCCGGCCACAATGGATCTGTCCGGGCGGCTACCTTCAGCCCGGACGATGCCGTCATCCGTACCGCCGGCGTGGCCGGTTCGGATGCCGAGGGAGAGAAAACCATCCGCATCATTCTGTACGACACCCGCCCGGCGAGCCAGACCTTCCGTCGCGTGCTGGAAGCCCCGCCGCCGCGAGCCGTGCAAAACTCCGGCCGCTGACGCGGACCGGCTCGCCAGTCTGCGATCTCGCCATCACCATTACCAACCAGGCGGTGTTCATGAGGTTACGGAGACTGTAGGTTCTTCGAGAAGGCGATCACGTCGCAGATGTCTCAGTGCCACGTCTGCCGTCCCGAAGGGAAAGTTGACCGATTGTCGTCGCTGGGCTAACGTGATGGTGCAAGGCACGTCCTCGAAGTTGTTCGAACGTCGAGCAGGCGCACGAGTTCACGACCATGGCCCAAAAGCCGATCCAGATCAGCCATCATGCGCGATTCGAGATGAAAAGGCGGGGCATCAGCACAAGCGAGGTCGAGCGGGTGATTCGCTACCCCGGACAGATCCTGCCGTCGAGCCACGGGCGTATGGTTCACCAGGATTTGGTGGGACGCGGTCTCAAGATGCTGCTGCGCGTGATTGTGGCCGAGGATACCGCAGCCTACCATGTCGTAACAGCGTACAAGACCAGCAAGATCGCGAAGTACTGGAGGCAACCGTGAAAGTGATTTACGACAAGGATGCGGATACGCTCTCGATCATTCTCCGAACGGGGAAGATCGCGGAGAGTGATGAGGCGCGGCCGGGCGTCATTCTCGACTACGACAAGGCAGGGCAGTTGCTTTCGATCGAACTACTCGACGCATCGGAGCACGTTCACGGACCACAATCGGTAGAATTCGCCCTGGCTGGGGGGTGAACCGGATGCCGAAGTACCACGTCAATGTGTTTTTCAGCGCGGACGACGGGTGCTGGGTCGCCGACGTTCCCGACTTGAAATACTGCTCGGCCTTCGGAGACACGGCCGAGGATTGCGTGCGCGAAGTCCAGCAGGCGATGGCCGAGTGGTTGAACGCCGCCCGCGAGCGCAAGAAACCCATCCCCAAGCCGAAGTACCGCCCCGCCATTTACCACGTCGCGAATTGAGAGTGCGCTCCCGGCCGCTGACGCGGGCCGGCTCGCCAGCGGGTTGCATTGCTGCCCTTTGCGAGAGCCAAACTCAGTGGCTGACCGGAGATAGGAGGAGCCGATGCCCGCGAACCCTACCAGTATCCTTTCCGTCCGATCGGGGGGCCGCGTCCTCACCGTCAACGCCGGCTCGTCGAGCATCAAGTTCGCCCTCTTCGACGAGGGGAATCCGCCGCGGCGAGCGCTCGCTGGGGCCGTCGAACGAATCGGCTTCGCCGACGCGTTCTTGCGGGCCAGCGGTCCCGACCGACCCGACGAACGGCGACCACTTCCGGCGGGCGACCCCGCGCAAGCGGTCGTCGGTTTAATCGATTGGCTCGTGGGGCTCGGCGAACTCGACCGCGTCGCAGCCATCGGGCACCGGGTCGTTCACGGAGGCCCATCGCATTTCGACCCGCAACTCGTCGTTCCCGAACTGATCGCCGATCTGCGGGCGGCGGTCCCGCTCGACCCGACCCACCTGCCAGCCGAGATCCGGCTAATCGAAGCCATGACACTTCGCCTGCCCGGCGTGCCCCAAGTGGCCTGCTTCGACACGGCGTTCCACCGCGATCTGCCGACCCCCGCTCGCCTCCTTCCGATCCCACGCCGGTACGCCGCCGTCGGGGTCCGCCGATACGGGTTCCACGGGCTGTCTTACTCCTACCTGTTGGAAGAACTCGAACGCCGGGCGGGTACCGAAGCGGCGCATGGCCGAGTCGTCCTCGCTCACCTCGGGTCCGGGGCGAGCATGGCGGCCGTTCGCGGCGGGCGGTCCATCGACACCACGATGGGCCTCACTCCGGCTGGCGGGCTGGTCATGGGAACCCGAACCGGCGACATCGACCCCGGCGTCCTCGTTCACTTGCTCCGCACCGAGAAGCTCTCCGCCGACGATCTCGACCGGTTAGTCAACCGCGAGTCGGGCCTGCTCGGAGTATCCGAGACCAGTTCCGACATGCGGGACTTGCTGACCCGACAAGCGACGGACCCGCGGGCCGCGGAGGCGGTGGAGCTATTCTGTTATCAGGCTCGGAAGTGGGTCGGCGCGTTGGCCGCCGCGCTCGGCGGGCTAGACACCTTGGTGTTCGCCGGCGGAATCGGGGAGAACTGTCCGGAGGTCCGCGCTCGGATTTGCGACAGTCTGGGATTTCTCGGCGTTCGCCTCGACGCCGACCGGAATGCCGCTGGGGATAGAATCATCTCGACCGAGAACGAGCCGTGTGCCGTCTGGGTCATTCCGACGGACGAAGAATCGATGATTGCCCGCGCCGTGTTCCGCCTGATGGAGACCGCCCGTGGATGAGCCGCTGGCCGACGAGTCGTTGCAGAAAATCGATGCTTACTGGCGGGCTGCCAACTACCTCTCCGTCGGCCAAATCTACCTACTCGACAACCCGCTCTTGAAGGCGCCGTTGCGGCGCGAACACGTCAAGCCGCGGCTCCTCGGCCACTGGGGCACCACCCCTGGGCTCAACTTCATCTATGCTCACCTCAACCGAGTCATCAAACAGCACGACCTGAACGTCCTTTACGTGACGGGACCGGGGCACGGCGGGCCGGGCATCGTCGCCAACGTCTACCTGGAAGGGACGTACACCGAGGTCTACCCAGAAATCACGCAAGATGAGGCCGGGCTGAAGCGACTCTTCAGGCAATTCAGCTTCCCCGGAGGCATCCCCAGCCACGTCGCCCCAGAAACCCCTGGGTCGATCCACGAGGGGGGCGAACTCGGGTACTCCATCGCGCACGCCTTCGGGGCGGCGTTCGACAACCCGGATTTACTCGTCGCCTGCGTGGTCGGGGACGGGGAGGCCGAGACCGGCCCGCTCGCCACCGGATGGCACGGGAACAAGTTCCTCAACCCCGCGCGGGACGGCGCGGTCCTCCCGATCCTGCATCTAAACGGGTTCAAAATTGCCAGCCCGACTGTGCTCGCTCGCATCCCGGAGGACGAACTCCGCAAACTGCTGGAAGGCTACGGGTATGCTCCGCACTTCGTCACCGGGCACGACCCGATGGCCGTCCACCGTCTGATGGGTGCCGCTCTCGACGCCTGCCTCGCGGACATCCGAGGCATACAAAGTGACGCCCGAGCAAACGGGTTTCGCGGCCGCCCCACTTGGCCAATGATCGTCCTGCGGACGCCGAAGGGGTGGACCTGCCCGCACGAGATCGACGGCAAAGTAGTCGAGGGTTCCTGGCGAAGCCACCAAGTGCCGATGGCCGACGGTCAATCGGAAACGCACCTTCGCGTTCTGGAAGCTTGGTTGAAATCGTACCGGCCGGAGGAGTTGTTCGACGCGGCGGGCCGACTCCGCCCCGAACTCGCCGATCTGGCACCGAAGGGCGACCGGCGGATGGGGGCGAACCCGCACGCTAACGGCGGTCAGCTTCTCCAGGACTTGGCGCTTCCCGACTACCGCGCCTACGCCATCGACGTGCCATCCCCCGGAGCGGCAACCGCCGAGGCCACCCGAGTGCAGGGGAAGTTCCTCCGGGACGCGATGAAGCTCAACCACGAAGCGAAGAACTTCCGGTTGTTCAGTCCCGACGAGTGCGCATCGAACCGGTGGCAGGACGTATTCGAGGCGACCGGCCGATGCTTCGTCGGGGAGACGCAGCCCGGCGACGACGCCCATCTGTCGCCGGACGGCCGGGTGATGGAGGTCCTCAGCGAGCATCAGTGCCAGGGATGGCTCGAGGGCTACCTGCTCACCGGTCGGCATGGGTTCTTCAGCTGCTACGAGGCGTTCATCCACATCGTGGACTCGATGCTCAACCAACACGCGAAGTGGCTGAAGGTGTGCCACCGCATCCCCTGGCGGCGGCCGATCGCGAGCCTGAATTACCTGCTCTCCTCGCACGTCTGGCGGCAGGACCACAACGGGTTCAGCCATCAGGATCCGGGCTTTCTGGATCACGTCGTCAACAAGAAAGCGGAGGTGATTCGCGTCTATCTGCCGCCGGACGCCAATTGTTTACTGTCGGTCACCGACCACTGCCTCCGGAGCCGGAACTATGTGAACGTGGTTGTGGCCGGCAAGCAGATGGCCCCGCAGTGGCTAGGCATGGCCGAGGCGGAGCAGCACTGCGCGGCCGGGGTGGGCATTTGGAAGTGGGCGGGCACCGAAGAGGAAGGCGCGCCCGACGTGGTGATGGCCTGCTGCGGAGACGTGCCGACGCTGGAGACGCTGGCCGCGGCCGAGTTGCTCCGGCGGCACATCCCGGACCTGAAGGTGCGGGTCGTGAACGTGGTCGACCTGATGCGGCTCCAGCCGCCGCGCGAACACCCCCACGGACTGCCGGACCCAGAATTCGACGCTCTGTTCACCGCGGATCGGCCGATCATCTTCGCGTTCCACGGCTACCCGTGGCTGATCCACCGGCTCACGTATCGGCGGACCAATCACGGCAACTTGCACGTCCGCGGGTACAAGGAGGAGGGAACGACGACCACCCCGTTCGACATGTGCGTGCTGAACCAAATCGACCGCTTCGGCCTAGTGAAGGACGTAATTGAGCGAGTACCCGGGCTTGCTGCTCGAGCGGGCAACGTGATCCGCCTAATGGATGAGAAGCTGTCGGCTCACGCGGGGTACATTCGTGAGCACGGCGTGGATATGCCGGACATCGCCGACTGGCAGTGGGGCGAGACTTTTTCCTCCGACTCGCCCGTCGCGTAACGGACGGGGATGGAAGGAAGCCGTCTCACTTCATCGCCCAGATTCGGTTTTACACTTCTTCTCGACCAGCACGAATTTTCAAATTCACAGGTTGTGGTCGGCTCACTTCCCACCGCCGAGCTTGCTTCCGAGGGAGGCGTGAACTTCGGTGGAGGCCCGCACGATGATGGACATGCTCGGGAAGTGGAAGGTCACGCTACCGGGGCCGCCGCGCTTCTTCCACGAGAGCGGATCGATGGAATCTTGAATCGCATCGGTGATCATTGCGACGTTCTGCATCGTCTGTTGGTAGTCGAGGAACGGCCCCCACGTCGCGGCTCCGCCGAACGGGCCGACGCCTTGCACGACGTCGCCGAGGTAGTAGACCTGCGTGGTCAGCGTTTCGCGAGCCTTCTCGACGGTCATCACCTGAATCGTTTCGCTCTTGATAACGTAAGTGAGGCCCTGGGCAGCGAGCACTTGACGGAGCGCGGTGCGAGCCGAGATGCCGCGCGCGTCGAGGTTGCCGATCTTCTTCAGATCGATGTCCAGATCCTTAAGCGAACGCTCGTCGATGAGCAGCGGCTGATCCATGGCCGTCGAGATTTCTTGGAGCAAATAATCGAGCGGCTTGTCCTTCCCAAAGATCGTGACCGGCTTGTCGAGTGCCTCGATGATCTTCTTTTCCTTGTCCGAGAACTTGAGTTCGTTCTTGCGGTTCTTCGTGCGCTCTTTCCAATTCGCAGGGAACTCGATGTCGCCCTTCGGGGGAAGCGACGCGTAGAGCGGCGCGTTCTGCGCCAGCAGCACGCGTTCGTTCTGCATCTTCACGAAGGATTGCGCGTCGGCCACATTGTTACCCATCGAGTCCTTCCGCGTCAGCGTGATGACCGCTGGATTGTCCGGATACTTGGCGGCGAGTTCGGCCACGACCTTGCTCGCGGCCGCGGTCTGATTCGCTTCCTGATAGCGCTTGATGAGGTCGAGACCTTCGCGCACGGCCTTCGATTCGGCGAGGTAATTTTCCCAGACGGCTTGCTTGTTGGCCTTCACGGCGGGGCCGGCGGGGTCGAGTTTGACACCGGGGTTCGCGGCAGGCTTGCCGGTTACCGCGCCGATCTTCGCTTGAAGCGAAGCCGTCAGAGTTTTGCGGGTATCGTTGCTCAGGCCCGCGCTCGTGTCGAGGGTGAGTTGTGCGGCCTTGAGGTATTGTGCGGCCTTGTCGGGGAACGACTTGGACAGCCGTTCGGCGTCGTCGAGGGTTTTGCGAACGTCGATCTCGGCCTTTTGGTCTGCGATCCGCTGCGAGGCCTTGGCCGCTTCCAGTGGGTCTGGACGCGGCGACTGAGCGAGCCCCGCGAGGCCGAACATTGCGAGGGTGGCAAACGTGAGTGCGTAACGCTTCATGGCGCGAACCTCCGGCAGCGGCGCGGAACTACCACTGTAACGTACCCGCAGGCCGGTTCGTTTGCCAAGCCTCGATTGGGAGAACAGTTGGGCTGGACAGGCAGTTCCCGGTTCTAGCGACAACGCCCGCACGACTTGCCCCAATCCCGCGACCGGCAGATCAGGATGTACTCATCGATCTTGGCGGACCGGCGGGTGAAGCCACTCGGCTCGCCTTGCATCTTTGGAGTACGTCGCTATATCCCGTTGGCCGCATTCGTTACGGGGTTTGCTCATGCGCGGGAAAGTGCTATCGGCGTTCGCTCTCGCCGCCGCCATCGCGGTGATTGTGGGATGCCACAAAGACAATAAATACAAGCACTTCTACAAGTCGAAGGAGGAGTGCATCCTTCCTCCGAACGGCGATCCGCGCTTCGACAATCCGCCCTCGGCCGAGTATCGAGCCCGCGTCAAGACGACGGAAGATAAGGCAACGCTCCTCGGCGGCAGCAACAAAATGGCCGGCGGCGGTGGCGGCAACGGTCGCCCGGGAGGTTTCTGATGAAGCGAATTCTGGCCATGCTTCTGCTCGGTGCTTCGCTCGGAATTGCTGCCGGATGCTGCAAGGACTGCGTGCGCTGCCAGCCGTCGAGCCCGAAGGTGGAAGAATACCCGGTGCGGGCTAAGCCCGAACGAATTCACGGCGGAATCATCTGAGATTCCTGAGCTCCGCCAGCCCCAATTGGCGATCTTTTCTATTGCTGCCCGGCGCAATCCGCAGTACGCTTCTACTAACAGTCGAGTTTCGCCCAAACTTCGACCCCGCCGGTTGTTCCCACCTTAAGCTTCCCCTCCCACTACAGGGGTACATGACATGCTGAACATTCCACTCGGCCGGACTCGCTTTTGCGATGGCGTTTCGCGCCGCAATTTCCTGCGCGTGGGCACGTTCGCATTCGGAGCGGCTTCCCTTTCACTCGCGGACATCTATCGGGCCGAAGCCTCGATGGCGACGCAAGGCCTTTCGCCGACGCGACACAAAGCCGTCATCAACATCTTCCTAGGCGGCGGACCGCCCCATCAAGACATGTGGGAAATCAAGACGGAAGCGCCCACCGAGATTCGCGGCGAGTTCAAACCGATTCCCACGAACGTGACCGGCCTCCAGATCGGCGAGACCTTCGGCCGCATTGCGAAGATGGCCGACAAGTTCGCGTTCATCCGCAGCGTGGTCGGTGCCAAGGGCGGCCACGACGCCTTCCAGTGTACGACCGGTTGGCCGCAGCAATCGCTGGCGTCGATGGGCGGCCGGCCGAGCATCGGGAGCGTGGTGTCCAAGTTGCAAGGCAACGTCGATCCGTCGGTGCCGCCCTTCGTCGGCCTCTCTGAAAAGACGGCTCACATGCCCTGGAGCGACGCGGGCCAATCCGGCTTCCTCGGAGCGGCGCACTCGCCGTTCAAACCGAGCGGCCCGGACATGGCCAACATGCTGCTCAACGCCGCCAACAAAGAGCACATGCTCGACCGCAAGAAGTTGCTTTCCTGCTTCGACGATCTCAAACGCGACATCGACTCCGGCGGCGTACTCAAGGGTGCGGACTCCCACACCGAACGCGCCATGAACGTACTCACGTCCAGCCGCCTCATGGAAGCGATGGACCTCTCGCGGGAAAGCCCGAAGACGCGCGAACGCTACGGCGACGGCAAGCCCTACAAGTTCCAGTACGATGGGGCCCCGACCGTCAACGAGCAGTTGCTCATGGCTCGGCGATTAGTGGAAGCCGGCGTCCGCGTCGTGACTCTGAGCTACGGTCGGTGGGACAGCCACGGTAAGAACTTCGACCTCGTCCGCGATCACGGCGGCAAGCTCGATCAATGCCTTTCGGCCCTCGTCGAAGACCTCGACGTGCGCGGGATGCTCGACGATGTCACGGTCGTGGCTTGGGGCGAATTCGGCCGCACGCCGCAAGTGAATAAGGAAGGTGGCCGCGATCACTGGCCGCAAGTGAGTTGCGCCGTTCTCGCTGGGGGCGGTATGAAGACCGGCCAGGCCATCGGCTCGACCGACCGCCTCGGCGGAAACGCCAAGGATCGCCCGGTCGGCTTCAGCGATATCTTTGCCACGCTGTATCGCAACCTCGGCCTCGCGGCCGAATCCAGCGTCCTCGATCCGACCGGCCGGCCGCAGCACGTCAGTGAAGGCGTGGCCCTCCCCGAACTCATCTGATTGCCCGCCAGGTCATCGGCTTCTTGCGACGAGAAGCCGGTGACACCGCGAAGTCGATTCTCCACTTCCAAAATCCAACTCCAGCACTGCCGAGATCGCTTGCAAGCGCGCGGTCGAGGCGTTATACCCTCTCGCCCAGGTTCCCCGGTTCAGCCAAACGAACGCTTCCGCGCGAAGCCACGGACCTCCACGTATTCAAGGACGAACTCGATGTTGCAAAAGCGTTTCGGGCAGGACCTCGATAGCGAGATCGAGAATCGACAGGACGGCGGCGAGAGCTTGGTGGCCGTTGAGACCGCGCGTTCGATCACCAGTTCGCCGGTTTCCGCGCCCAAGCACGACGAGAAAAAGGACGAGGAGAAGATGTCGCTGTTCTGGCGCGTCTTCGGCGGCACCATTTTGAGCATCGCCGCGCTCGTAGCCATCACGCTTTACAACAGCCTCGCGAATTCGATTGGCGACCTGCGGGCCGAATTGAGCCGCGAGCGCGAAGCGCGCACGGCACTCGCCAAGAAGGACGACGTGGACGCACGCATCAAGACGCAGTACGAACGAATCCGAACGCTCGAAGGCTACAAGGTCGACATCGAATCCATCCGCGAGCGTGCCTCAGCGAACGCCGTGGCCAGCGAGACCGTCAAGAAAGATCTCGGGGCTTCACTCGACGCTTTGAAAAAGGACACGGCTGGGCTCGAACTCCTGAAGGAACGCGTGGCGGTTCTCGATGCCTTGAAGAAGGACATCGCCGGAATCGACGGGCTGAAGGAGAAGGTCGCGACCCTCTCCGCGGATTTGAAAGTGGCACGAGATGAGGTTCAAAAAGCTCAGCAAGAGGTCGAGAAGAATAAGGCTGCGGACCTGGAGCGCAAGTCGTTCCGCGATGCCCAGGCCAAGCAACTCGACGAGACGATCAAGGAACTTCAGAAGGACGTGCAGGGGTGCCGCGAGAAGATCGCCCGGCTGGAAGGTTCGCAGGTCGGCCCGCCAGAACGGCCGACGAGCAAGCCTTAAGCGGGTCGCCTCGTACAATACCGGCATGGAACGCCTCAACAAATATCTGGCCCATGCGGGCGTCGGTTCGCGACGGCACTGCGACACGCTCATCGCCAACGGTCGCGTCAAGGTCGACGGCAATCGCGTCTCCGATCTCGGCCTTAAGATCGATCCCGAGACGCACAAAGT
>JAYTUG010000089.1:0-10530 GCA_043744695.1 Gemmataceae bacterium
CATCGCGACCTCTCCCCAACGGGGAGAGGTGAAGAGATCGATCGTGCTTTCGTTCCATAAATGAACTGCCTACTTCGGGAGGCACACCCACTTGGACACGCAACTTGTCGAAATAACGAACGTCACTCGTATCATCTGACTCCCGCAAATCGGCCCACAATTGCATCGGAAAAAGCAGCCCTTCACGTGGATCGCGTTCTATGCTCGTACGGGTGCCGCTCCGTTCGTACGGCCGAAATTCGCCATGATGTCCCTTCCGTTTGCCGCGACGATCCTGGATGCCGCCGGACTGGCGGACGAGCTCGATCGTTTCCACCTGCTCAAGCACCAACGCCTCAACGAGTTAGCATCGGAGTTCCCGGGCTGCGGCGCGAGCGGCTTGGCGCAGTTTCTCGTGGCGCGGGGAGAACTGACGGCCTATCAGGCCGAACGGGCTCTCTGCGGGCAGGCCAGCTCGCTGGCGGTCGGACCCTATCGTCTGCTGGAACCGCATCGCGTCGGGGCGTTCGGGCCGATCTTTCGGGCGACCAAAGGGAAGCAGCAATTCGCGATTCGCGTGCTGCCGTTGCGGAGCCTCTGGCAGGCGAAGCAAGCCAAGCATCTCGTGCGAACGCTCTCGGGGCTCAGCGCGAATCCGTCGATCATTCCCCTCGTGGATGCCGACTCGGCGAACGGCTACCACTACTTGGTTTGGCCGTTGGTGAATGGCGAACTCTTGTCGGACCGCGTAGCTCCGGGTTCGCTGCTCTCGCCGACCGCCACGGCTCAGTTGTTGGCGTACCTGGCCGGGGCTCTGGCCGAGTGCCACGCACGGCAAGTCGTTCACGGGCTGCTCTCACCTCAGACAATCGTTTGGAATTCGAACGAGTTGCCGCGCTTGCTGGAGTTCGGCGCGGGCATGTTGCTGGCGCGGAACTTGGCGGTCGAGGAATCGCTCTTCGATACGATGTCGTCTTCGCTGGCCGTGGCGGGGGCGTTCGATTACGCGGCACCGGAGTGGGTCGCGGACCCTGCCAATCCGCTGCCCGCTTCGGATCAGTATTCGCTCGGAGCCATCGGGTTCTTCGCCCTCACCGGGTTGCCTCCGTCGTTGACCGCGAATGCGAGTCGAGAACTGGAACGGAGTACGATTCCGGCCGGGCTCGCAACCGTAATCGCGCGGATGCTCCATCCGAACCGCGCGGCGCGATTTTCGGGAATGGACGAAGCGCGCGAAGTGCTGGCGGAACTGGTGGGAGTTGGCACAATGTCTGGGTCGGAAGCCCCGTTCGAGCCGGAGATGATTTCTCGGCTCGCGGGAAGCGGTTCCGAATCGGCACAGTCCGGCATGTCCTGGGTTCCACCCGCAGCGACACTCCGGCCCGCCGATCGCGACGGAACCGAAGCCTCGGTACACTTCGATTTGCCGGACGAATCTCCAGAGCCGATTGTCGCCGTAACTTCACCCGAGACGGTCGAGACGCCGCGGCCCGCGCAGCGGGCCACCCCGACCGTAACGAATCGCCCCCTTGCGGCTGCTCCACTCGAAGTGAGAAAGAATCTCGGTCTGCTGCCCCCCCCCGAACTTCCCGCCGCTCCCCTGCCGCCACTTCCCACGGAAAGCCCCTCGTCGGGGCAATGGAACGCCACGAGCACGAAGCCTGCTCCGGCGTTGTCGAGATCCGAGCGACCGTCGGGTCCCTATCTTTGGAAAAAGATGAAGCGGAAAGTGCTATTCTGGCAGACGCCGGGGGACCAGGTTCAGGTGAGCGTATTCGGGCCCGCTGAGGCCGCTCACGCGCAGACTCCCACGATCACGGTCTTCCTGCATTCGCCTTCGGTGGCGGAAAGCGTGGAAACGCTGGTACGGGCCTTTCACCACGATGCGATCCTGCTCGGCACGGCACCGCTGGCTCGGGAATTGATTCGCGGTTCGCACTTGGACGTTCACGTCACCCTGGCTCACACGTCGGTGACGAATCCGCTGGGTGCGTTCAAATGGCAGGGCCAACCGCACCGCCTCACGTTCAATCTCGTGGTTCCTTGGGAAGCCCCGATCGGCTCTGCGCTCGGTGTGGTCTCGATCGGGCACGAGGAAGTGCGGATCGGTAAGGTCGAGTTCGAGATTCCCATCCTCGACGGCAAAGGCTGATTAAGCCGCACATCCTTCGTATTACCTCGCCAACTTTGGCCCGTTGTGAAGCACACGCCCCAGCGATTTTGCGGTAACGTGACGGGTGTGGGGGAAACCCTCGAATCTCGCCCGTCGAATTCGCAACTATGTTCACCATCGCGCTCACCGCCGACCTCCACTATGGAACGCGCCACCCGGCTGGAACGGAGGCCACGCGGGCACTCATCGCGGACCTGTTCGAGAATCCTCCAGACCTGCTCGTCTTGGCCGGCGACATCGGTGCCGGCGACGAGTTCGAACGCTGCCTCGCACTCTTCGATGGGCTGCACTGCCAAAAAGCCCTCGTTCCCGGGAACCACGACATCTGGGTGCGCTACGACGATCCGCGGGGCGACTCGCTCGGCGTCTATCGCGAGTACCTTCCGCGCATTGCGGCAGAGCACGGGTTCCACTACCTCGATCGCGAGCCACTGGTTCTGCCGGACGTGGGCCTCGCCGTGGCCGGTTCCATCAACTGGTACGACTACACGTGGGCCCTGGACCGCTTGCCCGCGATGGCCGACGACTGGCAAGATCGCCTGCGGACGAAGCGCTTCCTCCGCGGGAGGCACAACGACGCCAACTACGTGCGCTGGAACATCGACGACGAAACCTTCACCCGCGAAGTGGTGGCAACCCTCGCCGCGCACCTGGAACGGGCCTTGAAGTGGGTGCCTGCGGCACTCGTGGTCACCCACCATCCGCCGTTCCGCGGGTTGAACTATCCGAAGAAACAACCGCTGGAACTGGACGGCCTGCTCTGGGAGGCCTTCTCCGGGAACCTGGAACTCGAACGGCTTCTCGAATCGCTTGGCGAGCGCGTCCCATTCGCGTTTTGCGGGCACACGCACTTCGCGCGCGAATCGCAGTTCGGAAGCACTCGGGGAATCAACATCGGCGGCGACTACCACTTCAAGCGGCTCGTGCGGCTGGAATGGCCGGCGGGTACCGTGCAGACGTCGCAGTTCGGCGAAGCTTGATTCCGACGCCGAGCAGGCCGAGTGAGCCGCATCAGATGTACGTACTCAGGAGGTAGAGGACGAGGCCGATCGCGAAGAGAAATCCCGCGATGCGGACGCCCCAGCCGAACCCTTCGCGCAGAATCTTGTCCCAGCGATCGTGGCGCGTGGCCGCGTACACGAGGCTCACGACGACCAGCAGCACGGGCAGATCCCAGTAAATACTCGCAGCCAATAGAGCAAGCGTCATCGACTCTCCCTGGGAACGCGGGCGTCCCCGCTCGCTTCTTTTGCCTTCACCACGACGTCGGTTCGTCTTCCTTCTTGCCCCAACCCGGAGGCGGCTCCCGGAACATCGGCCCGGCCAGCGCATCGTAGATCACCAACAGATTCAGCACGCCCGCAATCACCGTGTAGACCCAGCCGAGATCCCAGCGCTTGTTCCCCTCGCGCTGCAACTTGTTCAGCGTGATCTTATCCGGTGGGTCGTTGGCGGTACCTTCTGGCGGCGTCCGCTGAAACGTTCCGAACATCGGCCCGGAATCCTTGGTCGCATCGAAGTAGTGATACTGCACGACCGAGGGCCAAGCCGCGACGCCGATCCAGAATTGGCCGAGGAATTGCGGCCGATAGTAGATGGAACTCGGAACGCCGGTGAGCTTGTTGCCCGCCACTTCCAGCGGCGGCATGTCCGCGACATCCGGCATCCACACGTTGCACCAACTCCCCATCCACATCCCGTAAAAGAAAAGCGAGTAGAGCCCGAAGAAGAACAGCAAGCCCTTCCCGATTCGTCCTTGATAAACCTGCCCCAACCCAGGGATCAAGTAGCTCAGCAGCCCGCCGATCCAGTCGAATTTCACGGGCGGCAGCGGCGGAAGCTCGGGTTCCTGGGGGGGAGTCGAACCGGGCGTCGGCGTGAGCGGTGTGGGAAGTTCCGGCGAAGTGAGAGCCGTGGGAACTTCGATGGCAGGGGCAGGAGGAAGCGGGTCCGTTGCCGGCGGCAAGGGCGGAGGCGGGGGGAACGGAGGAGCGGAAGACATCGGCGGAATCTCATCCGGAATGAACGCGACCCAGCAACCCGTGCCGACAGTGGATTCGCCAGCCGACGGCCAACATTTCGATTCCGGGATTATAGGAACTGAGCGGCGGAACGGATGAACCCCTTCGCGCCGCGCGAACTCGTTACCGAGTTGTCCTTGCGAAATGCGAGCCCAGCACCGAAACTGAACGCTGATCTGGAGGGCTTCCCATGCTCGGGTCCGCCATCATTGGTTCGATCCTGCTCGCGCCGGCGGCACCGGTTCCCGTACCGCCTCCGGCGCTCGTCTCTCCCGCCGACCGCACTCAAGCGAATCAGTTCGGCAGCATGATCTTCAACACCGCACAAACCGTTCGCGGCACCTACTACCTCGAAGTTGGGATGAAGGAGATGCTCGCGGGGGCCATTCGCGGGCTCCACGACGAAGCCGGGCTCAAGATTCCGGAAGACGTTCTGCAGGCGATCGACCGCGCCGGCGACAACAACGAGATGCTCAACCTGCTCATCGAGACGCGCATCCGCCTCGGCAACCTCCCCGCGCTCGCCGGCCCGCGGTCGCTCTTCGCCGCCGTGAACGGCTTCAAGTACGCCACCGATCCGTACTGCAGCCTCGCCAACCAGCGCATCAACTCCATCGTTTCCTCCGACAACGATTTCTACATCGGTCTCGAACTCGAGGGTGCCAACGGCCAGCGCTGGAGCGCGTACCTCATGGAGTTCCAGATCGCGGCCGGCGCGCTGCCCGCCACGGGCACGTTCGGCCCGCTGCCCAAGCTCGACGCCGTGCCCTCGCCGGCCGGCTTCCCGTGGCGCGTCCGGCGCGTGATTCCGGGAAGCCCCGCCCAACGTGCTGGCGTGCGGCCCGGCGACACCCTCACCCACTTCAACGGGGAAGAGATCACGGCCGCCAACGCGAATCGGCTCTTCGCGAAGTTCGCCCAGACCGGCACCGTCTTCGACCCTAACACCGGCCAACCACTGCCCCTCAAACGCACTCTCAAGTTCAAGCGGGGCAACGCCCCGCCGTTCGAGGCCGTTCTCGAAACGCAGCACTACGTTCCCGAGTCCATCTTTGGCGTGATGCGGAAGGGCGAGGGGAAGTGGGATTGCCTGCTCGATCGCGACTTCAAAATTGGGTACGTCCGCGTCGGCCCCGTCGAGGAAAAATCGGATGTGAAGCTCGCCGAGATGCTCGACGAACTCATCAGGCAAGGATGCCGTGGCTTGATCCTCGATTTGCGGTGGTGTCCCGGCGGATACGTCACGCCCGGCACGCTGATCGCCGGGCAGTTCCTCAAAGCGAACGACATCGTGGCTCAGGTGAAGTCGAAGCCGATTCCGGGTTCCGCGCCCTTGCCGGAAATCATGCGGGCGACGGCCCCCAGCGCGGGTAAATTCTCCGATGTGCCGATCCTCGTACTCGTGGGCTTCGAGACGCTCGGGGGAGGTGAATTGATCGCGGCTGCCCTGCAAGACAACCGGCGATGCGAAGTGATGGGCCAGCGAACGGCTGGCCGCGCCGCGCTGCAAAACACAATCGAAGCGGGGTTCGGCCACTTGCAGTACAAGGTGACGACCGGTGCCACCCTGAGGCCCACCGGCAAGCCGCGCGGCAAACTGCCCGGCAGCAAACCCACCGACGATTGGGGAATCAAACCCGATCCCGGACTCGAAGTGCCCATTACCGCCGATCTCTCCGCGAAGCTGAAGCGATGGGCCGAGGAACACGCACTTCGCCCCGCGGAGAGCCTGGAATCGCTGGAGTTCGACGACCCCGCGAAAGATCCCTACCGCACCGCGGCGCTGGCCCACCTTCGCAAGAAACTCGGCCCGCCGAAGTAGAAGGCGATCACGCGGACGGAGCCGGGCGCGGCGGCAGCGACGGGATCGGCACGCCGAAGATTCCCAGGATCATGGCGGCGAACGCGTAAATCGACGGTGCGTTCGCCACGATCCAGTGGAACAACCCGCCGATGCCGCCCGCTGAGGCTTGGTTCGCGGCCGCAACCGCCTCTGCGTGCGTGGCGCCGCCATCCACCTGATGCTGGACGATCCGCTCGTGAATCGCCACCGAGGCCAGTCGTTCGAGAAGTCGCATTGCAGTACCTCCGCGAGAGCAGTTGAGGGAATCCGGCGTTTCGAGCGCGCGCCCGAAATCGTGTACGGGCGTGATGTACATTCGTTTCGGACGCATGCAAACGAGAAGTTCAAATTTTTGCGACGTGAAGATAAGCTCTTTCTTATCTCGGGCTCCTCGAAACTTTATCGAACCCGATTACACTCACCCTCAGTTCCGGTGCCCGACTCGACCCGCACGGGGTCGGGGGCAGCACCCCCCATCGAAGAGGAGGATCCCATGCGCCACTTGTTCCTGACCACCGCGGCCGCGTTCGCCCTGGTCGCGCTCGTTCGGGCCGACGAGGAGAAGGTTCCACTCGACAAGGTTCCCAAGGCCATTCTCGAGACCGTCAAAAAGCGGTTCCCGAAGGCCGAGGTGAAGGAAGCCTCGACCGAGGTCAACGACGAAAAGAAGACCGTCTACGAGATCACGCTGAAGGAAAACGGCAAGAACATCGACGTGACTCTCACGCCGGAAGGCAAGCTGCTGGTGATCGAAAAGGAGATCGATCGCAAGGATCTGCCGAAGGCCGTGGCCGAGACGTTCGACAAGAAGTACCCGAAGGCCACTTACAAGATCGTCGAGGAAGTGATCAAGGTGGTGGACGGGAAGGAAACGCTGGAGTACTACGAGGCCCTGCTGGAGACGGCCGATAAAAAGACGTTCGAGGTCGAGGTCCTCCCAGACGGCAAGTTCAAGAGCGAGACCGAAAAGAAGGAGTGAGCGACCCGGGTGGTACCGTGCTTCCAGCCGGTGCTAAACGTGTACCGGCTGGAAGCACGGTGCTAGTCAAAAATCTCGTGAGGAGGGCCGAATCGATGTCGCGCTCTTGCGATGCCGACATGCGATCGACGATTTGAACCAGTGCTGCATTCGACATCGATGGACTCGCCTGCGGAGTATTCGCCTCGCGTCTATCATGAGTATCTGCCCGCAAAGTGCGAATCGCTCCCCGAAAAAAGTGCGAACCTTGAGTTCAAACTCCGAAATGAGGCACGGGAGACTTAAGAAAGTGTCACCGGGGCGTAACATTCCTTTGACGGCAGCCGGCAACCGCTGATATGATCGGCTTGTGAATCCTCTCCCGTCCGGCATTGCGACCGGGGAGACCTCGTCATGAGCTTGCGTCCCATTTCACTCGCGCTCGTACTCGCGTTGGCGACCTCGGTCGTCGCCGAGGATCAGCGCTCGCAGCGATTTGAAGGCAAAGCGCAACCCCTTCCCGCCCTCAAGACGGTTGAGGCTCCCGAGAAAAAACCGACCTCGGCTCAATTGCTATTACGTGCGGGGAAGGCCGAGAAGGCCGGAGAGTGGGAAGCCGCATTCTCGGCGTACTGCGAGCTACCGAACTCGGATCGCACCGCACCGGACGTTCGCGAGAAGGTGAACGCGGCCCTCCGCCGGGTTCAACAGATCCGACGCCACCGCGACGCGGGATACCAGCAATTCGTGAATGGCTTACCGCCCGCGGATGCGGTGAATCTGTTCGGCGAAGTCGCGGCGAAAGTGCCCGGCGTGTTTGCCGAAGCCGCCAAGGCGACTCCGCAACTGCTCTGGTCGCACGGTATCGAGGAGCTCGACCGGGCTCTAGCCAGCCCCGCATTTCGACGGACGTTCCTGGAGGGGTCCGCGGTTGCCAAGGTCGAACCGTTCCGCGCCCGTTTGAAGGCCGACTGGTCGAAGCGGACCATCGCCGATGCGCGCGAAGCGCGTTCGACCTTGAAGCAACTCCTCGCCGCGGCCCAGGACAGTTTCCCCGTGCGGACGGCGGCGGCGTTGGCCGTCGAGTTCGTTTGCGGAGCGTGCAGCGGGCTCGACGAATACACCGTGTTCCTCAGCCCGAGCCAGATTGTCGAGCTTTCCGAACCGCTCGATCTCTCGGCTTACGGGCTTCAGGTTCGCTTCTCGCAAGGTAGCCTCGTGGTCGAGGGCGTGGTGCCGGGTTCTTGGATCGCCTTCAATACGCAGCAGATCAACAAAGGCGATCGCGTGACCCGCTTGAACGGGCAGAGCCTGGAGATGGCGGCACCCGAAACCTTGGCAGATGCCCTGCGGCAATCGATGAACGGAGTTCACGAACTCGAAGTGGCTGGCCCCGGCCAAACTGAAGGCACTCTGGTTCGCCTACCGGTCGTCCTTCCCACGGTCTGGCATCGCCTCGTCGGATCCAAGGATGGGATCGGCTACGTTCGCATCGGCGAGTTCCACGCCGCGACGCCCCGCGATCTCGACTCGGCCTTGGCCGCACTCAAGGCTCAAGAGGTGCGGGCCATCGTCCTCGACCTTCGAGGCAATCGCGGCGGCTCGTTCGTCGCCGCGGTCGAGGTAGCCCGGCGATTCCTCCCGGCCGGGCAGATCGTCACCACCCAAGGTCAACTCGGTGAAGTCGCCGATCGCACCTTTTCATCCGACTTCGGAATGCGGGCCGTGGATGTGCCAGTCGTGGTACTGATCGACTCGGAAACGGCCTCGGCGGCGGAAGTGGTCGCCGCGGCACTGCGCGATAACAATCCGCGCACCGTTCGTGCGGTGCTGGTCGGCATTCCCACGTTCGGCAAGGGCACGATCCAGTATCCGCTTCGGCTCGCCGCCGCGGATGAACCCGACGACGCGGGCAAGCCGCGGAACAGGTCCGGAGTCGTCCGCATCACGATCGCGCGATTGGTGGCCCCGAACGGCATCGCGATCAACGGCATCGGAATCGCGCCCGACTTCCTCGTATCCGATCCGGCCCGACAGTGGGAAGTGGCCATCGAACGCGCCGTCGAACTGATCCAGCCCATGCGTTCACCATCTCTCAACGTGCTCCCACCCCGCCAGTGATCCGCGGGCGGGACGCCCGGGGACATCACTTCTTCAACGTGCAAGGCTTCGCCATCACCATGATGATGAGCGTCTCGCCAGCCTTCGTCTTGTAAGGCGTCACGATCGGGAAGAACTTTTCGCACGAGCACGTGTACGTGATCTCGCCGAGTTCCGGCGGCTTCACCGTCAGCCCGACGCGGCCTTTCTCGTCCTTCGATTTCTCGATCTTCACCTTGAGTTCTTGCTTGTCCACGAGCGTGAACTTGGCCGACTCGCCGACGGGAATCGACTTGCCGATCGTCTCGACCACTTTGAATCCGGTCAATTTCTTGTCGCGTTTCTGAACCTCGGCGGCGAGGTCGGTCAGCTTCGGATCGACCTCCTTGCATTCGGTGGAAGCGAGAATCACGGTGACGGTGACGCGAATGGGGGCGTCGTCGGCGCAATCGCACTCGTGCGGGCATCCTGCCGAAAGGGCCGCGGCCGCGAAGAGCGCAAACATGGGCAGTCACCTCGGGGTTAGCGCGGCCGAGCCGCGAAGATCATCGGCAGGTCGCCGGGCGCGGTCGTCATCTTGGGCGAACCGCCCGGCCAGGCCGGATGCGGCTCCGCCTCTTCCAACTGAATATCGCCTTCGCCCGCCAGAGCCAGCGGTTCGCTGCCGAGCAGGAAATCGTGGCTGTTCCCCACGGCCCGTTCGATGTCCACATCGGTCGCGAGAGGCAACACGGCATATTCGGCGAGCGGATCATCGGGTGCCGTTAAAACAGTTTCAATCTCGACAGGTCGTTTCGAGTTGAACGACAGGAGGATCGCGAAGGCGATAGCCGCGGCAACACCGCCCGCGAAGTACGACCCATTCCTTACCCACCAGTTTCGCCTTCGCGGCACGGCGGGCATCGGCGGCGATTCGATCCCGCGATGGACCGCTTCGCGAACCGCGTTCCAAGCCGCTTCCGCAGGCAGCGGCGGTTCGACCTGCTGCCAGAGCGGCCAATTGTCCGGAGAGAGATGCCGCTGTGCGTGAAGCGAGCACAACATCTCGGGGTGCTTGGACAACCAGCACTCGACGACGGCGCGCGCGGCGGGATCGAGCTCGCCATCCGCGTAAGCGGCGAGGGCGTCCGGCCAGGGGCCAGGCAACAGGGGCGATTCGTTCGGCGTCATGGCTTCAATCGGTCGGAGAGCAGGGTTTTCAACTTCTGCCGGGCGTAGTACAGCCGGCTCATCACGGTTCCCATCGAGATCCCGAGTGCCTCGGCAACTTCCCGGTACGACAATTCCCCATCCACGTGCAAGACGAATGTCGTGCGCTGAGCCTCGGGAAGCCGAGCCAACGCGACCTCGATCGTCCTGCGTAAATCGGCCCGTTCGAGTTCCGCATCCGGCGCGGGTTGATCGTCCGTCTCGTCGCCTTGCGAAACGGAACGGACGCCCGGTTCGTTCCATCCTT
>JAYTUG010000090.1:0-10504 GCA_043744695.1 Gemmataceae bacterium
TGAGTTGAGCCGGCTCCGAAGGGTCGGCACGAGAGCTTTGAAAGACCGCAAGAAAACGACAAGCCGGAAGGCAGGCCGATTTTTCAGCAGCCTGCTAAACCCAACTACACTATCCGGGAAGCAAGCGGCGAACGTGAGAATCCCCGTCTTGGCAATGTTAGCCGCGATAGTAATGCAGAGCGTACCCGGCGGCCACATCTTGCTTTGACGCAGTCCGACCTCTGAGTAGGCTTGAGCAGCCGGAGGAACAGGGCCAGGAAGAGCAGTTCCGTCTTCTTCGTCTTCACCACGCGCTGCAACTCCGTCGCGCAGTTCTCGTAGTCGAGCGAGCCGGCGAAGGGCGGATTCGCCAGCACGAGCGAGAATTTCTCCTCTTCGACGCCGTACTCTTTGGAGAGGGAATCGCGGTAGCGGATGTCGGGGTTCTCGACGCCGTGGAGCAGCATGTTCATGCTGCCGATGCGGAGCATGGTGGAATCGAAATCGAACCCGTGGAAGAGGTTTTCGTGGAAGTGCTTTTTGAGTTTGGCGTCGCGCTGGATCTCCGGATGGCGTTGGCGGAGGGATTCGCCGGCGGCGACGAGGAACCCGGCGGTGCCGCAGGCGGGATCGCAGACGATGTCTTTCGGCGTCGGGGCGGTCATCTCCACCATGAGGCGGATGATGTGGCGCGGCGTGCGGAACTGGCCGTTCTGCCCGGCGGTGGCGATCTTCGCCAGCATGTACTCGTAGAGGTCGCCCTTCGTGTCGCGGTCCTGCATCGGGACGTGGTCGATCATATCCACGACTTTGGCCAGCAGGGCGGGCGTGGGGATGGTGAACCGGGCGTCTTTCATGTGCGTGGCGTAGGTCGATTCCTCGCCGCCGAGTGTGCGGAGGAACGGGAAGACGTGATCGTTCACGACACGGTACATCTCTCCTGCTTCAAAGTGTTTGAACCGGGACCAGCGAAAATCGTTGTAGGGGCGTTTTCTGGAGTCCTTCCCCTCCGGGAAAACTCGGTGCTCGATCGGCTTCTCGAGCGTAGTGGCTTTGTTCTCGGCGAGCGTGTGCAGGTCGTCGAGCCGGCGGATGAAGAGCAGGTAGGTGATTTGCTCGATGACCTCCAGCGGGTTCGAGATCCCGCCGGACCAGAACGCATCCCAGATGACGTTGATCTTGGAGCGAAGTTCGCCGGTGAGCATGGGGGCGGCCCGTTCGATCAAAGCTGCGTTCGGTTGCGATTCGATAGTAGTCTAGCGTTTCCGTTTATATTCAGGGAGAGGGCCTCCTCTCAGACATTCGCCACTCGACGTCCTTGGAGGAATCGAAGCTCGACGGGTGCCGTGACGACGCTGGTCGTGCCGGGCTCGGTGATCGCGACTACAAGAGCAAGGGCCGCGGGAAAGTCGGGAACGGGGGCGGAGCGGCTGGAACCGGCGGCACGTTCGGAAACGGCGCGGGCACATTGAGGAGCCGCAGTGGGGACTTCTGGTGCGGCCATCTCAGGAACGGGAAATGTTTGCCCAGCGGGCCCACGGGTTGAATCGTGTAGTCTTCGGGGTTGAAGTTCGATGACAAATACCCCCCGCCGAGGGCTTGATAGGTGTCTACGATGGCAGAGAGTTGCCGGGTCTTTGTATCGATCAAGACCATTCTCGCATCCCTGAGGTCGCGCTGGGCGAAGAGCACATCCAGGTAATCGACTCCGGGCTGGGCGTTGAAAACTAGTTTGATTGCTGTGCCGACTGAGGCCTCGAGGGATTCCAACTGCTGCTTCTTGATCTCGATGCTCCGGCGATAGTTCTCTACCAAGGAGATGCGGTTAATCACCTCGGTGAACGCATTGAGGACCACGCGCTGGTAGTTATAGACGCTCTCCAATTGCCGGGCGTTCGCACTAAGGTACTCAGCCTGCAGTGCTTTCTTGTTGATCAACGGCGCGATCAAGCCGCCGGCGACATTGGCAGCCAGGGCGTCCGGACTGAACAGATACCTTGGGTTGAAGGCCTCGTAGCCGACGCCGCCAGTGATTGTCAGATCAGGGAAGAAGTGGGCCCGTGCGACCTTTAGGTCGAGCCCGGCAGCCACCAGCTCCCGCTCGGCTTGGCGGATGTCGGGTCGATTCTGTAGTAGTTGCGACGGCACTCCCAGGCTGAGTGTGTGAATGTTCAGATCGAAGAATCCCGCCGAGATGCGTTCGACAGGCTCCGGGAAGCGATTGGCGAGAAAATTGATACGGTTCTCGACCTCGATGATCTCCTGCCCGATGATCAGTTTTTCACTCTGATTCTTCTGAACTTCGGCCTGGAAACGCTGGACCGGCAGCAGGGTGCCGCGGGCAGCATCCTTCTTGGCTATGGCGACCTTCAGGCTTTGCTCCAGCAGTTCGATAATGCTGTTCAGATTCTCGAGCCGCTTGTCAAGCGCCATCAGCCGGTAATAATTTTCGGCAACTTCAGCGACCAGCCGGTTCACGAAGGAGTTCCGTTTTTCACTGGCGGCGATGTAACGCTGCTGTGCCGCGTCCCTGGCATTCCGCAGTGCCCTCCAGATGTCCAATCGCCAGAAGAAATTAAGGCCGACCCGGGTATTCGGCAGCGGATCGGGAAAGTTCTTGCCCCGGGGATAAAAAAGTTGGTTCTCAGCCGCCCCTGCGGGCGTGTAAAGGCTGTGCCTGTCCAACCCTCCATCGGCCCCGACCGTGACGAACGGAAGGTAGGCACCTCGCCGCGACAGGACTTCGTTCCTGGCGATCTGGACCTCTTGCTCCAGGATCTTCAGCTCTAGATTGGTGCCGAGTGTTTGGTAGATCAAGCCTGTTAGCAACGGATCATTGTAAAACTGTTCGATGCCGAGCTGAGATGAGTTTTCCGAACTGTTTGCTCCATTGTCGAGGTTCGCAGTAGCCGCCCCGCCGACAATGGCCGCGAGAGGCGATGAATATTCCAAGCTGCTCGTTCGTTTGAAGTTTGCCGGCAGGATTGGTCCCGACTCCGCGTGACGGAGCTTGGGGATTTGACAGGCCGGCAGAACCAGCAGCATGCTGCAAGCGATCATTCTCGCAATCACGTGCTTCAGCTTTGCGTTCGGAAAAAAAGCTGAGAGGTTCATCCGCCTCATCCATGAGGAACTGTGCTAATCTCAATCCTTGTACTTATCGGCAAACTCGGCATGAAGAGAACAGCCGATTCCGACTTCCCATATCCCTAATCGCTTCTCCCCCGGACACCGGTTCAGCACATCTTACCAACCGATTAGACCACGGTCCCACTCGATGGGGAGGGCGGGGGCGGGGCATCCGATGGGATTTCCTCGGCTTCCGGTAAGAATTCTTCAACTTCTCCCATCGGAGGCGTTGAGACTGGCGGGGGAGCGGAGGCTGCGGGCTCAGCTGCGCGCGGCGTTTGCTCGTGCGATTCTGTTACATTGTGTTCAAAAAGCTCAGTGAGAGGGCCATCCACCTCGTCTTGGAGGAGTTTGCGCCCGTCTGCAATCTTGCCGAACAAGTAATAGAGGCCGGGAATCACCAGGACCCCGATCACGGTCCCCAGGAGCATCCCGCCGGCTCCCGTAGTGCCGATGGTTCGGTTGCCGATCGCCCCGGCGCCCGTGGCAAACACCAACGGAAGGAGACCGGCGATGAAGGCGAAGGAGGTCATCTGAATCGGGCGAAAACGCAGTTTTCCTCCTTCGACGGCCGAATCCTTGAGGGACAGGCCCTCATGGCGCCGCTGAACCGCGAATTCGACGATCAAGATCGCGTTCTTACCCAGCAGACCAACCAGCATGATCAGCCCAATCTGGGCGTAGACGTCGTTCGCCAATCCCATGGCCTGCAAGAAGAAGAAGGAACCGAAGACCCCGACCGGCAGCGACAGGATTACGGCCAGCGGCAATACGAAACTCTCGTATTGCGCGACCAAAACCAGATAGACGAAGGCGACGACGATTCCGAAGATAATCACCGACTCGTTCCCTTGTTTCGACTCGTCGTAAGCCAGACCTTCCCAGCCGATCTCGTAACCTCGTGGCAGCGTCTCGCGGGCAACCTCCTGGATCGCCTTGAGGGCCTGGCCGCTACTATAGCCGGAAGCTGGAGTTCCTTGAATAGAGGCGGAGGGGTACAGGTTGTAACGCGTGATCTCGTTCAAGCCTTGCTTCTTCTTGATCGTCATGAACGCGGAGTAGGGGACCATGTCCCCACGATCGTTCTTGACGAATAGATTCTCCAAATCCTCAGGATTTCGACGGAATTCCGGCAACCCTTGGACGTAGACCTTGTAAAACTGGTTGAAAAGAATGAAGCCTTGCTCGTAAGTGCTGCCAATGAAGATGTTGAGGTAATCCAGCGCCTTCCCAAGTGTCACACCCTTCTGCATGGCGATGTCGTTGTTGAGGATCAGCTCGTACTGCGGGTAGTCGGCGGTGTAGAAGGTGAACAAGCCCTTCAGCTCCTTGCGTTTTTCCAGGGCGGCCATGAACTTTTCGGTCACTTCTCCAAGCTTCTTATAATCGGCTGTCGATGATTGGGTCGTATCGAGAAGCCGCATGGAGAAGCCACCGGCCGCGCCGAAGCCGGGAACCGCGGGGGGTTCGAAGAACTCGAGCTTGATGTTGGTCATCCGGCGGCATTTTCCCTCGAGATCTTCAATGATCTGCCGGGCGGTCCGTTTGCGGTCGGACCAATTTTTCAGGTTGATGATACAGGTTCCCGCGTTCGAGCCTCGGCCTTCGGTCAGAACCTCGTAACCGGCCAACGAGGTGACGGAATTGACCTCTTCGACCTCTTTGGCGATCTCCTCGAGCTCGTGGGACTTGGCGTTGGTGTATTCGAGCGTGGAGCCCGGTGGCGTCTGGATCACTGCGTAAATGATGCCCTGGTCCTCGCCGGGGATAAAGCCTGTGGGAAGCTTCAAGTTGACAATAACAATGCCCGCGGCAAAGCCCCCGACGATGACCATGCTTAGCGTGCGGCGCGTGACGATCTTCCGCAGAATCCCAGCGTAACCGGCCGTGACCATCTCGACAGCGCGGTCAAATGGACCCCGCACAAAGGGCAGAAGAATCAACGAGAAGCCGACCGGCCCCCACAGATAATACGCCAGAGAAGTGATGCCCCCCAGGACCAGCAACCCTCCCAATCCAAACAGCGCAATGGTGAGTAAACCGCGCCGTTTTTTCGGGTGGTTCGACTGGACCGTGTGGCTGGAGGTAACAGGCTTGAGAATCATCGCACAGAGTACGGGCGTCAGCGTCAGGGCCACCAACCCGGAGAGAATGATGGACGTGGCCATCGTGATGCCGAACTGGCGGTAGAATTGACCGACTGGCCCGGGAATGAAAGTCACCGGGATGAAGACGGAGGTCATCACCAGGGTGATGGCGATGATCGCGCCTGAGATCTCGTGCAGCACCTCCATGGTTGCCGGATAGGGCGCAAGATGCTTCGCGTGCATCTTGGCATGCACCGCTTCGACCACCACGATGGCGTCGTCCACCACAACCCCGATCGCCAAAACCATGGCGAAGAGCGTGATCAGGTTGATCGATAGGCCCATCATCTTCAGCACGAAAAAGGTCCCGACCAGGGAGACCGGAACCGCAAGGATCGGGATCAGCGTGGATCGTACATCGCCAAGGAACATGTAGACCACCAGAGACACCAAGATGAACGCCTCGAGCAAGGTGTGCAGCACCTTTTCGATGGAGGCGTCCAGGAATTTCGAAACGTCGTAGGCGAGTTCATAGTCCATGCCCGGAGGGAATTTTTCCTTCTTGATCTTGTCGAGTTTCTTCTTGATTTCCTCGATCACGACCGCGGCGTTGGAGCCGGGAGCTTGCTTGAGAATGATGGATGCCGCGGGATGACCGTTGATGTCCGAGTAAATGTCGAAGAACTCGGACCCGAGTTCAACGCCGGGCGGCGGCGGCTTCCTCGCCTCCACGGCCGTCACGCCCAGCACGGCCTCCAGCGCCGCCTTCGCGTCGGGCTTGATCGGGTCCGGCATGCCGCAAACGTCCTTGAGCCGCAGGATCTCACCGTTGGGATTCGCCTTCAGAATGATGTTCCCATACTGCTCCGGATTGTTGAAACGCCCGATATAGGTCAGGACGTATTCGCGCGATTGCGACGTCATTCCGGTGGCCTGGCCGAGTCGTCCGGGCGAACCGATCACACTTTGTTCCGACACGGCCTTCATGACGTCTTCGGAGGACACGTTGTAGGCGCGCATGCGGTCGGGATTCAGCCAGATCCGCATGGCGAATGAGCGGTTGCCGAGATTCCTGGGAATGCCCATGCCCTGGATCCGCTTGATCTCGGGCATGACGTTGACGCTGGCGAAATTGAACAGGTCTTTCTGATCGGCGTTGGGATCCGTGCTGTAAATGTTCACGTACATTAACATGCTCGGCACGACCTGGCTGACGAGGATCCCCTCCCGCACCACCAGAGGAGGGAGCCGGTTCAGCATGATGTTGACCCGGTTTTGCACGTTCACGACATTGATGTTCGGATCCGTGCCCGGCTCGAAGTAGATCCGGATCGTTGCCTCACCGGCACTGGTGGCGTCGGAGGTCATGTAACGCATGTTCTGAACGCCGTTGATCGATTGCTCCAACGGAATCAGGACCGAGTCCACCAGGACATTGGCACTGGCACCGGGATAAGCAATGGCCACTTCCACGGTCGGCGGCGTGATGTCGGGGAACTGTGCCGTCGGAAGGGTTTTGATCCCCAGTACGCCCAGAAATAAGAGGATGATCGAGATGACGATCGCCAGTGCCGGTCGATAGAGGATCTTTGTGAACATAGTGCTGAGGTAATCTCGTTGGGTTCCGAACTGGAACGCGTAGGTGGGCGGTTGCGATTATTCCGCGTGATTTTTTTGATTCGCAAGGGCCTCTTCCGGCTTAAGGAACTCGAACTTTTCCAGCATTTCGCCGTCGTGAACCTCGCGGACACCCTCCAGAACGATCTTGACGTTCACATTGAGACCGGACTTGATGACAAAGATGTCCTCCAGTTCGTGCTGGATCGTGATCGGCCGCTGATGTACCTTGTGATCCTCGCCGACGACGTATACGTAGTGCTTGTCGAGAATCTCGTAGGTCGCCCGCTGCGGGATGACGAGGGAGTTCTTCAATTTCCGATTGATCAATATGTTGCCGGTCTGGCCGTGGCGCAGCAGACCGTCCGGGTTCGGAAAATCCGCACGGAAGGGGATGTTCCCGGTCTCGTTGTTGAATTTGCCCTCGACAGTGACGGTATTGCCGGCGCTGTACTTGAACTTGCTGCCGTCCGCCAACACGAGTTCGACTTGCGAATCCAAGAGTTCGAGTTGGTGCGAATTCACCTGACTCTTACCTTGGCCGGCCTTATAACCCAGGTAGCGGGCCTCTGGCACGTTGAAATAGACCCACATCACGCTGTTATCGGATAGAGTCGTGAGGGGATCCTCTTCCTTGATCTTGCTGCCTTGCTGCTTGATGAGGCGATCGACAATGCCGTCGAAGGGCGCTCGGACCGTGGTAAAATTCAATTCAGCCTGAGCTTGGTCCATCTTGGCCTTCGCTTTGGCCATTTTGGACTCGTAGAGCAACACCTCTTTCGGCGAAATGATTTTGTTCACATCCTCGGCCAAAGTCCTCGAGTTCATGTACTCCCGCTGGGCGAGCTGGTATTCGGCCACCTCAGCGTTCAGCTTCGCCTGGTAAAGCGTTGGCAAGATCTGGAACATCACATCGCCTTTTTTCACCGCCTGGCCTTCCTTGATTGGGATCTCCATGAGAAACCCGGCCGCCAGAGCACAGACATCGATGTTGCGCTGCGAGCGAATCTGGCAGACATATCGCTGGGTTATGATGACGTCCTTGGCCTCGGGGCTGGTGACCACGATCGTATGGTGCTCCTGAACCTGCTCCTTCTCGTCCGCGTGCAGGCGGTCGCAAGCAGGTAAAGTAAAGGATACCAGCGCCGGGATAATGGCTAGGATTCGCGATGATTTCATGAGTGAATGCTCGCTGGTTGCCTCGGACTCTTTCGACGCCGCATGTCAATACATGGCCATTGTGCCGATCGAGGCCAACTGCTCGGTGCGATTGGTCTGGGCTGGGGCGATGGGAGCCAACTCGGTCGTTGAACCCGGTGAGAGAGCGTCAACGCACGATGCCTTAACTTGGAAAATTATAACGCGAAAGCGGGGGGCAACAAGACCGCTTCCCCTTACAAACCTGTTAGATGGTTCGCGACACCGGCCCGCCTGCGACATTCGGCCAATGGTCGGTTAAAACGTGAGAAGGTCACCATTTCTCCGAGGGCGATCATGAAGCTCCTGGTGGTCGAAGACGATCCTGTGATCGGGAAAGCTTTGCGGCAGGGCTTTGCGGAGGCCGATTTCGAATGCGAATGGGTACGCGATGGCGAGCAAGGTCTGGAACTGGCTAGAAGTCAGCAGTTTGATGCAATCGTTCTCGATGTGCTTTTGCCGCGTAGGAGCGGCTTGGAGATGATGCGCGAGCTACGCGGAGAGAAGATTCAGACACCGATCATTCTGCTGTCGGCTCTTGGGGCGGTCGAGGAGCGAGTGGAGGGGCTGACCGTCGGAGCCGACGATTATGTGGTCAAGCCCTTCGCATTTCCCGAGCTCCTGGCCCGCATTCAAGCCGTTTGTCGGCGATCGATGACGAGGCCATCCCCGCTGCTCGAGGCCGGCGAGTTTTCCCTCAACCTAGCGACTCGGCGCGTTACCTATCGCGGCACCGAAGTGAACATCAGTCCCACGGAGTTCGGGATACTCGAACTCCTCCTTCGCCACGCCGGTCAGGTTGTGACTCGTAAGATGCTCTGCGAACACATCTGGTACGCCGACTGGGATGGCATGACAAACGTGATCGAGGTGCATATCAATCGCCTCCGCGGAAAGATCGATCGGGGCCGCGGAGCGTCGGTGATCGAAACCATTCGAGGGCGCGGCTATGCGATTCGAGCAGATTAAGTCAATTTTGCAGAGCCTCCGATTCCGTCTCACCTTGTGGAATACGCTCCTCGTTCTCGTCATGTTGTCGATCAACCTGCTGGCGGTGCGCGAAGGGCTGCGCTGGACCCTGTCGAGCATGGTGGATGACTTTCTGCAGGAAGAGTTGAATTTGGCCGTGGAAGACGTGGATCGGTTAGCGGAGCGGCCGAATGAGTTGCGTGAGGAATTGAATCGCCAGGCAAGAACCCACTCTCGCCGCCAAATGTTCATTCAAATCCTGGACAGCTCGCAGAGCATCACGTGGGCAAGCGTTCAGTCACCGCCACAGGAAGTCTTGCCGCCCAGTCCAGCGACGGATCGAGTCGCGGCTTCCATCGGAGACTTCCGTTGCATATCTCGTGAGATGATCGGTCCCGAAGGCAAACCACTCGTGGTGCGAGTCGGTTGTTCTCTCGAACGAGTCGAATCGGAACTGAATCGGTTCACCGATCGCCTTCTCGAAGTCGCCATCGTTCTCTTGCTAGTCGCTCCCCTGGGCGGGTTCGTGTTGGCCGGCCGCGCGACCGGCCCCTTCGCCCGAATCATCACCTCGACCGCCCGCTTAAATCCGAGCCATCTCGACGAGCGGCTTACGATCCGCGGTGCCGATGATGAACTGGATCGACTTTCCCGGACCATCAATAACTTCCTGGATCGCATCGCTACGGATTTGCGCCAGAGCCGCGAGTTTACTGCCAACGCAGCCCACGAACTCCGTTCGCCCTTAACTGCGCTTCAAAGTTCCATCGAGATCGCCCTCAATACCGACCGTACGACCGAGGAATACAAGGACTTGCTGTCGGTATTGCTGGAAGTGTGCAGCCAGATGCGGGTACTCGTCAATCAACTACTACTGTTGGCGGACAGCGATGCAGGTCGCTTGCGGGTCGATCCTCACCCAATCCGGCTGGATCAGCTGGTCGCCCGCTCCATCGAGATGTTCCGCGCCGTGGCCGACATCAAGGGCGTGGAGCTGTTCGCTTCCCGGCTCGAATCCGCGACGATCGATGGCCACAGCACTCAGCTTTGGCAAGTCATCAACAACTTGCTCGATAACGCGATTAAGTTTACCCCTCCCGGTGGCCGCGTCGCGGTGGCGCTGATCTACAAACGCGACTCGCGCCGCTTCATATTGGAAGTCGCAGACAACGGTGTTGGCATAGCTGCGCAGGATTTGCCCCACGTCTTCGATCGTTTCTACCAAGGAGACAAGGCTCGCAATCGCGACACGTTGTCCCGGGGCTCGGGACTCGGGCTGAGTATTTGTCAGGCCGTGGTAATCTCACATGGAGGAAAAATCGAAGTAGTAAGCTCGAGGACTCAGGGAACGACAGTGATCGTCACTTTCCCAGACTCTACCAAACCCCCGAACGATGTGAACCCCGAATGATTTGTAACCGTTCATCCTGGGTGCAGTACATGGTTTGCAGAATCGAGCACAGCCTTGAGCGGAATCTTGCCGCAACTCGCGGTGGCGAAGGCTGATGAGGCGAGGGGAATCAGGG
>JAYTUG010000091.1:0-2692 GCA_043744695.1 Gemmataceae bacterium
ATGTCCGACCTGCTCACGGGCGAGAAGAACCCGTTCCTGGGCTTGCGCAGCGTTCGCCTCTGCCTGCGGAAACTGGACCTGTTCAAGACGCAATTGCGGGCCATTCTTCGCGCCGCCGTCTACGGCGACGTCCGCATCATGTTCCCCATGATCAGCACGGTCGACGAGCTCCGCCAGTGCAAGACTTTGCTCAATGAAGTGCGAGAAGATCTGGATGATGCCAGAATCCCCTTCAAATCCGAGATCCCAATTGGTACGATGATTGAAGTACCCTCTGCCGCGATCCTTGCCGACATCCTGGCGAAGGAAGTCGATTTCTTCTCGATCGGGACGAACGACCTAGTTCAGTACACGCTGGCAGCGGATCGGAATAACGAGAATGTAGCCCACCTTTACAACCCGGCGGATCCGGCCGTTTTAAGGCTGATTCGCATGGTTGTCGAGGCCGGGAACCGGGCGGAAATCGATGTGAACGTGTGCGGGGAAATGAGCGGAGAACCGCTCTACGTCCCCCTCCTCATCGGTCTCGGGTTGCGGCAACTGAGCGCGGCGCCCCGGAAAATACCGGACATCAAGAGAATCACCCGGCAACTGAGTGTGGCGGAGGCCGAGCGGGTTGCCCAGCACGCACTGCGTCTGGAAACGGCCCGCCAGGTCACCAATTACTTACGCGATCAACTACGACGTATCCTCCCCGAGGCCGTCGACTGATCGGCCGCAATCCCGACCGGTGGGGCACCAAACCACCGAGGGGCAGGCCGAAACCAGCGAACGTCCGCGGGTTGAGACGAGGGGCTTCAGTCGAGTTCCATCAAGGTTCGGGTTCCAATTTCGCGGGTCCGTCGGCGTTGCCGGCTGGAACTGAGAAGTTGATACTTGGAACGGGGAACGACCGGTGAAGCCGCATCCCGATGCTCGGCGACAAACTTCGATTCCGCTTCTCCAAAACCGGCACGCTCCGGCTGCTCAGCCACCACGACCTCATGCGCTGCTTCGAGCGCATCCTGAGGCGGGCCGACGTTCCCTTCAAATCGACTGCTGGCTTCCACCCCTCGCCTCGCGTCGTCTTCGCCCTTTCACTCGGCCTCGGCGTCGTCGGCCGCGACGAAGCCGTCGAGATCGAGTTCACCCAAGAATGCGAATCCGAAGACGTGCTGACTCGCCTGAACGCGCAAGCTCCGGATGGCCTCGGGTTCAAACGGGCCTCCGTGGTGCCGATGAAGGCCACCGCCTTGCCTCGGCGCATGATCTACACGCTCGAACTGCCGGCGGATCGGGTCGAAGCCGCCACCGAAGCCTGCCGAAAGTTGATGGGCGAAGAACGCGTTTGGGTCGATCGCTTCAAGCCGAAGCCGAAGCAACTGAACATCCGCCCGTACTTCCGTGCCTTTACAGTCGATGATCGCTCGATGTCTCTCGATCTTTGGGTCACGCAGACCGGCACGGCGCGGGCCGACGAACTCTTGAAACTGCTCGGACTCTCCGACCTCGTCGATTCGGGATACGCGCTCAGCCGCGACCTCGTGGAATTGCGCGACGAAATCACCGGCACGGCCGACCCGGCGGATCAACCGCCGGACGGTCCGGCCGACACCTTACCTCTGGACCCGGCCGCGGTGGGAGCCGCTCACCGGGACAACGAGAACACACCCACCGAGGCTCAATGGGGTTCAACCCTCAGTGGGCCGGTGGTGGAATAGTTTTTCGTTATTTGTCATTGGTTATGAGTTATTCGCATCGGATTGATGCAGTCTCAACAACTACCAATAACGGACAACCAATAACAAATAACGACATTCGAGAAACACGATTACTCAATACACGGGATCTATCCAATGAAGAAAGAAATGCTGATCAACGTCCTCCAGTCGGAGGAATGCCGCATCGCGATCGTCGAGGACGGCGTGCTGGAAGAACTCTACGTGGAGCGCGCCAGCCAGGAGAGCTACGTCGGGAACATCTACAAGGGCCGGATCGTCAACATCGAGCCGAGCATCCAAGCCGCGTTCGTCGATTTCGGCATCGGTCGCAACGGCTTCCTGCACGTGTCGGATGTCGATCCCGCCTACTACAAGCACCTCCTCTCGAAGGAAGCGCTCGCGGAGTACGAGGAAGAACTGGAACGCGAACAAACCGGTGGCCGAGGTCGGAGCCAAGGTTCGGGTGGCCAGGGTCGCGGGCCGGATCGCGGTGGGCGAAGCAGCGGCGGTCGCGATCGGGAACGACCGCCCGCACGGCGCGAACCCCCACAGCCTACACAGCCCACGGCCTGGCTCGAACCGCAACCGGTTCAGCCGTCTCGTCCCACTTCTCCCGCGAACGAGGAGTTCGACGAGTTCGCATCCGGTCTCGACGGCGAGATGCCGTTCGCGGATGCCGAAGACGAGAACGGCTTCGCGGAAGACAACGGCGCGGTCGAGGAGGCCACGTTGGTCGATGAGCCGGACCCGACACCATTGCCGACTCCGCGGGCCGTACGAGTTGCACCGCCACTGAAGCCCCTGTCGCCGCCGATGGACGACGACGAGTTCGGCGCGGGTGTGCTCGATGAAGTCGTTTCGGATTTCGGGGACGACGCACCGCTGGCCGAGGCACCCGCTGCGGAAGCGGAAGGCGACGAGCCGAAGGCGAAGAAGCCGCGGACCCCACGCCGGGTGAAGAAGGCCGACGACGAACCGGCGGGTGAACCGAC
>JAYTUG010000092.1:0-10491 GCA_043744695.1 Gemmataceae bacterium
GCCCGCACCTCGAAGTCCGGCTGGGGCGTCCGTTCCTCCCAGTGCTTCCGATAGCTTCCTCGATAGTGGAAGCGTGCGTACTCGAATGCCAGCCGCGGGTGCCCGGCCGCGATCAGGTCGTGGTTCACTTCGCGGTCGGCACTTCCCACGTGGCAAGTCGCACAGTTCGAGATGCGAGCGGTCAAGTTCTTCGTGGGAACGAAGCCGGTCTCCGTCCACTTGTCGCGGTTCGATTTTGCCTTCCATTCGGGAAGGTAGTGAACGCTGAGCCACTTCTCGCTCGGGCCGTGGCAGGCAGTGCAGCCGACGCCTTCGGCGCGGGCGGCCGGCTCGTTCAAACCGGCCGGAGCGTGGCACTTCAAGCAGAGCACGTTCTCGTGGGCGAGGCCGCCGCCGAGCAACTTCGCGATGCGAACCGAGTCGGGATTGAACAGCGAGCGATAAGCCTTGGAGTGGGGATCGTGGCTGCCGGTAGCGAAGACTTCCGGAGCCCAGGTGGTGTGTTCGCTGCCGAGCTTGCCGACCTGTCCGCCGCCGTGGCACGCGGAGGCGGAGCAAGAAGCAGCCGCAGTATGAGCAAAGTTTGGAGTCGGCTCGATGCCGTAGGGTTGCGTCTCGGCGCGAACGGGCTGCGATCGTGCGGCGAAGGCCAGCACGGCGACGAGGAAACCCGCGATCAGACACGCCGCGATGCGCACGTTGAACTCGAACGGGAGGAACGCATCCGTGCGCGGGTTCAGGCGTCCTACTTCTGGTCGAGGAACCTCTTCAGTTCCGCCTTGGTTTCTGGCTTCAAACGGTAGTCGAGATTGCCACGCGGCAGGGAGAGCGAATCCTTGAGGCAACTCAAACTCGAGTCGAACTGATCGCGGCCTTCTTGTCGCATCCGCATCCGTTCCAGAGCTGCGAGGCCGTGATAAACCTGACCCGCGGAATCGCGATCGAGCGACTCGACGTTCACATTTTTCAGATGCGTTTCAACGAGGTGCTGACAATCGTTGTCGGACATCGCCACGAGATTGGCCGACGCCGAGGGTCGATCCGGCTCGAACGGCCAGACTGCTTGTCTTGCGGGCTTACCGAGCGATGCGGGGAACTTCCCATCGACATTGTGATGGCACGAGACGCAACTCCATTCCGCGAACTCAGGCCAAGGTGTATGAGGGTCGTTTTGCTTCGCCCGACTCTCGCGATCGACGCGAAGCAGCGACGCGGCCTCGACGTGAGCCGCGCGGCCCACGAGCCACGTTTTCACTTCAAAGCCGGGACCAACGGGAAGTCCGGAGGCCCGATCGCGTTCGAACCAGTGAGGCGTCAGGCGGCGTTGGTAGTCCGCGAAGTCGAAATTCAACCTCGGGTGCCCAGCCGCGAGCATGTCGTGATTCATGTCGCGTACCGGGTAGCCGCGAGCCGGATCGGCGGGGGCTCCGACGTGGCAGCCAGCACACGCAAGCGCCCGGTCCCCGAGGTCGTACAGTTTCGCCATTCCAGATTGCTCGTAACCCGAGGCGCGGCTCTCGGTGGTCCAGGTTCTGTGGGAATGCAGCCATTTCGTTGCCGCCCCGTGGCAGGCTTCGCAACTCACGCTTTCTCGTTGCAGGAGGCGTTCGTGCGGCGAGAGTTCCGGCGTGGCGAGTGTCGGGTTCGTATGGCAGGCCAGGCAGCGAACGTCGTCCGTGGCCTTCACCGTGGAGTGCATTCTGAGTGCGATCTCTTCAGCGAGTGGCGATTCGAGTGCGGCATAAGCCTGAGTATGGGGGTCGACGGCCATCCAATGCGTGGCCGATCCGGCCCAGGTGTGCGAGTCGAGTTTGCCGGTGAGGGAATTCGTGGCCGATCCGCCGTGACAAGCTGTTGAAGCACACCCTGCCACGCCCACGGATAGAACCGGCGCAGCAGTAACGGCGGGAAGGGAGTCGCGAGACTCCTGGCCCCGGATTCCCGGCGCGCGACCGAACAGCCCCGCCGCACAAAAGGCGGCGAGGCCCGATCCGACGATCAGGCTCAGCGAAATCAGGCGGTTCACGGTGGACGGCGTCGTGCGGGTTGCAATCGGAGCCCCGAAACAAGTTTCCCAGTTCGGCCAGGTGGGACAAGCCCGCGGTTCCCTTTTTTTGTATCATCACGGGCAATCCCCACCTCACGTTCCGACTGTCCCACCGGACTGGAACGTTGGGCAGGGCAGAACGGGGGCGGGCGTGCTGCTGGGGAAGTCCAGATCGATTCGCGGTCGAATCGCCGCGATCTTCTGCTGTACGGCGGCCGTCACCGCGATCGGTGCGGGGTTGCCCTGGCTCGGCGCGGTGCTCGGCGTCTGGGGCTGGCCCGTACCCAGCAGCTGGTACGGGGTTTTCCTCGGCCTCCTGGGCGGTGCCATCGTGCTGTTCGAAATGGCCCTGCTGCCGCGAAAGTGGTTCCGTTGGCTGAGGCTCGTTCGCACGAAAATTTGGATGCGGCTCCACGTGTGGCTCGGGCTGATCTGCTTGCCGGTTATCCTCGTCCACGCGGGGTTCGGCTTGGGCGGCCCGTTGGCCGCCATCACCCTCGTGCTCTTCTTGTTAGTCACGGCGAGCGGCATCTGGGGCCTCGTGATGCAGCAGTGGCTACCCGAGAAAATGCTGGCGGAAGTACCGAGCGAGACGGTCGCGTCGCAGATCGACTTCGTGGGCCACGTGCATACTTCGGAAGCGATTCAACTCATCGCGATGCTCACGACCGCGCCTCCGGAGTTCGACGAATTCGAGGTCCGCCCGGCCGGTCGACCCGCCCTCAGCTTGTTGGTCATGTCGCAGGGCGAACCCGCGGTCACGGGCCTACCAGCCCAGGAATTATTGTCGTTCGGCGATTCGATCCTGCTACCATTTTTACGCGGGCACAACCGGCGGAAGTCGCCGTTGATGAGTCGAAGCGAGGCCGAGCGGCGCTTCGACCAACTGCGCGATCGGCTCCCCGAGCCTGCAACTCCGGTGATCGAGCGACTGGAGGAACTGGCCGACCTCCGCCGTCAATGGGATTTCCAGGCTCGCTTAAACTGGTGGCTGCACGGTTGGCTGGTGGTACACTTGCCGCTTTCCGTCGCGATGACCGGCCTGATGCTGATCCACGCCGTTCGCGCTTTGAAGTATTGGTGAAGCTTCGATTGCCGCTTGCGGCTTCGCGATTTGGATTGCACAGCCAATCGCGAAGCCGCAAGCGGCTCACTGCACCCGTGGCGACCACTGTATGCCTCGTTCACCCAGTCGCGATCTCGTGGACCGGTTCGCCGGGAATCGAGGGTACTTTCACCGGGCGGATCCGCTGCGCCGGTGGAAGAACGGCGTTGCGCTCGCGGCCTTGGGGCTCACCCTCGGCTGGCTGTCGGTCGAGTTCGCACTCCCCTCGCGGGCCGAATCCGCCCATTCGCACGGCGAACTCGCCCACCCGCACGCGGCCTTCGACGCGAACTGCGAAGCCTGCCACAAACCGCACTCCGCAGGCGAATTCTTTTCCAATCCGCTCTCGGTCTTCGATGCGAATGCGCGCTGGCACGACCTCACCTGCAAGAAGTGCCATGCGGGCCCCGCCCACCATTCGAGTGTAAAAGACTCGCACTCGCACGAGCAGTGTTCGAGTTGCCATCACGACCATCGGGGCCGCGACCACTCGCTCACGCGCATGGCGGATCGCCATTGCACCGAGTGCCACGAGAACTTACCGGCGGCTCACGTCGACGGCCGGACCGCGTTCGCCGCGAAGGTCACGGGATTCGCGAAGGATCATCCGGACTTCCGCTCGTTGCAAGTAGACCGCGGGATGAAGTTCAGCCACGCGTTGCACATGACTCCCGGTCTCGTTTACGATGCGAACGACCAACACAAGTGGTCTTCCGATTCGCTGGGCAAGCAGTTTGGTCCCGACGCCCGGCAGAGATTCCTGCCTATGTCCGGGAATGCGAACGATCCCGTTCAGTTGAGTTGTGCGTCGTGCCATCAACTCGACGCGGGACACCCGAATCCGGACGATGTCGAGGATCGCCGGCGGTTCGATTTTTTGACCAACGCGATCCGCGGTGCTCCGAAGCAGGCCATCCTTCCCACGCGCAGCGAAGGAGCGTATTACTTGCCGGTGAACTTCGACGTGCATTGCAAGGTGTGCCATCCGATTCGCACGCCGACGGCGGTGAGCGGCGGCATCGTCGTGAAGGACTTTAACGTGCCGCACCGCCGGCAACCCGCGTCGCTGAAGCCGATGCTGCGCGGGGAATACGCGGAGCGACTCGCCAGCGACAAGAACCCGGCCCTCGCCGCACCCTTCGGCCCCGGCGGGCGACTCGATCCGCACAATGTCCCCGCCATCGCGGCATTCGGCAAGGAAGTCGACCGCCTCACCGACTCGGCCCTGAACGCCTTAACTTTGAACCTGTCGCCTGCATCCGAGAATACGCGCGCGAGGTCCGATCGCTTTCGCGTGCCCACTGGTGGCTTTGCCTGCGGGAAGTGCCACTTTTCCACGGGAGCGGAGAAGACCGAGATCGCTCCGCTCCCGAACAAATCGATTTGGTTCGAACACGCAAAGTTCAACCACGTCTCGCACCGCGGGCTCACCTGCGCGAGTTGCCATCCGGGGACGGAAGGTCAATTCGCCCCGGAAGGGAATGTCAACGAACGCGAGCCGGCGCTGATTGTGGGAATCAAGACGTGCCAGGCGTGTCACGCGGAGGCGGGAACCAAGGTCGAGCTACCAAACGGCATGACGGCGAGTGCTGCCGGGGTCCGGCATTCCTGCACCGATTGCCACCGCTACCACAACGGCGATCGGCCTCTGCAAGGGCTTGGGGCCTCGCGCCGCGACCCGATCGAACCGCTGAATCTCAGCGACTGGCTCAAGGGGAAAAAGTAACCGGCTTCACCCTCTCCCCGCCGGGGAGAGGGTGGTTTGGGAACTGCGAATGCAGTTCGCATACCGGGTGAGGGGCGGACTTCGAAGGGGAGTGCCCCTCACCCGCTCCGCCGATGCATTCGCATCGGCAGAGCGACCTCTCCCCAACGGGGAGAGGTGTGGGCTCAGTATCGCCGTGTGGATCATTCGCTGCCCAAGAGTTTGCAATCCAGCTTCCGATTGAGTGCTTCATGATCGTTCAACACCTTCGCGCGATCCAGAATCGGTTCGGGTTCCTGCCGGACGCAGAACTTCTCCGCGCGTCGAAGGAAACGGGCGTTGCGGCGGCGCGGATCGAGGAAGTCGCCAGTTTCTTTCCCGGCTTCCGCCAGGAGCGCGATCGGCCCGCGGCGATCGAAGTCCGGGTTTGCCGCGACATGACCTGCCACCATCGCGGCGCTCCCAAGCTCCTCGCGGCCGACGCTCTCCGGGCACTCGGCAACGACGCGACACTCCAAACGCTCCTCAAAAACAATGCCGCGAAATGGTCGCAGGAAGCAGATCGTCCAGCGCCCCCGAGCGAACTCTGCCGCGTAAAAGTGGAGGGCGTTTCGTGCCTGGGCCGCTGCGATCGGGCTCCCGCCGTGTGGGTCGAACGCAGCCCCATGCCCGCGGGCGAGCACGCCTGGATCTTCGCGCGCCGGCCCGGCGAGACCATCGACCAATACCGCGTGCGGCTCGAAGAAAACATTCGTACCATCGCCTCGGGTCAGGACATCGTCGCAGACTCGGACGCGCGGCACGAACCGCACACGAACGGCGGCGTTCGCTACGCGCTTCCACTCCTCGCGAAGGGCGAAGAGCATCCGCCGCTCGCCTCGGCCGGGTGGAAGATCGACCCCTACCACGGCCAGGCAAGGAACTACGCGGCGGTTCGCAAAATCGCGGAATTCTTGAAGGAGCGAGGCGGCCTGCCGCGATGGGAAGCCGGCAAGAAGCCCGAGGAACTCCATCCGATTCTCGCGCAGTTCAAGGCCGCCGGCTTGCAGGGGCTCGGCGGTGCCGGCGTGCTCGCGTTCACGAAATGGCTCGACGTCTGGCAGCAGCCGGGTCGCGAAAAATACGTCGTTGCCAACGGCGACGAGAGCGAACCCGGCACCTTCAAAGACCGCGAATTGATGCTGCGCACCCCGCATCTCGTCGTTGAAGGCATGATCGTCGCCGGCCTGCTCACCGGTGCCACCGCGGGGTACATCTACGTTCGACACGAATACTTCGAGCAGATTCACGCATTGGAAGAAGAGATTCACCGCGCCGAAAGTTTGAACGCGTGCGGCGACGACGTGCTCGGCACCGGAGTGAACTTCCCGCTCCGCGTGATGGAGAGCCCCGGCGGCTACATCTGCGGCGAGCAATCGGCCCTGATCGAAGCGATGGAGGATCGTCGGGCCCAGCCGCGGAATCGACCGCCGGAACTCGGCACGAACGGGCTGCGCGACAAACCCACCGCCGTGAACAACGTCGAGACGCTCGCCTGGGCTCCGTTCATCGTGATCGACGGCGCGAAGAAGTTTGCCGAGAGCGGCTGGCAATCGCCCGAGGGCGAGCCGGTGCCGTTTCGCTTCAAGGGGCGACGGCTCCTCTCCGTGAGTGGGAACGTGAATCGCCCCGGCGTTTACGAAGTGCCCATCGGGCTGCCGTTCGGCGAACTCATCGACAACGTGAAGTACTGCGGCGGGATCGTCCGCGGCAAAGCGCTCAAGGCCATCGCGCCCTCTGGGCCGTCGAGCGGCCTCATGCCCGCGATGCTTCCCATCACGATTCCCGCCGCGGATAAGTACGAGAAGTGGCTCGCGGATACGATCGGCCGGCTGCGTTCGGACGACGAGAAGAATGCGGTCAACGGCTTCGCCGCCCGCTACCTGCCGCCGGGCACCACGACCCTCGACATTCGCTTGCTTCCGCTCGACCTCCTGTTCTTTCGCAATATGAACGGGCTGTTCCGGCTCCCGCCGCAAGCCGAGGCGATGCTCGGGGCGGGGATCACAATCTTCGCGGAAGGCGCGGATATCCTCAGCCTCGCCGTCAATTTCACGCGGTTTTTCCGGAACGAATCGTGCGGTAAGTGCGTCCCGTGCCGCATCGGTTCCCAGAAACTTTTCCAGATCGGCACCGATCTCATCGCCAAACGCGGTGCCGGCAAACTGACGTACGAGGAAGTCTTCGGTACTGGGAAGGACGACCTCGCGTGTGCGAACGCGGATCTGAAACTGTTCAGCGAGGTGTTGAAGTCGACATCGATCTGCGGTCTCGGAACGGTGGTTCCCGGCCCGCTCGGCTCGGCACTCGCGTACTTCGGCGACGACATCGCGCCGCGCGGAAAGTAAACCGAACACACCCTCGAAAGGCGGCCGCCGTGCGATTCCTGCTACGTTCGATTCCGTTGCTGGCGATCTTGCTCGTCGTCTCGATTCCCACGCTCACACCTGCCGCCGACGACGGGCTCGCGAAGCGTCTGGATGAGGCCATCGATGCCCCGGACTACAAGCACGCCTCCTGGGGCATCCTGGTGGTCGACGCGAAGACGGGCGCGACGGTTTACAGCCGCAACCCGGATGCGATGCTCGCGCCGGCCTCCGTCACCAAGCTCTTCACGTGTGCCGCGGCACTGGTCGCACTCGGGCCCGATCACCGGTTCGAAACCTCGGTTTATTCGCGAGGCTTGCCCCTCAACGGCACCCTTCGCGGCGACCTCATCCTCGTCGCGTCCGGCGATCTGACGCTCGGCGGACGCACCGACAAGCAGGGCAAAATCACCTACCGCGACAAGGACCACACCTACGCCAATAGCGGCCTCATGGACGCCGAACTCACCGACACCGATCCGCTCGCCGGGCTCGACGAACTCGCCAAACAAGTGAAGGCCTCCGGCATCAAACAGATCGACGGCGACGTACTCGTCGACGATCGGCTCTTCGCGCGAACCCGAGGCAGCGGCAGCGGGCCCGATGCCGTCACCCCCATCGTCGTGAACGACAACGTCATCGACATCACGATCGAACCCGGAGCGAACGTCGGCGACCCGGCCAAGATCGCGACGCGACCCCAGACCGCCTTCTTCCAGGTCGATGCGCTCGTGACCACGGCCGCCGAGAAAGCCTCGCCCGACTTGCAAATTCTCAATGTGGGTACGAATCAGTTCGCGGTCCGGGGGCGGATCGCGAAGGGCGCGAAGCCCATCGTGCGAATCTACCCGGTCGAGGATCCGGCACTCTTTGCGCGGGCCTTGTTCGTCGAAGCGCTCCGGCGCAACGGCGTGAAGGCGAATGCCGCAATCCTGCGGCCGGGGAACGCGGCACTGCCGGAAAAGAACGCGTACGATCGGCTTCCGAAGGTCGCGACCTTCACCTCGCCGCCGTTTGAAGAAACGCTGGCCGTCACGCTGAAGGTCAGCCACAACTTGTACGCGAGCACCCTGCCGTGCCTCGTGGCGGCTTCCACCGGCGGCACGACCGCGGAGCAGGGGCTGCGCGCCGAACGAAAAATCTTGAAGGAACTCGGCGTGGAGGTGGGTGCCGTCTCGTTCGGCGGCGGGGCCGGTGGCGCGTCCGCCGATCACGTCTCGGCTCGCGCCGCCGTGCAACTCTTGCAAGGCCTGGCGAAGCGCGACGAATGGGAAGTTTACAAAACGGCGCTGCCCATTCTCGGCGTGGACGGCACGCTTTCGGAAACGGTGAAGCCCGACAGCCCCGCGCGCGGCAAAGTCTTCGCCAAGACCGGCACGCTCGTGTGGTACGACGCCGTCAACGACCGATTCCTGCTCAAGAGCAAGGCCCTGGCGGGCACCATGACGACGAAGAACGGGACGACTTTGTACCTCGCAATGATGGTGAACAACGTTCCGTTACCGAAGGGCGCGACGTCGAGCCGCGAGGGCAAAATGCTCGGCAAGCTGTGTGAAATGCTCTACGAAAATGGGCCGTGAGGCGGATGGGTGCCCGACCTGCTTTCGGGCTGGCACGTACGCGGTGTGAGGTTCAACCTGCGCGATGCCGCATGTCTTCGTCGTACTTGTGCAGCTTGTTGTAAAGCGTCTTCAGGCTGATGCCGAGTTCCAGCGACGTCGCCTGCTTGTTGTGTCCGTTCTTGGCGTACACCTGCAAGATGTACTCCATCTCGATGTCGGCGAGGGTCTTGCTCGCACCCGCCGCATGGGCGGGCGTGGGGAAGGGCACCGTGGCCGGCGCGGAGGCGTGCGAGGGGAACGCCACGGTCGCCGGTGCATGCGAGATCGCCGCGAGCCGCGGGTTCGGATGCCGCACTTCGTGAGGCAAATGGTGCATCGCAATGGGCGAGCCGCCGGACACGATCCAGGCGTACTCCATCGCGTTCGCCAGTTCCCGCACGTTCCCTTTCCACTCGTGGTCGAGCATGATCTGTAAGGCTTCGGGCGTGAGCAGGTCGCGAACCATTTCCACGGGTCGCTTGGCCGCGCGGGACAGCAGGTGCCGAGCCAGGTCGGGAATGTCCGGCTTGCGTTCGCGCAATGGCGGCAAGTGAACGTGGAACATGTTCAACCGGTAGAGCAAGTCTTCGCGGAAGTTGCCCTCGACGATCATCTGCTTCAGGTCGCGGTGCGTGGCGCAGATTACGCGAACGTCCACCTTGATGGGCGTACTTTCGCCGAGCCGCTGAATTTCGCCGGTTTCGAGGAAGCGGAGCAACTTCACCTGAATGTGCTTGTCGAGTTCGCCGAGTTCGTCGAGGAACACGGTGCCGCCGTTGGCGACTTCGAAGAAGCCCTTGTGATCGCGGTCGGCGCCGGTGAACGCGCCCTTCTTGTGGCCGAAGAGTTGGCTCTCGGCGAGGTTCTGGTTCAACGAACCGCAGTTCACGGGAACGAACGGCATGTCGGCCCGCGTGCTGCGGAGGAAGATCGACCGCGCGACGACTTCCTTCCCGGTGCCGGTCTCACCCGTGATCAGCACGCGGCCTTCGGTCGGCCCAATGCGTTCGATGAACTGTTGAATGGGTAGCATGGCCGGGCTGGAGCCGACCATCGCGCCGGGCCCTTCGGCCGCCTGCACGCGCGTTTCCAACGCCGCCGTCTTGTGCTTGAGCTTGCGCTTCTCTTGAATGCGAATGAGCAGCGCTTCGATGTCCGCGAGCTTGCACGGCTTCGTGAGGTAGTCGAAGGCACCGAGTCGGAGGGCTTCCACCGCGGTTTCGGTGCTGCCGTAGCCGGTCATCATCACGGCTTCGGTATCGGGCGAAGCCTGCTTCAAGGCCGCGAGTACCTGCAACCCGGCCTTGTCGTGTTCCATGCGCAGATCGAGAATCGCGGCATCGAACGTCGCCTTCTTGATCACTTCGATCGCGGTCCGGCTATCCGGACAAACCGTGACGTCGTGGCCGAGCCGCGGGAGTTCGGTTCGCATGAACTCGCGCAACATCTGTTCGTCGTCGACGAACAGGATGCGAAGTCGGTTATGTGCTGCGGTCGTGGAACCCACGTCGTCGATCCTCTGGAACCGTTCACTCGTCCGCTCGTAGCCACTCGATAGGGATCAGGTCAAGTTCAATCGCGTTCATATAGCGGCGGGCTTGCCCGCCATCTCGAACGCGGCGGGCAAG
>JAYTUG010000093.1:0-2681 GCA_043744695.1 Gemmataceae bacterium
GGGCGGCGTGCAGAGCCCGCTGGATCGGCTGTGAGTTCGCGCTTGGGGAGCACCCGGTTGACAGCCCATTCACGGATCGTAGGCTTCCCCCGCGACTCAGCTTCCTGGCGCACGACCCGGCTGGCCATGCGGGCGATTCCGCAACTGGCGGGGTCGATGCGACTTGTGCCGCGGAGCCTGCCGCGCATGGCCAGCATGGTCCGGACCCGACCACGAAAAACACTTGATTTCAAGGGAAAACGATGAACATGACCCGCAAGAAAAAGAACGAGCGATGTGAGCCGCCGGTTTATCGGCGGCTCACGGGCCCGCAATCAGTTTCGGATGTTGCTCGCCGCTGTCGGGTTGCTCGGGGCCGAAAGTGGGGCGGGCCCCCCGACCACCGCGGTCGGCGACGGGTTCGCCGGGGCGTTCATCGCTGCCTCGGCGGTGCCGAGCAGTTCCTTGATGTTCTTTCGGAAGCCGTCGTACTGCACTTGGAGGATGTCGCGCTCGCTCGTGCGCGCCTTGAGTTCGACGCGGGCCGAGTCGCGTTCCTGCCGTTCCTGCGTGGCGGTTGCAGTGGTCTGGTCGAGCATCTTCTGCGTTTGCGAGAGTTTCTCTTCGGACGCGAGCAACCGCTGGCGGAAGGAATCGCGGGCCGAGGCCGCGACGCGGAAGTCTTCCTCCAGACGCTGAACCTTCGCTTCGAGCGCGGCGCGGTCGCCGTTGGCACTGGCCGCGGGGCCTCGCGCGCAACCGTACAATCCGAGCATGGCCACAAATAGGAATCCGAGAACCTTGTGCGAGCGCGTCATGGTGCCTCCGAATACCGGGCGGTACAATCCTCCTGACTGACGAGCCCGGCTAGGTTGGTGGGCGTTACGGGAATAGAGTCAAGTCTCGCACCTTCTCTCGGCATATCTGAACCCCGCACTTAACGCAAATTCTCAAAAACCCGGAATCCTCAAACTCGACCAAGATGCATGCAAAGTGAATTGACCGAACAGTTCGCCTGAAACGCTACGTAGATCAGATGATACACCAGCCGGCAGTTCGCCTTCCCAGCCTCGAAGGGAATGGTTAGCATCCGCTCGCGAACTCGCGAGGAGAATTCATGCCCGGCACTTTCGTATCCATCCGCTCACTCTTCCCACGTCTCCGAAGGCGGAGCCGGCACCTTTTGAACCGACTCGGCCTGTGGTGGGACTGGGCTGCCGGGCGCACCGCTGTGCGCCCTCCGCCCGATGAACTCGTACAAGGCATCGGCGGTTCCTGGTGGATTGGCGAGCACTTCCTCGGCCACTTCCGCGACCTGTGCGGGTTGAAGCCGGACGAAGTGGTACTCGACGTGGGTTGCGGCGTGGGCCGCATGGCCGTGCCGCTCACCGGTTACTTGAGCCCGAAGGGTCGCTACGAAGGCTTCGACATCATGTTGAAGAACGTGAACTGGTGCCGTCGCGCCATCGCGCGGCGTTGGCCGAACTTCCGGTTCCAACACGCGGATATCTACAACCGCGAGTACAACCCGCAGGGTCCGGTCCACTGCAGCCAGTACCGCTTTCCATACCCGGATCGGACGTTCGACTTCGCGTTTCTCACGTCGGTGTTCACGCACCTGATGCCGCCGGACGCCGCCCACTATCTGCGGGAAGTGGCTCGGGTCTTGAAGCCCGGCGGCCGCTGCCTGGCGACGTTCTTTCTCCTGAACGACGAGTCGAACGCGCTCGTCGATTCGGGGAAAGCCTTGTTCGCTCTGCATCCGATGGAAGGGAATTGCCGGGTGAACAGTCGCGAAGTGCCGGAGGCGTGTTTGGCTCTGGACGAGTCCTACGTGGATCGTGCAGCCCACGCGGCGGGTCTCGTCATCGAGCGGCCCGTTCGCTACGGAAGCTGGAGTGGTCGTGCTCCCGCCTTCGACTTCCAGGACATTGTGATCCTGCACAAACCCGCATGACTCACGCGGGGGTTGCCGCAACCTTCGCGCGAGCCACCTTGTCCAGCACGCCGTTTACGAAGCTCGGCGAATCCTTGGAACCGAATCGCCGGGCCAGTTCGATCGCTTCGTCGATCACGACCTCCTTGGGCGGCAAAGTCGGATCGTAGAGCAACTCGAAGGCACCGAGCCGGAGTACGTTGCGATCCACGGCCGTCATGCGGGCGAGCCGCCAGTTCTCGGCCGTGGCCGAGAGCAGGGGATCGATTTCGGCCTGACGTTCCGCGATGCCATCGACCAACGCCAGGCAATAGGCCGCGAGTTCGACGTTGTCGAGGAGTCGCTCGTTGACGAACTTCTCGATGGCCTTACGCGGCACCGGCGTCGGGTTCTGGTCTTTCTGGAAAAGCAGTTGCAGGGCGACTTCACGGGCACGGGATCGACGCGTAAACATGTCGGGTTCTCGAGGAAGACAACCCCTTCATGTTAGGAGAACGCCCGCCCCAAGTCCGGATTCATTGACGCTCGGGCGGTTCTCGGGGTAGAATACTCCCGTACCTTCCCGCCGAGTGGTCACATCATGCCGTTATTGTCCACCGTTGCTCGTCGGGATTTCCTGCGCCTGAACGCCGGAGCCGCCATCGGTTTGGCCGTTCCCTTCCGGTGTACCGCGCCGGCCGCCGAGGCGCGTTCCACGAGCAAGGCGAAGTCCGTCATTCTCGTGAACCTGACCGGCGGGCTCAGTCACCTCGATTCAATCGACATG
>JAYTUG010000094.1:0-10404 GCA_043744695.1 Gemmataceae bacterium
GAAGGTCGAAGCTCCGACGCCCGCCATGAACATCACGCACAGGAATAGCCCACCGAGCTTGGCGAACTTCGGGACCGAGAGGCTCTTCAACCTTTGAAGCGATTGTTCGCCCGCCTCGACGGCCGTCTGCATCTCGGTGATGGGATCGCTCTCGGGCTGATCTTGTTGGACGACGCCGACGGACGCGACGTCGCTGCGTTTCACCTTGCACCGCGAGAGTGGTGCCTCGGCCTCCTTCCACAACTCTTCGATCTGCTGCTCTCCCGCGGCCGCCTTCCGGTGCAGGAGTTCAAGGTGGTCCTTGGCCTTCTTCTCGCCGCCCTCCAGGATCGAATCGAGCGACCAGAGCCGGTCCTTGTATTCGGACTGCCCCTTCTCCTCGGCAGCTTTGAACCGCTGCACCGTTGCGGTTCGCTTCTCTTCGCGGGCCCGGTTGAGCGTGAAGATCTCGGAATCGAGTTGCCCGGCGAGTTCGCGGATCGCGGTGCCGTGGGTGTGGCCGAGTGCCGTGAGTTCGGTCTCGCGGGCGGTGCCGATCGTCTTGCGAGCGCGGTTCACCTCGCGCTCGGCCTTCTCGGACGAAGTTTGAAATGCGGCCGCGAGTTCCGCCTCGGAAGTCGCCCGCGAACGGATGGCCTCGGTGAGCCGCACGAGTGCCGTCCGTTCGCGATCGAAAAAACAAGACATGGTGTGTCCCTGAGGTGAATCACAAGTTGCCCGGAAACTCGCACTCGCTGCGAATTTGGGCGAACAGGACGGTGAGTTGATCGACGGCCCGAAGCGTATCGGCCACGGTGAGGTCGAGCGGTTCCCACACGACTGCGGCGTGGTCGCGGCGAACCTGATCGGTCCAGTCGTCTTCGGTGGCGTTCCAGTGAGCGCTCGCCGTTTTCTGAGCATCGTAAATCTGGCTGCGGGTCGTGCCGAATCTCATGGTGCGTCCTTCTCGCCGGGCTGCGGTGCGGGGGCCATCGGGGTCGGAGCGACGCTCGCGCTCGGCGTCGGTGCGTAATCCGTTCGCAGGCCCGAGTAGCTTTCCAATGCCTCGATCTGTCGCCCGAGCAGGGCCAGACCGCGAGGCAAGTCCACCTCCATAAATCCGACCAGCCGATGCGAAGGCCCGCGATAAACTTCGTCCACCATCTTCGGCAAGCGGCCAATCCACGACCGCACCCGCACCACCTGATCTTCCGCATATTCGTGCCGGGCCTTGGCTCGCCGGAGGTTCCGCTCCTGAACCGTGGTGTCCGGCTCGCGGCCATCGTACCCCGGATACTTCCGCGTGGAGAGTTCCGCCTTCGCCTGCACGACTTCCTCTTCGCAATCGCGGACGGCCTTCTGCCAGCGGCTCAATTGCTCGTGGAGCCATTCCATCCCGCGACGAATTTCCAGTTCCACTCCGGCCAGCGATTCGGACAGCATCTCCCCGTAGCCGGTGAGTGCGGCATACCAGTCGCGCAGGGCATCGATGGATCGAACGTCGGCGGCCATGATAAGTACCCGTTTGCCGCTTGCGGCTTCGCGATACCGAACGCGGCTCCCATTGCGAAGCCGCGAGCAGCCAATCACCGCTGCGACAAGTATTCCTCGATGCGTTCGGACTTGCGCAGCAAGTACTGGATGAACTCGTCGGCGCGTTCGTAGAATTTCTCGAAGTGCTGCATCTCGAGTTCGAAGTCTTGCTTGAAGCGGTCGTGTTCCTGATCGCGCCAGGTGTCGCCGAGGTTCATGAGCGAACCGTGGACGCCGGCGGAACTCATTTCGAGGTCGGCCTTGAAGCGCTTCAAAGCCGCCGCGAATCGGCGCAGTTCGTTCGGATCGACGACCGCCTGGGACATGGAATTCCCTCTCGAACAGTGTGACGTGACCGGCCTGAACGTGCTGGTGAAGGGATTATACCCCGAACGCGGCTCGGGCCGCGGTGAGAATTGGAGAATCGGATGCTGCATGTTGCCTTGTGGGAACCGGAAATTCCGCCGAACACGGGTAACATCGCCCGGCTCTGTGCGGCCACAGGCACGCGACTGCACCTGATCGGTCGGCTCGGCTTCCGCCTGGACGACAAATCGCTCCAACGCGCCGGCCTCGACTACTGGCCCAGTGTGGACTTCGTTCGCCACGCCACGTTTGAAGAGTTTGAGTCGGCAATCGGTGGTTCGCTCTGGTGCATCGAAACGCCGAGCGAACGACACTATACGCAAGCGGCCTTTTCCGATGGCGATTGCTTCCTGTTTGGAAGCGAGTCGAAGGGTCTGCCCGCTTCTATTCTCGAGAAGTTCGCGGGCCGCGTGCTCGGCATCCCCATGCCCACCGGGAACGTCCGCAGCCTCAACCTCGCGACCTCCGCGGGCATCGTCCTCTACGAGGCACTCCGCCAGATCGAAGCGTGGTGATCACTTCATCCCGCGATAGCGGCGAATCAACGCATTCGTCGACGAGTCGTGCTTCAAGGGCGGTTCCGCCTTCGCTTCCAGTTCGGGCGCGATCCGTTGGGCCAGCACTTTGCCGAGTTCCACACCCCACTGATCGAACGAGCCGATGTCCCAGATCGCGCCCTGGGTGAAGGTGCTGTGTTCGTAAAGTGCCACGAGTTTGCCGAGGGCCGCGGGCGTGAGCTTCTCCAGCAGCATGGTGTTGGACGGCCGGTTGCCGGGGAACGTCTTGTGCGGCACGAGCGGTTCCGGCACGCCCTCGGCCTTCACCTCCTCCGCCGACTTGCCGAAGGCGAGTGCCTCGGCCTGGGCGAAGACGTTCGCCATCAGCAAATCGTGGTGCCGCCCAACCGGGTTGAGCGACTTCGCGAAGGCGATGAAGTCGCATGGGATCAACGACGTGCCCTGGTGAATGAGTTGGTAGAAGGAATGCTGGCCATTGGTGCCGGGTTCGCCCCAGTAGACCGGCCCGGTGGCATAGTTCACTTCCGCGCCGCCGAGCGTGACCCGCTTGCCGTTGCTCTCCATCGTCAGTTGCTGGAGGTACGCCGGGAATCGCTTCAAGTACTGGTCGTAAGGCAGCACCGCGACCGAGCGGGCTTCCAGGAAGTTCACGTTCCAGATGCTGAGCAGGCCGAGGAGTGCCGGCAGGTTCTTCTCGAACGGTGCGGTGCGGTAGTGCTAGTCCATCGCGTGGAACCCGGCGAGCATGTCGCGGAAGCCGTCCGGCCCGATGGCGAGCATGGTCGAGAGGCCGATGGCGGAATCCATCGAATAGCGGCCACCGACCCAATCCCAGAAGCCGAACATGTTGGCGGTATCGATTCCAAACGCGGTCACGGCCTTGGCGTTCGTGCTCACCGCGACGAAGTGCTTCGCCACCGCTTTTTCATCCTTGAGCGCTGCCAGCAACCAACCCTTGGCGCTCTCGGCATTCGTCATCGTTTCCTGCGTGGTGAACGTCTTCGAGCAGACGATCACGAGCGTCTCGGAAGGGTCGAGGCCCTGCACGGTTTCGGTGAAGTCGGTGCCGTCCACGTTCGAGAGAAAGCGGAAGGCGAGGTCGCGCTGCGAATAGTGTTTGAGCGCTTCGTAGGCCATGACGGGGCCGAGATCCGAGCCGCCGATGCCGACGTTCACGATGGTGCGAATGCGCTTCCCCGTGAAGCCGGTCCAGGCACCGGAGCGGACGCGGTTCGAGAAGTCCGCCATGCGGTCGAGCACGGCGTGAACGTCCGGGACGACGTTCTTGCCATCGACGGTGATCGCGGCACCGCGCGGGGCGCGGAGTGCCGTGTGAAGCACGGCGCGATCTTCGGTGATGTTGATCTTGTCGCCGCGGAACAGGGCATCGATGCGGTCGCGGAGCTTGCACTCCTCGGCGAGCTTCACGAGCAGCTTCAGGGTGTCGTCGGTGATGCGGTTCTTGGAGTAATCGAGGAACACGCCCTCGGCTTCGGCAGTGAGCCGTTCGCCGCGGCCGGGATCGTCCGCGAAGAGTTGCCGCAGGTGCTTCAAACCGATTTGGGAATGGTGCGATTGAAGGGCCTTCCACGCGGGGAGGCTTGTGAGAGTGGCTACTGGCATGAGTGCCTCCAGGAGGTTGCGTAGGGACGATATAGCGGCCCCAGAACGCGCGAACCACCACGGCTTCAAATCTTGTGGGCGAAACCCTGCTTAACCACGATCGGGCCGCTTTCGCCACCCGCGATTGCAACCCGCCCGTTGCAGAACGGACCGAGCCTCACCATAATGCCAGAAACCCACCCCAAACAGGACGACCGGGGTAGGATTATCCAGTGCCCGCGCGGTGCTGGCCGCCACGATGGCGGATTTCGCCCGAACCGATATCGTTTGCCCGTCGAATCTCGTACTGTCGCGCTCCGCTCCGCGGACTCCGCGTCGCGGCTAATCGGTGAGTGGTTTTTGCGGATGGCCGGCGTCCGCGCTGTGGATTCTCGTGCCTGATTTTGCCGCAGATCGACGGGCCTCCAGACAGGGAGTGCCCACCCATGCTCGACCCGCTCATAATTGGCGGGATCGCTTTTGCCGCGCTGCTCCTCGGAGCCGGCGGTGCGTATCTCTTCGTTCGTTCGCAGTCGCAAAAAACCTCGACGCTCGATACCACCCGCTTTCAGGATGAACAGCGGCAAGCCGAATCGCGCGGCAAGGATCTCGTCGAAACCGCTCGCCGCGATGCCGACCAAATCACCCGCGAAGCCGAACTCCGGGGTCGAGACGAAGTCTATCGCCGCCGCGAGGAAGTGAACCGCGAACTGGATGCGCAGCGGAACGAAGTGCGCGAACTCGAACGGCGTGCCGAGAAACGCGAGGACGCCGCCGAGCAAAAGTCCCGAGAAGTCGCTCGGCAGGAAAAGCACCTCGAATCGGTTCAGAAGAAACTCACCGAACGCAAGGAGTTCTTCGACAAGAAGGAAAAGCAACTCGATGAACTAATCGCGGAGGAGACGAAGAAGTTGCAGGAGATCGCGGGCCTCTCGCGCGAGAACGCCGAGCGGATGCTCCTAGGCCGGCTCGAACGCGAACTCGCGGACGAGATGGCCGCGAAGATTCGCCAATCCGAAGAGAGCGTCAAGCAGACCTCCGAGGCCAAGGCCCGCGAGATTCTCGCCATCGCCATTCAGCGCTATGCCTCGGTTCACACCGCGAGCAGCACCGTCAGCACCGTCGATATTCCTTCGGACGACATGAAGGGCCGCATCATCGGGCGCGAAGGCCGCAACATTCGCACCTTTGAAAAATGCACCGGCGTGGACGTAATCGTAGACGACACGCCCGGCGTCGTCATCGTCTCGGCTTTCGACAACGTGCGCCGCGAGACCGCCCGCCTCGCACTGACCAAGCTGATTCAAGACGGCCGCATCCATCCGACGCGGATCGAGGAAGTCGTTGCTGAGACGCAACTCGAAATGGAGAAGCACATCCAGGAACTGGGCAAGACCGCGGTGCTGGACGCGGACGTACCGATGCCGCACGAGAAGATCGTTCACCTGCTCGGCCGGCTTCGCTTCCGCACCAGTTACAGCCAGAACGTGCTTCAGCATTCCGTCGAAGTGGCGCACCTTTGCGGCATGATGGCCAGCGAACTCGGGCTCAACCCGCAGTTGGCCCGGCGCTGTGGTTTGCTCCACGACGTGGGCAAGGCGGCGGACCACGAAATGGAAGGCGGGCATCCGAAGATCGGAGCCGAACTCGCGAAGCGTTACGGCGAGACGAGCAAGGAAGTGCTTCACGCCATTGCCGGGCACCACGACGACGTGACCGTGGACAACCTCTACACGGTGCTCGTGGCGGCGGCGGACGCGATCAGCGCCAGCCGCCCCGGCGCTCGCCGCGAGACGCTCGAGAAGTACGTGAAGCGGCTGGAACTGCTTGAAGCCGTGGCCTGCGGCTTCCCTGGGGTGGACCACGCCTATGCGATCCAGGCGGGCCGCGAGTTGCGCGTCATCGCGAGTTCCAATCGAACGACCGATGCCGAGGCCGTCACGATGTGCCGGGACATCGCCCGAGCGATCGAGCAGCAACTCGACTACCCCGGCGAGATCAAGGTCACGGTGATCCGTGAGAGCCGTTCGGTCGAGATGGCGAAGTGAGCCTGAAACCCGGTTTCTGCTTTGGAAACCGGGTTTCTCGTGAGTTTCAAGAAACCCGGTTTCCAAAGCAGAAACCGGGTTTCAGTTTACTCGCATTCCAAATCCGTGTCCTTCAAATCGGTCACGAACATGTGGCCGGGCTTGTGCGTGATCGCGAAGGGCGGCTTCGCCTCCATGAGCACCGCCTGCGGCGTCACACCGCAGGCCCAGAACACCGGCGACTCGCCGGCGCGAATCGTCACGGGGTCTCCGAAGTCGGGCCGATTCACATCGCGGATTCCGATTGCGGCAGGGTCGCCGAAGTGAACCGGCGCTCCGTGAGCGCGGGGGAAGCGCGAACAAATCTGCGTGGCCTTCACGGTCTGAGCCGGCGCGAGCGGCCGCATCGAGACGACCATCGGCCCCGAGAAACGACCCGCGCTTCGGCACGCGATGTTCGTCTTGAACATCGGCACATTCACGCCTTCCTCAACGTGACGCACCGGAACGCCCGCAGACAGCAACGCATTCTCGAACGTGAACGAACAGCCGATGACGAACGCGACGAGGTCGTCGCGCCAGTGGCCGATGATGTCGGTCGGTTCCTCGACGAGTTCGCCGTCCTTCCAGATGCGGTAAGCGGGGAGATCGGTGCGGAGGTCGGAACCGGGGGCCACGAAACGCGGCTCCGGATCGCCCGGTTCAGTCACGTCGAGCAGCGGGCACGGTTTCGGGTTTCGCTGGCAGAACAGCAAGAAGTCGAACGCCCAGTCGCGGGGCAGCACGACGAGATTGGCCTGAACGAAGCCGAGCGCGAGGCCCGGCGTCGGGCCGAGAAGTTGTCCCGATCGACACGCGGCCCGGACCTCCGAGCCGCTGCCGTGCCGAAGGTCGCGCGCCATCACTTCTTCCGCTTGAAGAGGATCGTGAACATCGGCCCCTTTCGATCGCCCATATACATGCTGAAGAGGACGGTGTCGTCGTCCTTCACCTCTGATCTTATTCCCGCGTCTGCGTCACACCGTGATTTTTTTCCACCGGCCGCTGGCGAAGCGGAGGACGAAGACGATGCCCCGCACCCAGATGTCCGCAACCATGGCGATCCAGGCACCGTAGAGGCCCATGTCGAAACCGCGCACGACGCCGAAGGGGCCGAGATCGATGGCAGGCCGCGTGAGCAAGTAGGCGAGCGGGATGCGGACGCAGAGGAAGCCGAACCAGTTGAAGAGGACGGGCACGCGCGTGTCGCCGGCGCCGCGAAGAGCCGAGAGAAAGACGATCTGCCCGGCGAGCGCGGGCATGGCGAAGGCGATGAGCTGCAGAACGGGCACGCCGACGGCGACGACTTCGGGATCGCCACCGAAGAAGCGGAAGAACGCCGGGGCGAGTAAGAAGTAAACGGCACCCATGCCGGACATGGTCGCGCAGCCGAGGACGAAGGCGGCCCAGCCGCAGCGGGCCGCTTCGTGCGGCGTTCGCGCGCCGAGGTTGCGGCCGACGAGGCTCATCGCCGCCGTTCCGAACGCCGCCCCCGCAAGGAAGCCCAGCGCTTCGACCCGAATCGCAATGCCGTGGGCTGCGGAAGAGACCGTGGGCAACGCATTCACCAAACTCAAGAACCACAGCTGACTCAACGCGACCGACAGGCTATCGACCCCGGCCGGTATGCTCACGCGCAACATTCGGCGACAGAGTTCGCGATTGGGCCGCAGAATTTTGAAGTTCAGCTTTAAACCGGAGCGGCCGCGAGCGAGGAGGTACAGAACGACGAGGCAGCCGATGAGGTGGCTCAGGCCGGTGCCGAGGGCGATGCCGACGAAGCCGAGGCCTTCGAATGATCCGATGCCGAAGCACAGGCCCCAGGCGAGGGGCACGTTCAGGATCGCAACGCCGCCAAGGACGTAGAGGCCGGTTCGGGTGTCGCCGGACCCGACGAGGCACGCGACGCAGGCGGATTCGGTGATTTGAAATGCGAGCAGCAGGACGAGCGGCGTGAGGAACGCCACGCAATGCTCGGCGGCAAGTCCGGATGGCCCGACGAGGCCAATCAGCGATCGAAGCCCGAAGAATCCCGCGAGCGAACCGATGAGCCCGAAGCCGATGGCGAGTACCACCGCTTGCCCTGTGGCTCTTTGAGCAGTGGCCCAATCGCCAGCACCGACGAACCGCGCGACTAGGGCAGTGGCCCCGACGCTGACGAGCACCGTATAGCTGGACACGCACCAGTAAAGGTAGCCCGCCGTGGTGAGCGCCGAGAGGTAATCCGCCCGCTCCGCCAGAGGTACCGGGAACTCGGCGGCAATCTTCTGATCGGAAAGCTGGACGACGAGGTGAAGGTACTGCTGGGCGAGGTTCGGCAGCGCGAGCGCCAGCACTTGCCGCCAGATCGTTCGATTGGAAGGAATCGCGGCTAAACCATCATCCATGCCGACATGATAGGGGAGCCGAGTACGTGGGACACGCACGGGGTTGTCCCCGGCGCGGCGGCTTCTATACTTCCTCTTCCTATATGGCTGGGCCGCGTGCCCGCGCTCGGATCGGATACACGGCCGATGCGGTTTCACCTGATCGATCGAATCGATGGCTACGAACTCGGGAAGTCCTTGCGGGGTGCGAAGTTTCTGGCCCTCGGGGAAGAGTACTTGGCCGATCACTTCCCGAGCTTCCCGGTGATGCCCGGCGTGCTAATGCTTCAGGCCGCAGTCGAAGCCGCATCCTGGCTCTGGCGGGCCACGACCGATTTCCAACATCCCGTCATCGTGTTGCGGGAAGTGAAGAACGTGAAGTACGGCTCCTTCATGCAACCCGGGCGGCGAATGGACGTTTCGGTCGAACTCGTGAAACAAGACGGAACGACTGCCACTTTCAAGGGTAAGGGAACGGATGATTCCGGCCAATCGACCCTGACGGCGCAGTTCGTGCTTCACGGGTACGCCCTTGCGGATCGCGGGCCAGCCGGTGCAACCGCAGATGCCAAATTGCTCGAACACTGGAAGTCGCGCTGGTCGCTTCTCACGGGTGAATTGAAGGCGAAACGATGACGCTCAAGGATCAGGTCGCGTTGGTAACGGGTGGCAGCCGCGGAATCGGTCGGGCCATCGTGCAGGCTTTGGTTCGCGAAGGGGCGAAGGTTGCGTTCGTGTACAAGGGAAGCCAGCAGGCCGCCGAGGAACTCGAGAAGGAACTCACCGCAACCGGTGGAACCGTTAAAGCCCTTCAAGGCGACGTGTCCGATCCCCAAACTGCCCAGTCCATCGTGAGTCGGGTAGTGGCAGACTGGGGCCGCGTCGATATTCTTGTGAACAACGCGGGGGTCATCCGCGACGGGCTGTTCGTTCGGATGGATGCGGCGAACTGGAAGGCCGTCCTGGATACGAACCTGGACGGCACCTTCTATTTTTGCCGGGCCGTGGCGGAGCAGATGGCTCTGAAGCAGCGTTTCGGACGGATCGTAAACGTGTCGAGCGTCGCGGCCGAACACGTGAATTCGGGCCAGACGAACTATGCGGCCAGCAAAGGCGCGGTGAATTCGTTCACCCGGGCGCTCGCCGTGGAGCTCGGGAGCCGAAACGTGACGGTGAATGCCGTCGCGCCGGGGTTCATTGAAACGGACATGAGCGAGGCCGTCCGCAACAAGGCGGGCGACTTCATCGCGAAGAAGCTCGTGCCGCTACGGCGGCTCGGAAAACCCGAGGACATCGCCGGCGTGGTGGTGTTCCTCGTCGGGCCAGCCGGAGCGTACATTACCGGTCAAGTACTTACCGTCGATGGCGGCCTCAGCCTCGGAGCGGTCTCGGCCTAAGGGCCCACCGATCCGCAAGGTTGCGGCAGTCGCGGGAGGAGTTCCATGCCTACGGAACAAGAGATTTTCGAAAAAGTTCGCACGACGCTCGTGGACGCACTCAACGTCGATGAAGACGAAGTGACGATCAAGTCGCGCCTCCGCGGCGACCTCAACGCCGAGTCCATCGACTTCCTCGACATCGTGTTCCGCCTCGAGAAGCAGTTCGGCGTGAAGATTCCCCGGGAGGAACTCTTCCCCGAGTCCATCTTCCAGGGCGATCCGCACTTCGTAACCGACGGCAAGGTAAACGCCGAAGGTTTGAAGATTCTTCAGCAGCAGATGCCCTTCGCGGATCTCAGCGAGTTCGCGAAAGACGCGAAACTCGAGAAGATGGAAGATCTTTTCACGGTCGAACTGATCGTGAACTACCTCCAGCGCAAACTGGGCGCGTAATCGTTTAACCCGCCGTTTACGGCGGGTGCTTCGGACCCGCCGTAAACGGCGGGCTAAATGGGAAGCTTATGCGGTGGACTTGGATCGATCGGTTCACGGCGTTCGAGTCGAGGCGGTCCGCCACGGCCGTGAAATGCCTCAG
>JAYTUG010000095.1:0-2665 GCA_043744695.1 Gemmataceae bacterium
CAGGAATGGCTCCGATACAACCTTCTCAGCGCCGAGCAGGCTAAGGCTATTGCCGCGCAGGAGGAGATCGGCGGTTCGAGTGAAGGCAGGTCCGGTCGCCCTAGCTTCGGCGGCGGTTCGACTCCGAGCTTCGGTGGAAGCAAGGACAAGGGCGCGAAGGGGACGGACTCGAAGGGTGCCGACATGAAGGGTTCCGACAAAGATGCGAAGAACCCATTCCGCGGCAAGAAATGACGGCTCGACGGCTCGATGGAAAAGAACTGGCGAAGGTGTTGCGGGCCGAGATCGCCGCGAAAGTCGCGGCGCGCACGTTGCTCGGGAAGCGATTGCCCGGCCTCGCGGCCGTAATCGTCGGCGATAACCCCGCCAGCCACGTCTACGTTCGCAACAAGCACAAGGCGTGCGCCGAGGCTGGTCTCGCTTCGTGGGTCCACAACCTGCCTGCGAACACCACGCAATCGCAACTGCTCGACCTCGTCGCCCAGTTCAACGCGGACTCGCAAATTCACGGCATCTTGATTCAATTACCGTTGCCGAAGCAGATCGATGAAGGCACCGTCATTCGCTCCATCGCTCCGGCGAAGGATGTCGATTGCTTCCATCCGGAGAACCTCGGCCTGCTCGCGGCCGGGCACCCGCGCTACTACCCCTGCACGCCGCACGGCGTCTTCCAACTACTCGTTCGCAATGGAATCGAAACGGCGGGCAAGGAAGTGGTGATCGTCGGCCGCAGCAACATTGTCGGCAAGCCGCTGGCTTTGATGCTGGCTCAGAAGCGAACAACCGCGAACCCTGCTGGCGGCGACGCGACCGTGACCATCGCTCACACTCGCACCCGGAACTTGGCCGAGGTTTGCCGTCGTGCCGAGATTCTGATCGCGGCGGCGGGGTCGCCGCGCGTGATCGCGGCAGACATGGTATCGCCCGGCACCGTCGTCGTGGATGTGGGAACCAACTCCGTAGAGGGCAAACTGGTGGGCGACGTGCATCCGGAGGTCGGCGAAGTCGCATCGTGGCTCTCGCCCGTGCCTGGAGGCGTGGGCCCCATGACCATTACGATGCTGCTCGCGAACACGCTCGCCGCCGCCGAACATCTCGACGGTTGATTACTTCCCCGACCACTTCCACGCAGTGATGCCCTTCGAGTCGCGGATGAAAATTTCGTTGCCGCAGACGGCGATGTGCGCCCAGGTTTCTGCGTCGGCCACCTTCCGCTTGTCAAGTTGTTCGAAGTCCTTCGAACTGGCCTTGAGCAGGTAGAGGAAGCCGCGTTGATCGAGGGCGAGGATCTTGTCGTCGTTCGAAGTCAGGCTCCAGTATTCGCCGAAGCGCTCGTCGGTTCGCCAGACCTCGGCACCGGTTTCGAGGTTCACGCAGAGTAAGCGTTTGTCCTTCCCGAGTAAGTAGGCGTGTCCGTCCACGATTACCGGCGTGGAGATGTTGCCCTCGTATTTGAGCGTCCAGGCGTCTTGCGAGTCGTACTTGCCGCCGTCGCTTTTGAGTTTGAGCAAGCGCGTGTTACCTCCGTAGGTGCTGGTGAAGACGCCGTCGTCCCCGTGGGGCACGGGCGTGAGAATGTTCATACCGCGGAACGAGGGGATCTCCTTGCTCCAGATTTCCTTACCGGTGTCGCGATCCACACCGGCGAGCTTCGTCCGCGTTTGCAGCACGATCTGCTCTCGTCCGGCAAGCTTAGCGAAGACCGGCGACGAGAACGCCGAACCCATCGAGCCGCCGCCGTCCTTCAACGACTGCCACAGAACTTTGCCGGTCTTCTTGTCCACTTTTACGAAGCTGCCGCCAGCCTGAACGTAGACGGCTTTATCGTCCACCAACGGCGAACAGACGAAGCCGAAGTCGGGTGCTGGCGTCGAGAACTCTTTGATAAAGTCGAGACGCCAGAGTTCCTTGCCGGTTTCGCCATCGAGCGCGACGAGCAGATCCTTGATGCCCGCGACGAAGAGCGTCTTGCCGTCGTAGGCCGGAGTGGAGCGAATCCAGCTTCCGTTCTTGGCGGCGAAAAACGGCACCGTCATCGAGCCTTCCCACGTCGCGGTCCAGAGTTCTTTGCCGGTCTTGCGATCGTACGCGGTCACCACTTCCGACTTCTTGTCCACCGTTTGGGTGGTGAAGACGCGATCGACCGATACGATCGGCCCCGAGTAGCTCGGCCCGAGGTTCTCGACTCGCCAGAGCTGTTTGAGCGAATCGCCTTGGAGCGTGTTGGGCCAGGCGGGTCCGGCCACCGCACCATCGCGGGTCGGCCCGCGCCATTGGGGCCACGTAGCGGGCTCCGCCGCAAGCGAAGTGGAAGTGAGGAGCAAGGCGACGAGTAGGCCGAGGATTCGAGTCATGAGGATCACCCGTGTCGTGGATGGGGTTCGTCACACTGAACCGCAACGGTCCGCAATTCATAACGAGGTGATTCTATGTCTGGTGGAAATGCCGCGGGCGGCTTCGCGACTTGCAATCGCGAAACCGCCCGAGTTGAGGGAGGTGTGGGGTCGCACGCCGAACGCTTTAGAAGAACAACCCGACGCCGAAGTTCAAACCGTGGATCAGCCGGAAGTACTGGGTGTCGTAGCGGGGGTCGATGGCCCCGACGTTGAACCCGATCGGTTCTGCCATGTTTCTGGTGTTGAAGAAGCTCATGGCCTGGTAGCCG
>JAYTUG010000096.1:0-10386 GCA_043744695.1 Gemmataceae bacterium
GTGGCACTTCGCGCACCGCGTGGGAACGTGCGGCACGAATTGGTCGACCCGTTCGGCGGGCACGAGGACTTTCATCCGCGGCGGGTGGCCGGGTTGGCCGCCGGGTTTTTTGCCCGTGGGTTTCTTGGCCGGGGGGGGGTTGCGGCACGATGGTGCGAGGTGGTTGGGGCGGCTTGAGTTTGTCGAGTAGGTCGCGGACTTGGCCTTCGAGGGTCAGGATGCGCCCTTCGTGGGCGGCGATGCGGGCATTGCGCTCGCGGCATCCAGGGCACTCGGGAACGTCCATGCTACGAGACTAGCGAAATCCTCGGACTTCAGCTGCGCCAGTTTCCAACAGGTGAACGGTTACGAGATAGCGAAGTAAGCCGGGCGCGACCGGGATGAACCGGTTTCCCGCGGGGCAACAGAACGGCCCCGGTTCGGTTGCCCAAACCGGTCCGCTCCGGGGATGAACGGGGTTGTCACCACGCCATCCCTTCGGCAACCAGGCGACCTTCGGCCGATTCACATGGGGTGAACCGAAGGCCCGTAGTTTTGCGTCCCCGCCTCGCGGCGAGTTTGCCCTTTCGAGGATGAAAGGTGTTGGCTCCGCGGGACGCGCCCAGCCTACTCCGGCCCGACGACAAAAACTCGTCGAGCCGTTCGCTATTCCACTCTAGAATGAACTCGGGGCAACCGCAAACTCGGGCGACGAGAATTCCCCCATCGGGAGATCGAGCATGGCGCGAAAGAAGTCCAAGAAGAAATCCGACCCCAAGGTCGGCGGAATTCTCGGGGTTGGCCTCGATTGCGAAGACGGCCACAAACGCATGACCGAGACCGACGAAATGGTACTCGTGGGCGGTTCCGAATCTACGCACGAACGGATGCAGGAAACCGCGATCCGCTTCGGCGAGGAGCTGGAGAAGCGGGGCAAGGCGCTCCCCGAAACGACCGTTCGAGAAGCGATGGACTTGCTCCGCGAAGCGCTGGAGCGAACGGGACGGTGAGCGACTTCAAATCATTCCGTCATCCCCGCGAATAGACTCTCTGAAACTCCACACCCGGTTCGCGGGTATCTTCTGGCAGAGGCTCGTTCGTGTCCGATGCCGCGCTCGTACGCCGCTGTCTGACCGGGGAACCGGCCGCGACTCGCGAGCTGGTCGAACGCTTCCAGGGGGATGTGTTCGGCCTGTGCCAACGGCTTCTCGGCCACAGCCACGATGCCGAAGACGTAACCCAGGAAGTGTTCATCCGCATCTTCCGCAGCTTGAAACGCTGGGATGCGACGCGGCCGCTGAAGCCCTGGATTCTCGGCATCACGGTGAACCGCTGCCGGACGGCTCTCGGGAAACGCGCTAAAGGGCCAGTACTCGCGGACTACTTACACGAGTTGCCGGACCACCGGCCCGCGGACGACTCGACGGAATTGACGCGCGAAATTCGAGCGGCCGTGGATGAACTGCGACCCGACTATCGGGCCGTTTTCGTCCTGTTTCACGAGCAGGGTCAGGCCTACGAAGACATCGCCGAGGCCATCGAACGGCCGGTGGGCACGATCAAGACCTGGCTGCACCGCGCCCGGGTCGAATTGCTGGAACGGCTGCGCTCCAAAGGAATGGTCCCGGACGAGGAAGGTGAATCGCAATGAACGTCGAACCCAATTCGATTTCGCCGGAATGCGGTCCGACGCTCGAACGCGTCCAGGCCGTTCTGGACCGCATTCATCCCGCCTCGATACTGACGACCGATGCCCATCTTGCGGTTTGTTCGGCTTGCCGGGCGCGGGTTCGCGCGGCCGAACTGATGCTGAAATTGTTCGCCGAACCTGTGGAAGTTCGGGTGCCCATAAGTCTGACGAATGCGATCCTTGCCGGGGTGCGAGCCGATCGGCAAACGCGATCGCGGCGACGAGCCTTCGCGTTGGTCGGAGGGTTCGCGGCCGCGGCTGCCGTCGCCTTCGCGGTCTGGTTCAACCAGCCGAAGTCGGTCGAAGTCGCGAAAGAAGTTCCCATTCGGCCGCTCCCGAAACTCCAGCCAGTAGCCCCGATGCGCGTGAACGAGGAGCTCGCCAAAGCAGGCGAAGCGCTCCGAGAATCGTCGCGAACGATCACCGAGCCAGCGGCGTCTGCGCCCCGCGTCTTCGCCGCGCTGACGGAGAGCCTGTTGAAAGCACCCGCGGCCCCGGTGGGAATCGATCTCGGGCCAGCCGGCCGATCGCTTTCCGAGATTCCCGATGCCGCCCGAAGTGGCCTCGAACCCGTGACCGGCACGGCACAAAAGGCGTTCGACCGATTTCTCCGCGACCTGACTTCCATGCAACCGAAGACAAAATCGTGACCGAGCCCATAAATCTTGCTCGCGATTTCCTGCTCGACAAGGTCTTCACAAAAACAGTTCACCACGAAGGCACGAAGTTCACACGAAGAGCCACAAAGAACACTCGACCTCGATTTTTTTTGTGTTTCTTTGTGTGAGCTTCGTGCCTCTGTGGTGAATTCTGCTCGCGAGACTTTACTGCTCGGCGATTCTCGAGCAGACCGTCGCTTACGCTTCCGGCTCGTATCCGATTTTGACGCTGACTCTGCACGAGAGATCCTACCCAACTGGCCACCCATGTTGACCCGATTTCACACACTGCTGTCCATCGCTGTCCTCTCGGCGTTCACAGCGAAATTAGCCTCGGCGGCGTCGCCGCGCGAGGAACTACTGCGCGTCGCTCCACCCGATGCCGCGCTGCTCCTGCTCGTGCAAAACGCGAACGACCACGTGCAGAGCATCGAGCAATCGCCATTCTTCAAGTGGTTTCCGCAATCCGCGCTCGGCAAGCAGGTCCTTTCCGGGGTCGATTTGAAGCAGGCCCAGAGCAGCCTCGCACCCATCTTCGCGGCCCTCGATATCAAGCCCGAGGAACTCCTGGCGGACGTTTTCGGCGACGCCGTCGCCTTCGCTTACACGCCAACTCCGAACGACGACCCGAAGGGCGAACGCGCCGTCGTAATCGTTCGGCCCCGGAAGCCCGAGACGCTTGCCCGGCTCGTTGCCAAGCTGAACGAGATCCAGCTTGCCGGTGGTGAAGTGAAAGCCGTGGCGAGCCGGCGGCACAACGGCGAAGAATACTTCGAACGCCAGAAGCCCGGCGGAACTTCGGACTTCTACTGCTTCCGGGGCAGCGTCTTCGCCTTCTCTGGCACCGAGCCGGATATTCAGGCCATCATCGACCGCGACAAGGCCGACAAGCCTTCCATTCTCCCCGCGAAACTCGCCAAACTCGGCGTCGAGAACTCGTTCGTCGTGGCACTGATTAACCCGCGGTCGTTCGATGCCGAGGTGAAGGCAAAGGCCGCGAAGGCCAAGGGTGCCGATCGCGCCCTGCTCGCACGCTTCCAAGAAGTCTGGCTCGCGCTCGATTCGGCGGCCATCTCCCTCGATCGGGATGTGGGCTTGGAGGCTGATGTTTCGCTCCAGTTTCAGCCGAACAAACTGCCGGTCGCGGCGAGAGCGTGGCTCACGGGGGTGCGGCAGAACCCCGCGATCTGGCAGGCGATTCCCGAGAGTGCCTTGCTCGCTTTGGCGGGGAACATTCGCGTTGCGGAAGCAATCGAGAGCCTGGGCTCGCTCGCCGCGGCCGATGGCGCGAATCCGCTCAAGACCGCAGCCGAGCAACTCCTCGGCCCCGTGTTCGGGAAGGATAAACTTCCTCAGGTTCTCGCGGCGCTCGGGCCTCAGTGGGCCTTCTGGATCGAACAGCCGAGCGGCAACGGGTTCCTGCCTGTGGGCGTCGCGGCGGTTCAAATCGATTCGACGGGTCCGAAAGGAAAGGAAGCTGCCCGCGAAATTAGCCGCGCCATCGGCTTCGGATTCAACACCGCTCGCGTCGCTTACAACGCGACCCACACCGACCAGATCGAAATCGACGAGATCGACGACGGCGGGGTGATCGTTACTTCGCTCGTCAATGAAAAGGGCTTCCCTGCGGGATTCCGGCCTTCGTATGCGTTCAAGGCCGGCTACTTGCTCGTGGCCACCTCGCCCGAGCCGATTCAGCGATTCCAGAAACCGAAGCCGGGTATCGAGAAGCCGGAGGCGACGCTGATTCGCGTTTCTGGGGCCGCAATCCGGGAGTACCTTCACGCGCACCGCGAGAAACTCGCGAAGTTCTTGTCGACGGCCGGGCAAGGGAACGAAGCCGATTTGCTCAAGCAGTTCGAACTGGTCGCGACAATGCTCGAACTCGTGGAGCGCGTCGAGATCGTCGCGCGAGGCGACGAGGGCGGCATCCGACTCTCCGCCCGGATCCACTTCGCAAAGTCATTACGCAAGTAGCGGCCTTTTTTGCTCCCATACCGCTCGCAACGGTTGGATCGGGTAAGTGCGCGAAACTTTACCGCCCCTTTCACGGCTCTTTCGCCAAAGCGTCGGGTATAATAGTTCGGGACTTGAACTTTTCTGACGCCCGGCGAACCCTGGAACGGGCTCGAGCGTCTGAAGTGGTGTTCGGGTCGCTCTCCGCCTCCGAAAAAAATGTGTCCCTCGGCTGGTAACTGTGCACGGATCGCCTTAACCGTCGGGCAAACCCGATCGGGAGCGAACACGATATGAGCCGGACCATTCGCAACAAAACGCCACGGACGCTGGACGAAACGGACGCCTCGCCCAGTGAGGAAGTCCGCACCATCCCGTCGACGTCGGACGAAGTCGGGCTCACGGGGCTCGACGACATCGCAGATGAATTCGACGAGGCGGAAGAAGATACCGACCTGGAATCGGCCGAGGGCGATGCACCCGCCGAGGCCGAGGCCGCCCCCGCCGAAGACGATTATGCCTCCGGTCCAGACGACGCACTGGGGTTGTACCTCCGCCAAATGGGTGCGATTCCGCTTCTGAATCGCGAGAAGGAACTCGCCCTGGCCCGTCGGCTCGAACACCACCGCAACCGCTTCCGCAAAGCGGCACTACTCTGCGTTCGGGTACTCAATCGCGTCGCGGACAAATTCGAACTGATCGCTGGCGGCCACACCCCCATCGACCCGAATGTGGACGTGTACTCCTCTCCGCAACTGAAGCTCACGCGACTCCAGATTCAAAGCCGCCTCGCGAAGAACCTCTTCACGATGAAGCGATTGCTGGGTCAGGAGGCGGAGGAATTCGCGGCGGGCGTTCGCGACGAGTTCCCCGGATCGGTGAAGTTTTGGCAGCGCGTGCGCCTGCACCGCATGAATAAGTGCGGCAAACTGGCCTCCGAACTCTCGCCCCGAACCGAACTCCTCGAACGCTGGATCGGCGACCTTGCCGACGTGGCCGACGAACTCAAGCACCTGGTGAAGGCCCACGCCCTAGCGAGTTGTCCGCACGATCGCGCTAAGACCGCCAAGTCGCTCCGCGAGGCCACCGTTCGCGCCGGCATGACCCCGGACGAACTTACCGCTTACCTCAAGGTCGTACGCAAGCGCCGGCTCGGCTACCAGCGCGTTCGCCGCGATCTCGCCGAGGCCAACCTGCGCCTCGTGGTGAGCATCGCCAAGAACTACCGCAACCGCGGGCTTCCGTTCGCCGACCTCATTCAAGAAGGCAATCGCGGGCTCATGCGGGCCGTGGATAAGTACGAGTGGCAGAAAGAATTCAAGTTCGGCACCTACGCCACGTGGTGGATTCGCCAGGGCATTACGCGGGCGCTGCACGATCACGCCCGCACGGTTCGCGTGCCGTGCCATCAGATCAGCATGCTCGCGAAAATGGAGCGGAAGCGGAGCGAGATGTCCGCGGCGACCGGCCGCGAGCCTTCGAACGAGGAACTCGCGTTGGCTCTGGGAGCCAAGCCCGAAGACACCCGCAGCCTACGAATTGTCGGCCGGCATCCCGTCAGCCTCCACGAACCTATCGGCGGCGACGGCGAACGCGCGCTAGAAGACTTCCTCCGCGATCATCAGACCGTCAACCCCGGCGAGCAGGCCGATCAACGGCTCCTCAAGGAACGCATCCACGAGGTACTCAAGAGCCTGGCTCCGCGGGAGCGGGAGGTGATCGAGCTCCGCTTCGGCCTCGCCGACGGCACGCCGAAGACGCTCGATGAAGTGGCCCGGCTCTATGGCATCACGCGGGAACGCATCCGCCAAATTGAGGCCCGGGGCATCTTGAAACTGCGTCAACCGACCCGCAGCCATCGACTCGAAGAGTTTGCCGAGACCGACGAAGTGTAATGCGAAGCGACTTGGAGAAAAGAATGCGGCCCATCCGGCATACCGTGTGGGCCGCTTGCGTTTCGGAGGACGCTTCGACAGTCGCTATAGACGATCTGGAGACGGGCCGTCAACGACTGCGACGACTACGTTTCCCTTCTTGGCGACAACGCGAATCAGGCGCTTAAAACCAGCACCCACTCCGCTGAGATCCACAGTCTTCGAGAATTTGGCAGGGACTTGATGGGGATTATCCCGGTCCATGTCGTACTGTTGGTTGCCTTCGTCCTCGGCGTCGTCGTCGTTACTTGGGTGCTTCTTCCGTTTGCGAATAAACAACTTTGCCTTGGTTGCATCGGCAGCCTGATTGGTGCCGACGAAGGTCACTTTGAACTTGTTCGCCATCTGTAGCTCCGATGGAGTTGAAGGATCTAATGATTTGAAGGATTCTCGGTAGTCACGGCACTCCGATTGTGTCGAGGCCCCCTCCCGTCTGATTGCTCGTGCCTATGCCCGGAACCGTGTGTTTTGGCGGCTCCTGCACCACGCCATTTACGACGAAGTACGCTTTGAGCGTGCAGTTCGTGTACGAACCCGAACTCCCCGGTGGAACGTTCAGCATGACGGACCACGAACCGCTTGCGGGGGGGGCGGGAGAGTCGCCGGACTCGCAGATCAAAGCCTCGGGCAGTCCGCCGTACAACCGACAGCGGATCGTTGTGATGTCGGGTGCCAGTAACTTCGGCCTGAAGTTGTTCAAGTCGTACGTTCCACCCGCGGGGAACGAGAGCGAAACTTGGGCGTTGCTCAGTGGGTACTCGATCTCGATCGATGGCATGCAGTAGTCTCCAGTAAGGGGTTGGTCATGGAATCGGTGTGATTCTCACGTTTCGAATTGCGACGGAGGACCGATAGGCCAGAACTCCGAACGGCATCCGCGGCGACCACTCCTGTAATCCGCCTTCCGCCGAGGGAACGCTGCGATAAATGTCGGACTTCAGTTTCTCGTACAGCGATCTCGTCTTGTCGCCGGACCATCGAGCCAAAGTTACCATCCGATCGGGGTCTTCCGGGCGCAGCTTATCGGCACGCCATTGAATGTGAATTTCCTCGGAAGTAATCTCGGCCACGATCGGTCGCCAATCGCCGGCATCCGCACGCAACGGGCCGTTTGCGTTTTGCTTGGGAGTGAACTCGAGAGCATCATTATTTGCATAGCCGAGTCGCTCCACATGACCGTTCAAATCCTGGACGAACCCGAGGCGCGACAAATTGACGGCGCGACCGTTAGGCCTCTTTTTCGCGACCGGAGGTAGTTCGTAGTCTTTGTACATCACCACGAAGCACGCGTGTGTGGACGTGTCTCCGCGCGTCGTCGTCGAGTGCGCGAAGTAGAAACCGACCGAGTCCATATCGATTTGCTGGGGATCGGTTGACGACTTCCCCTTAAGGTGCTTCATTTCCAGTTCGATGCGGTAGCGATCGAGGCCGAGGTCCGGGGCGAGCTCGACGAGGCAGGTGTCGAAAGCGAATGCTGCGCACGTTCGATCCGGCAGCTCTCCCAAAGTGCCCTTTTCGAGCCAGTACTTGCTGTATTTCGGCAATCCCGTTTCGCCGAGGAGCGCCACCGGTTTCCCAGCGGCTAGATCCGCTTTCACGTTGGCAAGATGCGCGGCGATCGGGTCTGGAGATGGGTTTGCCTTGGGGGCCGGAGCCATCGCGAGGCCCACGATGAAGATCGTCGCGACGATTAGCACCACTCCCGTCCACATCGCGGCCGGCTTGCGATTGCGAACCAACCAGCGTCGCGCCCGTCGGCGTCGCGAGAGCAGGGGTGCCTCCTGCCCGACTCCTGCGAGGAAGCGGCCCAAATCGGCGGCGAAAGCGTTCGCGGAAGCGTAACGCGCCGCGGGATCCTTCTCGAGCGCCTTCATTGCGATTGCTTCGAGTCCGGGTGGAACTTCGGGTCGCAGGCTCCGCAACCGCGGCGGCTCCTCGTTCAACACCTTCTTGATAATCTCGTCGTTCGATTCCCCCGTGAAAGGCGGTCGCCCGGCCAGCAAGTGGAACAGGGTGGCTCCGAGGCCGTAAATGTCCGTGGTCGCGGTCAGTTCCTTGGAACGTCCCGCTGCCGCCTCCGGCGACATATAGCACGGCGTGCCGAGGGGGCCGGTCCGCGTGAGGTCCGCGCCGCGATCCAACCGCTTCGCGAGCCCGAAGTCCGAGACGCGCGGCGAATAAACGAGTGGAGTTTCCGCCGAATCAGAGGCATTCTCGAAGAGCAGAATGTTGCTGGGTTTGATGTCGCGGTGAATGATGTCCTTGGCGTGTGCGGCCGCGATGGCGTTCGCCGCACACTGCATTAGACGCGCGGCCTCAATCGGCGTCGGCAGGCGGTCCGGCTTCGTCAGGTTCGAGAGCGTGCCGCCGTTCGCGAAATCCATCGTGAAGTACGGCTCGCGCCAAGTCGTTTTCACATCCAGCACGTTGATGATGTTTTCGTGTTTCAGTTCGGCCAAGGCTCGCACTTCGATTAAAAAGCGGTCGAAAGCCGTGCCGCTAGTCGGGGAGTGGAGAAACTTAATGGCGACATTGCGTTCGGTGGCGTGTTCGAAGGCGAGGTAGACGGTGCCCATCCCTCCGGAGCCCAGATTGCGAAGTAAATTGTAACCGGGCGGCGCTTCGGGCAAATACTCCGCATCGAGTGTGAATTGCTTCGTGTCCGCGTCGGGGTGGGGTGTGGCCGTGCGATCGGCGTCGCTGTGTGTAGTTTGGAACTGGACGGCGTAGGGGTGATCGGCCGGTGCGATTCGCGGCGGTTGCGAGGTAATCGTGCCCGGCCGCTCCGCCACGGCTGCGGAGGCAGACGTGGAGCCAGGAGTGCCACCAGTACGGAGGCAGACTTCGCACACTTCGCTCTTGGAATCGAGAGCGAGCGGGCGGCTGCATCGCGAGCAAGAGGAGTAACCGGGGGAGGTCACGTCGCACCAAGCTTGGGGTCGGAATCCGGGATGAGGGTTGAGACTAATCCAACCGTCGCACAAATGCTACTAAGAATTTAGTTGAAGTGTGGGATTTTAGGGGCGAGGCTCGGCGCGACTGAGCTCGTACCGAGTGGAGTTTCGCAATCAGTTCTGCTTCACGCCGCCTTTATAGCGTGAGATTTCAGCCGTTTTCGACGGCGGCGGCATCGACTTCCAATCGTACTCGTATTCGTTGGCCAACTTCTGGGCCGCGGCACTGGCGTTATCCGAGTTGACTTCGCCGGGCACGATCAGCATCGCGGGCGGAATCGGCTTCGGAGCCGAAACCATCGTGGGTTCCGGCGCGTCCGCGTCGAGCGAGCCCTTGGGCGGCAGGCTTTTCTTACCGTGAGCGAGGGGGCCGATGGGCTGAAGGCCCGTACAGCCGAGACTACCGATTAGAACCATTCCGAGGAAGAGATTTTTCATGGCCGCACCTCCCGAATTACGTCTTGGGGCGTGCGGGCCTCAGCAGTGCGAACGGCGGAATCGATCGCGGTTGGAGCGGCCGGTGCCGTGAGCTTCTTGGCCGCGACCTTCATTTCATCGGGGCTGTCGTTCGGAGTGCCTTTCGCTTTCGGCAACCCGAGCGACACCGCGCGGGCATTGTAAAGCGACGTGGCCTGCCGTTCGAGTTCGTCGACCTGCCGCATGAGCGATTCGTCGTTGGAATCGATTGCGACCTTCCGGAGCTTGAGACAGACCGACATCCGCCGTTCCCAGGCTTCCTGCTCGGCCCTGAGTGCGGAGGCGAGTACGTCGGAGGACAGCGGCGCGACGATCGTCGGCGGCGTCGATCCGCGAGCGACCGGCCCGACTTTGGGCTTCGACGGTCCGAAGTACTTGGCGAACACGGTTGTGGGAGGGGCGGAGGAACGTTCGGGTCGGGTTGGAACATCCACGGCGAATGCCGCGGTTCCCACGCCGAGCCAAGTCGTTGCCGCTGCGAGCCCCCAGGCCCGAAACTGACGCATGATGCTCCCCCCATCCCGGCAGGACCGCCGTCGGCACTTCCCCAGAGCCGACGCGACCGGGCGACACGAATTTGTGGTGTGTGGGCAGGCTTATGCCGGGGTGAGGTCGCGATGTAAATGCCATTTGGAGCCGAGGGGTGTGCCAACCATTCTTGGAGTTTCCCAGATCGACTTACTGGATGAAGTCTTCCTCACCGGTGGAAGCGTGAGGTGAGGTCGAGAATGACCTCG
>JAYTUG010000097.1:0-35562 GCA_043744695.1 Gemmataceae bacterium
ACCATCCGCTGCGCGACATCAAGCGTCGCGTCGATCGGATCCTGGCCGAGATGTCGCCGCAATTCGCCAAGGCGTACAGCGCCGTCGGTCGCCCGAGCGTGCCGCCGGAACGGCTGCTCAAAGCCCTCCTTTTGATGGCCCTTTACTCGGTGCGGAGCGAACGCCAACTCTGCGAACGCATCGACACCGACCTGCTCTTTCGCTGGGTTCGACCGTCTTCAGCGTGCCATCGACTTGGTGGAGAATCGGGAGCAGGGTCCGCCTCCGGCGTTCGAACCGGAGGGCATGATGAACTGGCTGAACCGGGTGCGCTCCGACGGCCAACCAGAAGTGACCCTCGAGAAGCTCTTGTCGCCGGATCGCTTCGCTGGCGAGCTGGAAGCGGCCCTTCGCCATCGGGTAAAAATGGATGGCGGCTAAGGCTGCACAACAATTGCTCAGAAACGAACCACCAGTGCAAAGCTGTCAATAGAGTATTCTAAGCGTTTCCGCCCCCATGATCCGGATCGCTGCTCCTGTTACCTGCTTCCCCGTGCCCGTGGGGCCTGCCCGATGGCGAAAACGCCCGCGAAGACTCGTGTCAACTTCCGACTGCACCCTCGCGTCTTCGAGTCCCTCGGTTCGGATCTCGTGACCAGCGACTACGTCGCCATCACCGAGATCGTGAAGAACTCCTACGATTCCTATGCGGACGGTGTGGACATCAGCTACTGCGAGGATGACGCCCGGCAGCCCTACCTGGAGATCCAAGACAATGGGCACGGGATGACCCGCGACACGGTCGTGAACGTGTGGTGCGTCGTGGCCACGCCTCACAGAAAAACCACGCCTACCGTCTAGAAGGGGAGGAAGACTCGGCGTGTGTCGGGCGAGAAGGGGCTCGGCCGCCTCTCTGTCGCACGCCTCGGCGGTAGACTGGAGATGTATACGCAGGTCGAAGGCGGCACCTGCCTGAAGGTCGAGGTCACGTGGGCGGACTTCGCCGCAGCAGACGATCTCTCGGAGTGTGTCGCACACGTTTCTGAGTTCAAGGGCGACAGCCCGTTCAAAACCTCGGGAACCTTGCTTCGGATTTTCTCCCTCTGGAGTGAATGGAACACCGAGCGGTTCGACGAGTTGGAGGAACACCTCGCGCGGCTTCTGTCACCGTTCAGTGGCGTTGATGACTTCCAGATCAAGCTCCGCCGAAGTGCCTCGGACGGGAAATCGGCCAAGATCGATGTCCCCGAATTCCTTAACCGCCCCAAATACAGGATTAGCGCCGTGGTCGCCGAAAATGGCGATCTCACGGTGAACTACGATTTTACGCCGGTTGGAACGGGGACGAGTCGGAAGAAGACAGTGAAGTTTAGCTGGGAAGAAGTTCGCGAGCAGGTCAAGATCCCGAACGCCCGGGAGATGGAGAAACCCATCTGTGGCCCTTTCGCCTTGGAAGTCAGGGGTTGGGACATTGGCGGTGATGACGTTTTTGAGATCGCGGAGCGGTTCGAGATGCAGCGCGCGGAGATCAGGTCCGCCATCCGGTCACACAAGGGCATTTCGGTCTACCGTGACGGCATCCTCGTGCTGCCGAAGTCAGAAGCCAACCGCGATTGGCTCGGGCTCGACCTCCGGCGGATCAGCGAGTTGGGCAGGCGGCTGAGCACGTCGCAGATCATCGGCTACGTGTCAATCACGGCCGAGGAGAACCCCAAGATCCGGGATACGAGCGACCGGGAAAGGTTGGTGGACTGCCCGGAAGTCGCTCTGTTTGAAGAACTGATCCACAGCTCCCTTGGCGTGATGCAACGGGAGCGTGAGTTCGACCGGTTGGAGAAGCGGGAAGCAGAGAAGAAGATTGACGATCTGTTCAGCGGCATCAATGTCGAGAAGCTGACGACAAAAGTCAACGAGGTGATCCAGAAGGATGGAAGCGCGAAGGACGCCGTCCCGCTCATCGCGGATTTCGGCCGCGACCTCCAGAAGACACGGGACGAGATCGAGAGACGATTCATCTTTTACAGCCGGCTCGCAACGGTCGGCACCCTGGCTCAGATGCTCGTCCACGAAGTTCGGAACAAGACGACCACCATTGGCGGGTTTCTCGGACAACTCAAAAAGGCGGCAGGCTACGAGGAGCTGCCTGAGAAAGTAAGGACTTTCCACACCCTCGCTGTGGACGCGGTGTCCGCGCTCGACCGGCTCGCCTCCACGTTCGCCCCACTCGCTAACCGGTCCTTTAAGCGAGGCAAGCGGTTTTCCGTCGCGGAGGAGCGGGTGGCCGGAACCCTGGCGTTGCTGGAAAAGCCAATCAAGGATCTCAAGATCCAGGTCAAATTCAGGGCCGGTGGTTCTACGCCCGTCAATGTGGACCCCGGTGAATTCGACACCGTCCTTTACAACATCCTCGACAACGCCGTCTACTGGCTGTCCAAGGTGAAGGATGACGATCGGACCTTGGGGATCACCCTGAAGAAGGACAAGCCGGGTGAACGGCTCAAGATCGGCGTACACGACACCGGACCCGGCGTCGCGGACGAGGACGCGGAGAAAATCTTTTATCCGGGAGTCACGTTCCGGCCGAACGGCATCGGCATGGGCCTGACCATCGCCTCGGAAATCGTTTCCGCACACGAGGGTCAAATGAGCCTTGCCAAGCCGGGTCACCTCGGCGGGGCATCATTCGAATTCGACTTCCCGGTCCGCACACGATAACAGCGTTGGAGCCCACCATGCTGACGGTTCTGATGATCGATGACGACACGGCCCTCGTGGAGACGATCCGCCACCACCTGACCGGTGACGACTCTGAGATCCAGTTCGTTAGCGAAACGGACTTCAAGCAGGCAGCCCAACGAATCAGGGAAGTCCGTCCGGATGTCGTGATACTCGACTGGTTCCACGGCTCGCCTGGCACCGGCGAGGAGGCCGGAAAGGACGTTTGGAAGGAGATCTGGAAGACGTGGTTCTGCCCCGTGGTCCTGTACAGCGCCGGCGATGTCGATGTCGCGGATGAGTTAACGGAGGATCACCCCTTCGTGAAGACCGTGGCGAAGGGCGCGGAATCCCTGGAAACAGTGGCCGGGCACCTGGAAGCCTTCAAGCCCCACGTCGAGGCACTGAAAGAGGTGTCCGAGGACATAGACCGGGTTAAGCACGACATCCTTCGGGAGCTGGCAGCGGCCGTCTTCACCACCGTCACGAGTGCCGAGGAGAGATTGGATGTGCTGAAACGATCAGCGCGACGGCGGATCGCCGCTGTGATGGATGACCATCATCACATCAGCTCTGAGAAGGCACTCCCTTGGGAGCAGTACATTTACCCCGTCCTCACCAAACATCCACTGATGGGTGATCTGATTCGGCTGTCGGGGGAGCCGCAAGAGAACCGCGAGGCTTACAGGGTGATCCTCAGCCCGACATGCGACATGGTCGCCTACAGCGGGCAGTGCAAGATCACCCACTTCCTCGGCGCGAAGTGCCACGACCCGAAGCGGTTCCTAACCGAAGGTCTCCAGGTCGGGATGAAGGCCAAGAGGAGCGACGTGACGGACAGCCTGAGGCGGGCGCTGAACGAGGCGCACAAGGAAAGCTTGGTCGTCCTTCCCGGTTGTGCCGGCTTTATCCCCCTTATGGTCCTCGATCTGAAGGATCTCGAACTGATCCCCGCAACTGATGTGGCCTACGGCACCGAAACAAGCAGCAAATATCAGCGTGTCGCCTCCATCGACAGCCCCTTCCGCGAATTCATCGGCTGGGGCTACATGCAGGTCGGTTGTCGTCCGGGCGTCCCCCCGCGCGACAGCAAGGTGCTTGCCGCTGAACTCGCGGCGCTATGGGATTACGCGGCGGAAACTAAGTGATGATTGCCATCGACCTCTTCTGCGGAGCCGGTGGCCTGACTCGCGGGCTCCGCAACGCTGGCATCCCTGTCATCCTCGGGATTGATAATAACGAGGACTGCCGCCTTACCTACGAGCACAACAACAAGCCGGCGGAGTTTCTCTGTTCGGACCTCCGTGATGTGGAGGCCAAAGAGGTGCGTCGCCGGCTAGTCGGGCGGTCGGGAGTACCCCTGCTTCTTGCCGGTTGTGCCCCCTGCCAGCCCTTCAGTACTCACCAGCGCTCGGCCCAAACCGACGATGAGGGCAGGCTACTCCGGGAGGTCGCCCGGATGACCGAGGCGCTCCATCCCGAGTGGGTGTTCATCGAAAACGTCCCAGGTCTGGCACGCGTAAAGGGCAACAGCACCTACAGCCGCTTCAAGACCGCTCTCGTGAGGCAAGGGTACAAATACGCCGACGGGACGGTTGATGCGAAGTGGTTTGGAGTTCCGCAGAACCGCTGCAGGTTGGTCCTTGTGGCGTCGCGTGTCGGCGAGCCGTCACTGCCCGAACCGACCCATGGCACGGGTAAGGTGCCATACCGCGCTGTGCGTGCTGCCATCGGACACTTGCCAAAGCTGGCTGCAGGGCAGCGAGATCCCGCGATCCCCAATCACTGCGCAGCAGACATCGCCGAAGTGAATCTCAACCGACTGCGGCTGACCCCAATCGATGGAGGCGGCAGAACGGACTGGCCGGCATCACTCGGGTTGGAATGCCACAAGGAGCGTGTGGGACACGAGGATGTATATGGGCGGATGCGGTGGGACGCCCAAGCCCCGACCCTGACCTGCCGATGCTACAGCATCTCAAACGGGCGGTACGGTCACCCTGAGCAACTCCGGGCGATCTCATTGCGAGAGGCTGCAAGCCTACAGAGCTTCCCAGAGGATTACCAGTTCTTCGGACCGTCGCAGAAGTCTCTCGGTGCCCAGATCGGCAACGCCGTACCTGTGAGTCTTGCCCAGGCCGTTGGGCGGCACATCATGGTTCTCGCGGGGATGGTCCTCAAGAAGACAGCGAAGCGGCGTAAACCACGGTCCTGAAACGGCAGGCGTCCACACTCCCATGGTTTGCACTCGCCAGTGCAAATTGTCAAGTTCAAAGGAGCGGCTCCCGAAAAAGCGCATGCCGTATCAGGCAGGCTCCCCGCCATGATCGATCGCACCTTCGACCCAGCGTCCCGTGTTGCGATAGAGCGCTTCCAGGTTCCGCTTGGCCTGGGCATTCTCCGGATCGAGTTTCAGCACTTCCCGCAAGGCCGCCAGAGCCTCGTCGAAACTGGCCCCTCCCTCGAGCAAAGCGTACGTCAGTGCTGCCCAGAGCGGCACCGAGGAGGGAAAGCGCTCCGTGGCCCGTTCCAGAACCTAGCGTGCGAGGGCATGTTCGCCCCGCGATGTCAGACTGCGTCCGATGAGCGATTCGGCTTCGGCCTCGCCCACAGGACCGTGTCCGCGCAGGTCCGACGCGGTGCGATCGACGCCGAACCAGTTCCTCTGCCGCAGGTAGAGTTCGCCGAGGCCCAGGTGAGCCGGCAAGAAGCCGGGATCGTCGACGAGCGCCGTCCGCCATTGCGATTCGGCTTCGGCGTAGCGGTTCGTTTCGAAGTAGAGGCAGGCCAAGTTGTGTCGGGCCTTGTGGCCGCGAAGGCCGGTATCGACCGAACCGAAGTGTTCGTCCTCGCGCCCGTGAATCAGCTTCAGCAGCAACTCCTCGGAGCCGCGTGCGTCTTTCGACTCCTTGAGCAGGTTGCTCTCGATGAACAGGAGTTCGGCGTCGTCCGGGTAAATCGCACGGCCGGAGCGGCAGGCGGTCGCTGCCTTCGCGGGATCGCCAGCCCGGCGATGGCACTGGGCGAGCAGGGCATGGAGTTTCCGGACGATGGAATCCTTGGGATGCGACCCGGCGAGGCTCCCCTCCAGGGCCGCGATCGCGGCGGGCATGTCGCCGAGTTCGTTGTAGACCGAGCCGAGATTGAACAGCGTGAAGGGGTCGTCGGGCTGCTCGGTCTTCTCTAACTCCAGGAGCCGCAGGTCGCGGCCGAGTTTGCGTTTTCGGAGGGCCGGATCGACGTAGCCGACGTGCTGGATGGCCACATCCGACCAGCGCACGGTCGTGCCCGTGGCACGGAGCGCGGGGAGAATCTGTTCGTGAACGCGATACTTCCAGCGGTGCCGCGGATCGTGGCGAAAGAGCCGCACGTGATCGACGGCGGTTGCCGTGCCGCCAAGGCCGTCGGCGACGCAGAGGCATTTCATGACGTATGCGGCGTTCTCGTGAGTGAGTGGGGCAAAGAGTGCTTTGAGTTTCCGGGCGTTGTCGGGGTCGAGGCGGTCGTCGGCGTCCATCCAGAAAGCCCAGTCGCCGGTGGCGCGGTCGAGCGCGGCGTTGCGGGCGGCCGAAAAGCTATCGACCCAGGGGAACTCCGAGATCTGCGCACCGAAAGTGCGGGCGATGTCGCGGGTGCGGTCGGTCGAGCCGGTATCGACGACGATGATTTCATCGACGAGGTCGCGCACCGGCGCGAGACAGGCGGCCAGGTTGTGCTCCTCGTTCTTGACAATCATGGTTAGCGAGACGCGGGGCCGGCCGCGGGGAACCGCCGAGAAGGACAGCGACGTATTGTTGGTCACGACGAACGGCGGGGCGGGATCGGGCCGAGGAGGCGAGGGCGGGGGTGTGGCGACTTGACGGCGGAAGCGGACGGGAGTCTTATTACGAAGTGCCCGGACGCGGTCCTCCACCGCGGCGGCGGTCCGCGCCCAGGTCCAGCCGAGTGCGGCCTGGCGGGCCGCGGCCCCCCGGCGTTGGCATTCGCCCTCATCGGCCGCCAGTGCCCTCAGGATCGCTGCAAGCGCTTCGACATCGGGCTCCAACCACCAGGGCCGTCCGACAGTCTCGAGATCCCCGACTCGGTCGTCCGCGAAGTACGACACCCGTGCGGGGATGCGCCAGCCAGCGGCGGGCGGCACGAACTCGTTGGTCGGTCCGCCCGCCGTGACGATCACGGGCCGTCCCGACGCCATTGCTTCGAGTACCGGCAGCCCAAATCCCTCGCCCCGGTAGGACGAGACCAGCACGTCGCAGGCGGCGTACAATCGCGCGAGATCGACCTCGCTCAAGTCGCCGGTCAAGTACGCGATTTCAGGCGCGGCGGGGTCGGCCCGGTGCCGGGCGATCCGCTCTTCCGCCGTCTGGCCCCGGTAAAAGGTGCCGGCCCCGAACTCCTTGACCACCCTCGCGATCCTTTACGGGATCGTCGATGATGCCTCCCGGTAAAAGGTGCCGGCCCCGAACTCCTTGACCACGAGGCAGACATCGTCCGCGGCAGTGAAGGCCTGGCGATAGCCCGCGAGGAGGGCGTCGAACCCCTTGCGGGGGATCGTGCCGCCGACGAACAGGAAGCGCACGCGCTTGCGGGTCGCCAGGGGGAGCGGATCGAGGCCCGGCCGAAAGCGTTCGAGATCGACACCCAGGGGCACGATCTGCACGCGCTCGTCGGGGATTCCGGAGGCCAAGTAGGCGCGTTCGACGGCGCGGGAGTAGGCCCAGACCTCGTCGACGGTCTCGAGAATTGGTTCGATCCAGGCACGGGGTAGCCGTCCGAATTCCCAGGGCTGGATGAGGACGAAGGCTTCATGGCCCGCGGGCGGCGAGAAGTCAGGCGGCCAGCGATGGCGGACCGTGGCGTCGGCGCGAAGAGCGCGACCGAGATGGTGAGCGAGTGCCGGCGGGAGGCCGACTTCGGAGCCCGACGGCGTTCGAGTGGGGCTCCTCATCAGGGCTACGTCGTGACCCCGGGCGATCAGCTCGGAGCAGACGGAGCGGTTGACGGCGGCGAGCGAATGCGCCGGCGCGAACTCCCCGTCCCAGACAACGGCGATTCGCGGCTGGTCGGGTCCGGCCGTAGCGCCGACGCCTTCGCCCTTGAACAAAAAGGCGACTTCGGTGCCGGCGACGTGGTAGATCGGCTCGGGAAAGCCCAGCGATTCGATCGCCTCTTTCACCTGGACCCTGGCGACCCGGCTCCCGAAATCGTGCCAAGCGATGCAGCCGCCCGAACGGAGCGACTCGTAAGTCCGGATCGAATCGGAACGGACCGTCTCGAAGTCGTGGCCGCCATCGATAAATGCGAAGTCGAGCGGCGCGAGCCGCGTGAAGTCGTAGCTCCGCGAATCGGCGGTGACGAGCAGCGCCTTGCGCGCGGTGCCGAAGCGGTCGGCATGGCGCGCGAACTCGTGGTGTTTGGGGATCTCGTATCCTTGCGCCGCTTCGGCGGCTTGGGCCCCCTCGACGATACCAATCGAATAGACGATGGCATCGGTCGGACTCCAGGTGCGCGCAGCGGAGCACGCCTGCAACTGTCGTGTTGAACGACAGCCGATGTGACAGCGGTGGTTCTATGGGGTTTTCACCGACCCAGATTGGATTCGTCGTCGCAGTCGTCCGTGCCACATCGCCTTCATCATCGTTCGTCGATCAAATTCGTTCCGTTCTGGCTGCAATAACGGAAGCGTCCGGGGACCCCAGTGTCGGCGAATTAGCGGAGAGTCGGCAACCAATCACGGAATTGATCGGGCGGTTTTTTCAGCGGAAGCGCGTTGAGCCGCCCAGCGATTCGGAAGGTACGAAGGCAAGTCCTCGACGGGGCCGTTGGGCAGACGGGTCAGCACATCCTGCAGGTACACGAACGGATCGAGACCGTGACGGCGGCAAGTCTGGGTCATCGTGTACAGCACCGCCGCAGTCCGGCCACCCGAATCACTTCCCGCAAAAAGCCAGTTCTTGCGGCCGACGGCGACCGCACGAAGTGCGCGTTCACTGGCGTTGTTATCGATGTTCAAGAAGGCGTGGTCGCTGGACTGGCGACGCCGGCGTTGGCGGAACGTGTCGGACGCTGGTCGGCCGATCACGAACAAGACGGGGTGAGTAATGGGTAACCGGTGAATCACGGTCGCGCCGCGGTGAGTGCGTCGCGAGCCGCGCCTTGGATCGGGCTGATCAGGTCGTCGATTTGTCGGGCCGGCACGAGCCGCAACACTTCGCGCTCCGCACCTTGTTTGAAGTCGGCATTGGCGGAGTCGGGCTTGCCCTGAGCCCAATGCGTCGCACCGAGGAAGTACCACGCCAAGGCGTCGTTCGGGTCGTGCTTGGCCGCGTCGTCCAGTTGCTTCAGGGCAGCCTCGAAGCGGCCGGCTTTGTAGGAAGCGATGCCGGCACCCAGGCTCCGCGAGGCCTCGAGCTTGGCCTGGAAGTCCAATTGTTGCGAGGCAACGGTCGTGGTACCGCCGAGAGCCTGAAGCTTCCGTTCGGCTGCAGCGACGCGGCCTTTCTCGATCGCGATCGCCAACTCCATCGCCTTCACTTTTTCGAGGCTGGCGTCGTTCGCTTTCTTCACTTCGAGTGCATACTGATCCTCGGCTCGCTTCAACGTCGCGGCTTGTTCGGCCTTCAGCTTATCCGTGGAAACCGTCGTCGCGTTGGTCGCCTTTTTCAACTCGGCAGCATTCGCATCCTGCAGCTTCTTCATCTCCGTCTCGAAGGTATCCTTCATGGCGGCCAATTGCACGTCCCGGTCGGCCTTCAACTTTGCGATCTCGGTGGTCGCGGCTTTGGTTGCTACATCCGTTTTGTTCGCACGGGAAGCGAGGTCGAGGATGTGCCCCGTGGTGAGGCCCGTACCGGCGACCGCACTCAGGTCGGCGGGAATGAGCTTGCTCAGATCCGGCCCGGTGGCGCGGGAAATCGTGGTCTTGAGAGCCTCCAACAATTGCTTCGCGTCGTGCTTTTCGGGAAGCAACTTCGCGTTCACGAGAGATGCGGACACAACGGCGTTGTTGTCCTTGAGCCTCGCAATCTCATCGTCCCGTTTGCGGGTGTCGAACTTGAGTTTCTCAATCTGTTCATCGCGCGCGACCACTACTTTCTTCGACGCGTCGATTTCCACCTTCGACTCCACGGCCTGCTTGTCGAGCATCGCCTTGGAGTCCTTCTCCACTTTCACGGTTAACGCTTTCTCCGCGAGCAGGTTCTTTTCGGCGGTCGCCGCCTTCTCCTTCTCGGCTACAGCGAGCTTCTCAACAGCCGTGGTCTTGTCTTTCTCCGCGAGCAAATTCTTCTCCGCGGTCGTCGCCTTGTCCTTCTCGACGATCAACGCCTTCTCGGCGGTCGTCGTCTTGTCTTTCTCCGCGAGCAAGTTTTTCTCGGCGGTCGTCGCCTTTTCCTTCTCGGCGAGCAGGTCCTTGTCGAACTTCGCGGCCTTGTCCTTCTCGGACTTGAGGTCCGCGGCGAGCGTCTCTTTCTCGGTCTTGAAATCCGCGGCGATCTTGGTCTGGTCGAGCACGCGCTTCTCGGCAGCGGCAAGTGCCTCGGAGGAAACGCCGCCCGAACCGGCCACGTTCTTGGACTCGTCTTTGTTCGGTAGCACGCCGGAGAAGTAGGCCCCGGCCGAGACGCCGACGCCGAGGAGCAGTCCGAGGGCGAGGCCCGCCAGGCCGCGCTTGTTCACGCTGCCCGATTCGGTCGACTTGCGTTCGCGCGCGGTGGCACCGGCATCTTGCCGGTGTTGTTTGCCTTGCACCGGCTGGAAGCCGGTGCCACCCTTCGACGGCTTCGAGGTATCATCCTCCTCGGTATCCGCGACCCAGTTCACTTCCATCGACGAGTCTTTTTTCTTCTCGGCCACCGGCTTGCCCTTCACCGGCATCGCGGGAACGGGCGCCATCTCGTCCGTCGGGTCGATGTACTTGCGCCGCGCGAGAACGCCGGACGCGGGGCCGGGGTCGGTCTTCGCGGCCGTCCAGTCGTCTTCATCCTCGGGAATCTCCATCCGCATGGAGCGCTCGGGATGCGGGTCGTCGGACAGGTTGAAATCGACGGCTCCCGCGGGCAGCACGTGGAACGAACCCGAGTCGGCTGCATTCATGTCCGGGTGATCGGAGAACTCGACCGAATCGGTACCGTCGGGGTTGGCGATGGGGACGGAGCCGCTGGATTGCGCGCTACTGCCGACCGAGGGAAGTTTGCCCCCCGAGAAGATGCTCGAGGGCGTGGAGGAAAGCGAAGGCTGATCGGCGGTGAGTTCGTCCGCGAAGGGATCGACAGAACCCGAGTCGGGGAAGAGTTCAAACTCGGCCCGGGTGCGATCCGCGAACAGATCGGAGCCGCTTTGCGAGTGCCAGTGCGTGGGGTCGTTGGAATCGCCGCTGCCGCCCAGTTCCAGATCCGCCTCGGTGCCCTCCTCGACGAACGCGTTGCCTTCTTCCTCGCGGAGCGTGGCTCCCATACCGGGGGCTTCGAGTCGTATGGCGGACGAATCGCTTGGGAGGAGGTCCTGCTCGGAGAAGTCGGCGAGGATGCTGGAGGCGTCGATCCCGCCGACGGGGTGCGAGCCGAGATCCGCGTCGTCGTTGGGCAACTTCGGGGTGCGTGCGAGCCGGGCGGAATCGATTTGTTCTTCTTCGCCACCGAACAGCGAGTCGTTGCTTTCATTCAGGTTATCGGCAAATGGGACGTCCGCATTCGGATCGGGAGCGTCGACGGGCGGTCGGTTGAAGTTGAGGGCGAGACTCGAGGTGCGGGGGGGATTGATCTTCGCCATCGGGGCATCCGAGTACGGTTTCCCGGGGCCGTAAGCCGTGGCCGCAATCACGTCCGAGATATCGGACTTGGGATTCGCCGAGGGGGCTTGCCCAACAAAGATATCCGAGCCGTCGATGCTGCCCGACGCGGGTCCGGCGAGATTCGCCTCCATTGCCTCCGCGCCGGGCAACGGTTGATCCGCCTGCGAGTCGAACCAGCCCGAAGCCGGCTGAAGCGGCGTCAGCGGTTCGAGGCTGGCGAACCCGGAATCCGCCGAAGGAGGGTGGGCGTACGGCATTCTGCCGCCGAAGAGATTCGAAGAAGACGCGGATGCCGCTGTCGGAATCTCGAGATCCAGTGCGTCCGGATCGATGTCGGCGGTGGGAATTGAGGAATCGGAAAGCGACGCCAAATCGATGTCCGTGACTTCCTCCGGCAACGCCAATGGCACCTCGTCCGCGGCCTCGGGCGTCTTGTCGTTCTTCGGGTCGTGCTTCTTCGACATGGTGGCTCGCTCCGCAAAAAGGCCCAGCAGGTTTCCGCCGAGGTTTCAGGAGAAATGTTAAACGGTTTTGCTGCGCAATTCGCGGTCGAGTTCCGATTTTTCGCCGTTTTCTCGCTTCCCTCGGCGGAATCGTCGGTATCGGCTCGACTTGCCCGTACCCCCGGAACTGCCAAATTCGCCGACTTCGCAAGTCCACATTTGCGTTTCCCGTCGAGTCGGATTATATCTGGGTGACGCGAGCAGATCGAGGGTTGCGATGCCGATTACATTTGAATGCTCCTGCGGCAAGTCGCTCCAGGTGAAGGACGAACACGCTGGGAGGCGCGTGCGCTGTCCAGCTTGCAGCGAGACCCTCAGCGTTCCTGCGCCGCTACCGCAATTCGAGGTCGTCGAGGACGACGAACCCGCGCCGCGTGCCGCACCGATTCGAGCCAAGGTCGTCGAGCGCTCCCGCGAGGATGATGACGACGACGCTCGTCCCCGAAGCAAGCGGAAGAGTTACGACCTCGACGACGATGAAGAGGAAGAACGCCCTCGAAAGAAGAAGAAGAAGCGATCGCGGGTGACGCGGGAGAAGCCGCAGAACCATTCGCACTTCGCAATGGAAAAGAGCATCATGAACGGCGGTGTGGCCGGCGGGCTGCTCGCCATGATCATCGCGGTGGTGTGGTTCGTGGTGGGCTTAATGAACGACCGGATTTTCTTCTACCCGCCGATCCTGCTCGTCGTGGGACTGATCGCGTTCTTCAAGGGGCTAATGGGTGGAGGAAGCGAGGACTGAGCCGGTTATCGGCCGAACAGCTTCCTCAGTCGCGCTGCGATCCGCGAGAAGAAACCGACGTGCATTCGGCCCGCGAGGGCTGTGGGTTTTTTCTCGTTACTCACATCGGCTTGCAAGCCTAAGGCCGACCATTCCTCAACCGGCAGCCAGTCGCGCAACGCGATCACCAGTTCCTTCGCGGATTGGAACCGCAGGTGCTGATCTTTCGCCCCCATCTTCCGCACGATTTCATCGAGATCCGCAGGCACGCCTGCCCGGACGGTCGAGGGTTTGGGAATGTCCTTGACCTGCCGGTCCGTCATCATTTGCGTGGCTGAACCGGGAAAGGGCTGCTGCCCGGTGATGAGGTAGAACGCGGTGGACCCGAGGCTGTAGATGTCGCTGCGACCGTCCAGCTCGCAGCCCCAAGCCTGTTCGGGCGGAATGTGCGCGATCTCCTCCGCGTATTCCTTCATGTTGATGCGCTTGGTCACCTTCGCCCACGGATTGTCGAGCATGTGGGTGAGACCGAGGTCGAGCAATTTCACGCTGCGATTGGGAAAGATCGCGATGTTGGCCGGCTTTACGTCGCGGTGAACGAGCCCCTTGGCATGAGCGTGCATGAGCCCCACCGCGACTTGTGCGATCGCCTGTGCGGCTGCGTTCGGCGCGAGCGGTCCGTTCTCGGCCACGATCTTGTCGAGCGTAGGGGCCGGCACGTGCTCCGTGACGACGTAGTGCGTGTCGCGCCAGATTCCCAGATCGAGCACGCGGGCCACGCTGGCATGCGTCACGGCTTTGGCGGCCCGGGCCTCCTTCAGAAAAGGTCGGTACATCGTGTCGTCCGAAACGCGGTCCGTCGGCAACACCTTCACCGACACCATCTCGCCGTTCTCCGAATTCTCGGCGAGGAACACCAGCCCGACGCGGTCCTCGCGAACACCTTCCACGATTTTGTACTGCCCGAGCACGAATCCTTGAGTGCGGCCTTTCAGCAACTGCATGGCCTGAAATTTCGTCAGGAGCTTGCGGCGAACGAGAATCGTTGCAACTTGCAACGGCTCCGCCGCTTCGATTTGTTCGGGATCGTACTGGGAGAAAACGTCGATCAAATCGTCTGGAGCGAGAAGGCCGCTCTTGATCACTATTTGTAGGAAGCGGCAGCGGGGCATGCGAAGTCGCGTACTAGTTGCCACGGCAGACCTCGAGAGGCGATTTAATCGAAAGCCTAGAACACTCAAACGAGTTTGGTCGGATCGCGGCCGAAGTTGTCGGGAGATGTTCGGGTGGGATACTGAGTTTCGGGTGGGCAGGGTGAATTTTCAGGCCGTCCCGATAATCCAAGAATGGTCTGGGGAGATGGTGGAATGCCGACGTTCGAGGATGTTGTTGCCGCGTTCGATGCCGAGGACTTCGTTCCGGCGCGAACGCACTGTGCCCAGCTCGCCCGCGGTGGCGATGCTCGCGCCATGCAGTTGCTCGGGCGCTGGCACGCGACCGGCGACGCCGGCTGCGCCCGCGACCCTGGACTCGCCGCTTATTGGTACTTCCAGGCTTGGCAGAGTGGCCTCGACGAAGCCGAGACGGACATCATCCGCATCCGAGCCGACCTGGAAGCTGCGGCTGAATCCGGCTCGGCGGAGGCCCAGAACGCTCTCGGCCTTCTGCTCTGTTTCGGGCACGACGAACCCGCGGCGGCTGCCGAGTGGTTCGAACGGGCCGCGAGTCAGAATCACCCCGAAGCCCTCCGCAGCCTGGGTTACCTTTACGAGGGCGGCAAAGGTTTACCTCCGGACGATTCGCGAGCGGTCCAGTTCTATCGGATGGCCGCCGAACGCGGCGACCCGTTCGCCCAATTCAACCTCGCCGTCATGCTCGACCAGGGGCGAGGCGTACCTCAACGCGATGTGGAAGGTGCGGTTCAGTGGCTGACCCGCGCTTCGGAGCAAGGCATGGCCGAAGCCGCCGAGGCGCTGGAAGCTATGAAGCGCAAGTAGGAACTCTTTCATGTCCGAACCGATTCGCCTCGCCGTGCTGATTAGCGGCGGCGGCACGACACTGCAGAATCTCATCGATCGCATCGCCGATGGCCGGCTCGCGGCTCAAATCGTCGGCGTCGTTTCCAGCCGTGCGGATGCCTTGGGAATCGAACGCGCGAAGAAGGCCGGCCTGCCGGTGATCGTGGTCGAACGCGGCGAGCCCGAGCGAGTCTGGGCAGCGGTCCGCAGTTTCAACCCGGACCTCGTTTGTCTGGCGGGGTGGTTGAAGTTGCTGCCGATCCCGCCCGAGTTTTACCGCCGCGTGTTGAACATCCACCCCTCGCTACTGCCGGCTTTCGGCGGCAAGGGAATGTACGGCCTTCGCGTGCACGAAGCCGCGATCGCCGCCGGCGCGACGGAGAGCGGTTGCACCGTACACTTCGCGGACGACACCTACGATACGGGTCCGGTCTTAGTTCAAAAGCGCGTGCCGGTTTTGGAGGGCGACACGCCGGACTCGCTGGCGGCGCGGGTCTTCGCCGCCGAATGCGAGGCTTATCCCGAAGCGATTCTCTTGGTGGGAGATGGTGAGCGCTTTCACAGCGGGCGTTTGGCTCGCGGAGACGGGTCGTCGTAGGCCTTCACGATGCGCGACACGAGCGGATTTCGCACGATGTCCGCTTCGTCCAGATAGACGATCCCGATGCCCTCGACATCGCGCAATCGCTGCACGGCATCCGCGAGCCCGCTGCGGACCGTATTCGGCAAATCCGTCTGAGTCATGTCCCCCGTCACCACCACCTTCGAATTCTGCCCCATGCGCGTGAGGAACATCTTGGTCTGAGCGACCGTCGCATTCTGCCCTTCATCCATGATGATGCACGAATTGTTGAGCGTGCGGCCGCGCATGTAGGCGAGCGGCGCGATCTCGATGATGTCGCTCTCCATGTACTTGCGGACCTGCTCCGGTTCCATGATGTCGTTGAGAGCGTCGAAGAGCGGTCGGAGGTACGGGTTCACCTTGGCGGCGATGTCCCCGGGAAGGAACCCGAGGCGTTCGCCGGCTTCGACCGCGGGCCGTACGAGTACGAGTTTCTTCACCGAACCGCTGCGGAGCAAACTCACGGCCCAGCCGACGGCGAGATAGGTTTTGCCGGTGCCCGCGGGCCCCACGCAAATCACGAGGTCGTGCGCCTTCAGCGCCTGAACGTAGCGGCCCTGGCCATCCGTTCGCGGTCGCAGATGCCGGCCCGACTCCATGACCGTCACGCTGCTGCCCGCGCCGCGTTCGGTCCCAGCTTGCACGACTTCAATCACCGTTCTTACATCTTCCGGTGTGAGCTTGCCGTGCTTGCGCAGAACGGTGCGAAGCTGTTGGAAGGCGCGTTCCGCCTGATTGGTGGCTTCGACCGTGCCGTCGATGAGGAGCAGGTCGCCCCGGGCGACGAGTTTCACGCCGAGGGCATCGCGGATGGTGCGGAGGAACTGATCGCGCGGGCCGAAAAGGATGATCGCCTCGTCGCGATTGTCCAGGGTGATGGCGCGGGCAGTAGTCGAGGTGTCGGTCATCGGGTGTTCCAGGGTCAATTTCGGAACCAGAAGTACGCCACGGGTGCGGTGAAGAGTACGGAATCGACAACGTCGAGCAGGCCGCCGAACCCGGGAATGCTCTGGGCGGCGTCCTTACTTTGGCTATCGCGTTTGATCAGGGATTCGGCAAGGTCGCCGAGCACGCCGACGATTCCCGCGACAAGGCCGAACGCCGCAGCCTCCACGATCCCATTTTGGAACGCGTCTCCGGTGAACGAGAGTCCAATCGACATGAGCATCGCCGTGATCATCCCGCCGGCGAACCCTTCCCAGGTTTTCTTTGGGCTGAGGAGCGGCGTCATCTTGTGGCGGCCGAGAAACGTGCCGGTGAAGAAGGCACCGATGTCGCCGAACTTCGGGACGAAGATCGTGAGCGCGAGAATGGTGCTCGTGCGGGCGGGGTCTCCGAGCCAGCGGAGTTGGGCCAGGAAGCTGCCGAGCAGGCCGATGTAGGTTAATGCGAACACCGTGAATGCGAGACGCGGCACGGCGGTGCCGGGTTCGCGGTAGCGATACATCTCGATGAGGAACGATGCGAGGAACGCACCCATCAATGTAAAAACGCAACCGTTTAGCCGCGACCCGGAGTCCGCGGATGGGAGCGCGAGGTGTGCGAAGTTCGAGGCGAGAATGATGCAGACGCCGGCGATGGTGAGCCACCCGTTCGGCCGATGTGCCGCGGGGAAAAGTCGCACGAGTTCGCGCGTGGCGACGATGCCCAGGAACATCAGGCAAGCGAACAGGCAAGGGAACCACGGTGCGAACCATTGATCGACAACGAGCAACCCCACGGTTGCCCAAAAGAGCAGCGTACCGACGATGAGGCGAGTCAGGATCATGTCGGCTTCAGCCCCCCGAAGCGACGTTCGCGCTTCGCATACTCGCGGAGGGCTTCATGCAGCAGTTCTGCCCCAAACTCAGGCCAAAATCGCTCGGTCACCCAGAGTTCCGCGTACGAGATTTGCCAGAGTAAGTAGTTGCTGATGCGCATCTCACCGGCCGTGCGGATGAGCAGGTCCGGGTCGGTCATCCCGGCCGTGTAGAGCGAGTCGCCGACGGTAGCTTCTTCGATATGTTCGGGAAGCAGTTCGCCGCGTTGAACTCGGCTCGCGATGCGCCGCACGGCGTCCACGATTTCCGCCCGCGAACCGTAGTTGATCGCGAGGCACAGCGTGAGGCCGGTGTTGGCTTTGGTTAAGCGTTGGTTCTCGTCGATCTCGGCGATCACCTCACTGGGCAACCCTTCGCGCCGACCGATCACCGTGAAGCGGATGTTCTGGCGAAGGATCTTCTCGCGCTCTTGAAGCAGGTATTGTTTAAGGAGGGCCATGAGGAAGTCGAGTTCGGCCTTGGGCCGCTTCCAGTTCTCGGAACTGAGGCAGTACAGCGTGAGTTGGCCGATGCCGAGGCGGCAGCATTCTTCTGTGACGTCATCGACGGATTTGGCTCCGCGAGCGTGCCCCTCGACGCGTTCCTTGCCTTGCGCCCGAGCCCAGCGGCCGTTGCCGTCCATGATGATGGCAATGTGCCGAGGCAACTTCTCCGGGTCGAGCCCAACGGTACTCGCGTGCGAAGTAACTTCGGGAAGCAACATTGTGTCGGTGGGTGCCGCCCACCGTCCTGCTGAAGGGATGTACGAGAGCAATGCTCATCGTATCCCGCGCCGCGGAGTTGGGCGCATCGAACGGCGATCCGCCCGAAAATTCTCCTCACCGCTTCGGCGATGTGCGCGGCGAAGCGTCCGGCCACGAGTCGGGGCCGGCAGGTTCCGAAACGCGCGACAGTTCGTTTGGATCGGTCACTTGCACCGAGCCCGCCAGATCGGCTTGGGCCTGCCACTGCGCTTGCAAGGCTTGCAAGTAGCCCCCGAGTTGGGTCACGAGGTTCTGCTGCGCCGTCACGATGTCGTTGTAGTTCACCTTGTCCGGTTCCACTTGGTACCGCTGGTAGACGCCGCGGAATGCCGTCACGAGGTTCGGCAGAATGCGTTCCCGATAAAGCGACGCCTGCTGCCGGGACGTTTCGTAGCGTTCGTACGCGTCGGCCAATTGACCCACGAGTACGTTCTGTACGCGGGGCACCTCGGCAGTGGCCCGTGCGAACTGCGCCTTCGCCGACATGATTCCGCCCTGATTGCGATCGAAGAACGGCACGCTGACGCCGATCTGAGCGCCCATCTGGAAGCTTGGCAAACCCAGTGCCTTCGATTGCGTGTCTTGTTGGAAGTAGAACTGATTCTGAATGTCCGGGATCGGCTTCACCTGTTCGCGCGTGATGGTGCGCTGAGCCTGAGCGGCCGAGTTCCTCGCGACGAGCAGATCGGTGTGAATGGAAAGCATCTGATCGCGGAGCGTTTCGTAGCGGTAGCGGGGCACGTTTTCTTCGACCCGTCCGGCGAGCGGCGCGGGCGGCAAGTCCATTGCGTTGATCGAGGCGGCCAGTTGCTTCCAGGTCGAGGTGTGGCGGTTGCGGGCCTGACTGAGGCCGAGTTCCGCTTGCCCGGTGATGGCGAGCAGGGCCGACGCCTCGAATGCAGCCGATGAACCGTTCTTCACCATCGCGACTTGTCGGCGGTACACCTCGTCCGTGAACGCGACGATCAGACGACCCACGCGCACGTTCTCGGCCGCGACCAAGGTGGCGTAGTAGTTCGCGCGCACTCGGCGGGCCAGATCGACCTCGGCCTTGCGAAGGTGAGCGCGGGCATTGAGGAAGTCGAAGTGCGACACCGAGCGAGCAATCTTGAGCTTGCCTGCCGTGACGATGGGTTGATTGAAGTAGCCACCCAACTGACCAAAACCCTGATCGAAGAGCTGATCGCCCTGGAACCCGACGGTGGGGTTCGGATAGAGGCCGACCTGAACCCAGCGGCCGTGAGCATCCGCGACGTCCGCCGTGGCCTGCACGATCTCGGGGCTGTTCTTCATCGCGTAGTCGAGCAACTCCTCGAGAGTCGCCACTTTCGCGCCGGACATTCCATCGACGACCGGGTCGGGCCCGAGCGGCGGAAACTCCGGAAAGATCGAGTCGATCAACTTGAGGCGGTCGGCGCGGAATTGCGGTGTGTCCGGAGGCAGCACGGGGCGCTGCGCATCGAAGCCGGGAAGCCCAGGCGGAACATCCAGCGGCTTCACGGCCGGTGGATTGGCCTTCGGCTGAACGACGGGAACTTCCGGCGGCACCGCCAGCACCTGCTGAAATTCGGCAGTCTCGCCGGGCCGGAGCCACGTCACCTGCGCGACCTGACTCGAATCGACCTGACCGCGGGTGATAGGTTCCGGGGTTCGCTTCTCGCGAACCTGGAAATCGACGGGCGGTTCGGGCCGCTCAAATCCCGCAGGGGTTGCGCAGCCGGGGATGGCTGCGCCCAGACAGAGTCCCCAGGCAGCATTTTTCAGGAGGCGTCGGGTGGTGTTTTGCTTCGCCGTCATTCCAGTAGCCTCGCCTCGGCCGCTCTCAATGTACGGCTGTATCGAGAATATCGGCGGAAGCGGTGAGGTAAGTTGATCCTTACTCCCGAACGTTCGTGACGCGCGAGCAACAACCACACTGGACGAGTTGCGACCACTCCTTGGCGAGATCGGCATTCGCATTCGATGATCGCCAATTGCAAGAAAACGCCGAAACCGATTGACAGTAAGTGGTTCCGCGCCGTCGGCCACCACTGGCATCGCCTTTGCTTTCGTGGTATTCTGCAAGGTCTTCAACAGGGTTGGCTCCAACAGCGAACATCTCATGATCATCACACGCAGCCGCCTTTTGAGGATTGGTCGAATCGCTGGGATCGCGGTGATTCTTGCGGCGGTGGCGTGTTCCGCCGCATGGCTAGGCACTTCATCGGCACGTTCCCCAGGAGCGGGGAAGGCTTCGACCGGTGCCGCGGAGGCGTCGACCGTCGAATCGATGAAGCGAGTCCAGGCCGAAGTGATCGTCGTTCCTATCGAGACGGCGACTCGCATGGGATTGCGGACGGCGGTGGCCTCGCTCCCGAGCCAGTCGCGAACGCTGCCGCCCTTCTCGGGAACCCTCGCGATCGATCAAAACGCCCTCTCCCGCGTCTATTCGCGCTTCCCGGGTGAGGTGGTTTCGCTCGGGACGACGGTCGATCCCAAACTCGAGGTCCGCAACCTGCGGGTCGGCGACCGCGTGACCAAGGGGCAAGCCTTGGCTGTGGTTTCGAGTGTCACCCTCGGGGAAAAGAAAAGCGAACTCGTGGATGCCCTTTCCAAGTTGCGGCGAGACGAGGACGTTCTGGGGGCTCTGCTCGATCCCGCGAGCGCGGGGTCCGTTCCCCCTCGCAGCATCCGCGATGCGACGCGGGATGTGGAATCGGATCGCGTGGCAATCGCTCGGGCCGAGAGAACCCTCCGTTCGTGGGGCCTGTCGGCTGAAGAAGTCGCGGCAATTCGGGGCGAGGCCTCCGACTTGGTGAAGCCGAGTGCGAAGTTGGGCAACCTTTCGAGCTGGCCCCTTTCCGTGCTGACATCTCCCCGCGACGGCATCCTCATCGAACACAACACTAGCGCCAGTGCCATAGTCGATCCCTCGACGCCTCTGTTTCTCGTGGCCGATCTCTCGCACCTGGCGGTCTGGGCTCACGTTTACGAAGAAGATCTCCCCCTGCTCCAATCGCTTCCGCAGCCGACGCGCTGGACGGTCAACGTTCCGTCCCGCCCGGGAACCTCATTCGCGGGCACGCTCGACTCCGTCGGGGCCGTGATCCATCCCGATCAGCACACGGCGATGGTTTCCGGCGTCGTGGCGAACGCCGATGGTTCGTTGCGGTCGGGGATGTTCGTCACGGTGACGGTCGAACTCCCCCCGGTGCGAGGAGAAATTGAAATCCCGTCCGAGGCGCTGATCGAAGATGGTCGGGAGAGCATCGTATTCGTTCGAGCCGCGTCCGATCGCACATCCATCGCGCGCCAACGGGTCAAGGTGATTCGCCGCCTTCAGGATGTCGTCTATCTCGCGACGAGTGCGGGCTCGGTTCGAGTCGGCGATGAGGTCATCACGGCGGGGTCGCTCCTTTTGAATGAGGCGATGAACGAACTTCCCACTCCTCATCCCTAGGCGATGTCGGGCTCACACGTCCTCGATGATCTGAACCATGGTCCGCAAACTCATCGACTGGTCGGTCGCCAATCCGCTGTTCGTGCTGCTGGTGACGGCGGCGCTGTTGATCGGCGGCGGGTACGCGCTCGCCCACGTCAACATCGAGGCCTACCCGGACCCGGCACCGGCCATCATCGAAGTCGTGGCGCAGTATCCCGGCGCGAGTGCTGAAGAGGTCGAACGGCAAGTCACGATTCCGTTGGAAGTCGGCCTCGCCGGTATGCCGGGGCTCGAAACCACTCGCAGCAAGTCGCTCTTCGGCCTTTCCCACGTCCGCAATCAGTTCAACTACGATCGCGACTACGAGCAGGCGAAGCAGGACGTCATCAACCGGCTTTCCTCGGTGAACTTGCCGGATGGCGTCGTGCCGCAGATCTCGCCGGCGTCGCCGATCGGCGAAATCCTGCGATTCACCTTGCACAATCCCCTCGACCCGGCGACCGGCAAGCCGGTGTACGCGCTCAGCGACCTGAAGGCGGTCGAAGACTACGTGGTGCAGCGCGAGTTGCTCCGCGTGCCGCGGGTGGCCGGCGTCACGGGCATCGGCGGTACCGTGAAGCGCTACGAGGTTCAGCCGGACCCCTACGCCCTCGCACGCTTCGGAGTGACGCTCGCCCAAATTCAAACCGCACTCGGCGACGCGAACCGCAACGGCAGCGGCGACAGCATCACCACCGGCAAGCAACAAAATGTCGTGGTCCGTTCGCTCGGGCTCATCGGCTTCGGGCGCGATCCGCAGCAACTCGTGCTCGCCAACACCGACCCCGTGGCTTCGGCCAAAATTCTGCGGGCGGAGGAAGCCCGACGGCTCCGCGAAATCCGGCAGGTGGTCGTTGCGACCGTGAACAACGTGCCGGTCCGAATCGATCAAGTCGTGGATGGCGGACCGCTCTTGAATCCCGACGGCACCCCGCGCGTGGACGACCGCACGCTCGCACTGCGCGGCGTCGTGGTCGGCAACCAGACCCGCCAGGGTCGCGTGGCCATCAGCCGGCCCCTCAAGGGCGCCGATGGGCAAGCGCTCACCAATCCCGACGGTAGCTACCAATGGGAGGATGAAGACGATGTGATCCAGGGAATCGTTCTGCTCCGCAAGGGGCAAGAGTCGCTTCCCGCCCTCAAGGACGTGATTGCCAAGATCGAAGAGTTGAACCAGCCCGGCCACTTGCTGCCGGGCGTGAAGATCGTTCCCTTCTACAATCGCACGACTCTGATCGACCGCACGACCGAGACCGTGCAAGAAAACCTCATGGTCGGGATGGCGCTCGTGACGGCGATTCTGCTCATGTTTCTGGGCAACGTCCGGGCGGCCCTGATCGTGGCGATCAACATTCCGCTGGCCCTCTTGTTCGCGTTTGGGGTGCTTTATGCCCGCGGCCGGTCGGCCAACCTGCTCTCGATCGGTGCCGTCGATTTCGGCATCATCGTCGATTCCTCGGTGATCGTCGTCGAGAGCATTTATCGGAACCTCACGGCGCAGAGTGCCCTCTCCGAATCGTCCGGTTCGGAAGGTCATCCTCCCAGCACCACGCTCGGTCAGCGTGTGGCCGGCGCGGTCGGTGAGGTGCAGCGCAGCCTCTTTTTCGCGACCATCATCATGGTCTGTGCCTTGCTTCCGCTCTTCACCATGAAGGGGCCGGAGGGGCAGATTTTCGGCCCCATGGCGGATACGTATGCCTTCGCGCTGGCCGGTGCTTTGCTCCTCTCCATGACCGTGTCGCCCGTACTCTGCTTGCTGCTGTTCAAGAACTTGAAAGCGAAGCCGGACAATTTCCTGGTTCGCGGATTGAAGGGGCTGTTTCTCCTGCAACTCCGCGTGATTCTGCGAGTCCGGTTGCTCGCCCTAGCCGCGTTCGTCGGAGGCGTCTTCTATACCGGAGCGGTGGCAGCCTCGATGGGCCGCGAGTTCATGCCCGAACTCGAAGAAGGAAACCTGATGGTGCGGGGCACGTTCCCCGTGAGCGTCTCGATGCAGGAAGTCGCGGAACGATCGCGGCAACTCCGCAAACTCCTGCGGCAGTTCCCCGAGATCGCGGTCATCGTGCCCGCCATCGGCCGGCCCGACGACGGAACCGATCCCACCGGCTACTACAACTGCGAGACCTTCGTCCCGCTGCGGGGTGAAGAGGAATGGTCCGCGGTTCCCAAATACGGGCGGCCGCGCACCAAACCCGAACTCGTCCGCGATCTCAACGAAGCCCTCGACCGCGAGTTCGCCGGCGTGGACTGGGACATTTCCCAGATCATCCGCGACAACGTGCTCGAAGCCCTGTCCGGCGTGAAGGGCGAGAATTCCATCAAGCTCTTCGGCCCCGATCTGGGGACGCTCGAAGACACGGCGTTCCGGATCAAGGACGCGCTGCACGAGGTGCCGGGAGTCGAGAACGCAGGCGTCTTCCGCGTTCAAGGGCAGTCCAATCTCGAGTTCCCCGTGGACCGCCAGAAGTGCGCGGATTGGAGGGTTTCCGCCACGGACATTCAAGGTATCGTCGAGGCCGCGGTCGGGGGCAAGTCGGCGACGCTGATCCAGGAAGGGGAAAAGATTTTTCCGCTCGTGGTCCGGCTTCCCTTGCGATTTCGCGCCGACGAGTCGAAGATTCTCGCGATCCCCGTGCCGGTCGGGAATGTCGTGGCACCGAGTAGTTCCGCAGCCGGTTCGGTGTCGCCGATGGGCACCTCGCTGCCCGGAGTGTCGCTCACCGGTAGCGCGTACAACCTCGGGGCCATCTTCACAGGTAAACCCACGCGGCGCCTCGGCGACCTCGTGACGCCCTTGAACGCCAAGGGGCAATTAGACCCGTCGGGCTCCTACCTGCGACGTGGAGCGTCCACGGTTTACCGCGAACAAGGCCAAAGGTTGATTGCCGTCAAGTTCGAGGTTCGCGGGCGCGATCTGGCCAGTACCGTGGCGGAAGCTCGCGCCAAGATCGAGCCGATGCTCGAGTTGCCCTACCGGGCGGAATGGAGCGGCGAATTCAAACAAATGGAGGCCGCGGAAGCCCGGCTCGCCCGGATGTTCGGCATCTCGATGATCCTCATCGCGCTGCTGCTCTACGTGGCCTTCCGTTCGTTCCTCGATGCCGGTGTCGTGTTCGCGAACGTGGTGGCGATGGTCGTCGGCGGCGTCTGGGCGCTGAAGATCACCGGGTTGAACTTCAACATCTCCGCCGGCGTCGGGTTCATCTCCGTACTTGGAGTCGCCGTCATGAACGGGCTGCTCTTCGTGTCCGTGTTCAACGGCCTGCGAGCGAAGGGTGTGGAACTGGAGGAAGCGCTGCGGAAGGGTACCGCTCAACTCGTGCGGCCGGTGGTGATGACCGCATTAGCTGCGATTCTGGGCCTGCTTCCCGCGGCGATCTCGACGAAAATGGGATCGGAATCGCAGCGACCACTCGCCGTGGTCGTCGTCGGCGGCATGCTCTTCACCATCGCCTGCATGGTCCTGGTGCCGATGCTCTACAGCTTCTACGGCACGCGAACCCCGCCCGCCGGTGCCGGCGACATGGCCCACTAACGCACCTTCGCCCTGAACTTCACAGTGCCGCCCTGGCCCGGCAGAATCACGCCGGGAAGTTCCCATCGCACCACCACCGAGCCCGCGTCGTTCGCACTCGCCGAGAAGTTCGCCGCCCGATCCGACTGGTTCGAACCGCGGACGTAGTCGAGACGGCCGCTGAGGCTGTCGTTCACCACGACATCCGAGATCGGCTTGTTGCCGGTGTTCAAGTAGCGAATGGTGAAGGTCACGATCGAACCCGATTCCACGGGGCCGGTCGAATCCACGGACTTGGTCACGGTCAGCGGGGCGGCACCGGGGTAAGCCGTGATGACTTCCGGCTCCACGACGGCGGCCTTGACCGCGATGCCATCCACCTGGCCGAACACCGAAGGTCGATTCGAGCCGATGTAGAACGAGAGGCCGACCGGCCCGATGTACGAGCGCGGCCGCTGTTGCGCGAGCATTCCCACGGGCTTCTCGCGGCCGATCTCGGTCATGGCCGAGGCTCGTTCGCGGAAACCCTGCGGGGCCATCGCGCCGTTCAAACCCTTCATCCCAATCTGAATATCGAAGCCTTCGGGAGCCTGTTCCGCTCGCTGAATCGCGAACCGGGGCACGCACAGACAGACCACGTTCGAGGTTGCGACCTTCCGCTTGTTCCCGAGCGAGTATTCGACTCCGACATCCGTTGTGTTCAGGCCGCCGAGTTTGTTGTTGGGGCCGATGCCGAGCCGATCGCCCTTGTCCCCACCATCGATGAAGCACTCCTCGTTCGCGCCCTTCGGCCCGAGGATCGGGTCGAAAAGATTGATCCCGTAGTAAGGGAGCGTCGGCGGAAGCTGCGGCGTTTTGAGGTAGCCCTCGCCGGGCAGCAGAATGGTGCCGTCGATGGCCGCGACTTTGAGCCACTCGGCGGTTGGGGGCCGATTCCCGAGTCGCACGATCGCGACGAGCCGGCCGCTGGCCAGCGCTTCCTTGATCGCGACTTCTTCGGTATCCGCAAGCAGTTCCACCGGCGCGTTCAACCCGAACTCCGCGGGGATCGCCTTCTCCGGATCTTCGAGGTAAATCGCCTTCGTGATCACCGCGCCGAGCAGGGCGCGTTCGATGTCGTTCTGCGTGAAGAGGAGCGGCGTGGGCCACTCCATGTACTTCATACCGGGGCGGAGAACGAGCGTGCCGCGAACCTCGACTTCGGGATAAAGGACCTTCCCGGGATGGTACGGCAGGTTTGAGAGTTCCATGCGGTAGGAGTAGCCGGGGCGGAGGCCGACCACGGCGGGCGCGTCGAAAATGCGGGCAATCGCGGAGCCGGGATACACGGCAACGCGGACGCCCTTGGGAGTAATGACTTTGGCCGCGAGCAGCGGCGCGGGAAGCGGTGCCTGATACCGCTGAGGAATGGGCATCATCATGGAGGAGGGCGGAGCGCCGGCCACGGCGGCATGCGGACCCGCGCCGGGAACCGGAATCGGGCTGGCATCCGTCGGGCCGCCAACCGCCAGCGATCCCATCAGCGTCATCACGGCGACGTTCATGGCTTCCCCTACTGAGAAGCCGCCTGAGGCTTCGCGATGAGGTGGTTCCTAATCGCGAAGCCGCAAGCGGCCACGTGTCGTTCAAACTATCGACCCACGAGCCAGCCTTACTTGATCGGAGGCAGGTTGATTAGCTTCGAGTCATCGGTCGGCTTCAGTGAGGGCGGCAGCGGCTCCGGAGTCGAGATCTTCGCAGCACCCGAAGGGCCGGCCATCGGCGGCATCGGACGCGGGCCCATTTGCTGCATCATCACGGGAGGCATGCCCATGCCCGGAGGCGGCGCGGTCATCGAGGGCGAAGCCTTGTTCTCCAGGTCGATGTTGCCCAACCGGATCACGGCCAGGATCGTGCCGCGCTTCTGAGCCTCGGCAATCGGGTCGGCACCTGGCTCGAGCCGCGTCGAGACGATCTCGTCCGCACCGCCGAGGGCCGCAAAGTCCTGGAACGCCGGGTCCGGCAGGTAGATCACCTTCACCACGAGGTTGCCGTCGGCGGCCTGGCGGAAGTCTTCATCCGCGAAGGTCACGGGCACGGACGCATGGGCCAGATACGTCATGGTCTTGGGCGTGACCGGCGAGATTTCGAGCGTCGGGTAGAAGGTCCGCCCCGGGAAGTTCGGCAGAATCTGCGACAGCCGCAGGCGGTAGACCTGGCTTTGGAGGAAGTTGTATTCCTTCGGCGCGGTGAGGCCGCTGGTTTCGTCGTTGAAGCTGCCATTGGGCAGTTGCCACGTGATCTTCATGCCGGCGGGGCCGGTAAAGCGGATCGAGGTTCGTTGGTTGCTTGGGGCCGACCGCATGTTCGGGTTCAAGGATCCGACGGCGGCGACGGCTCCGGGAGGCCCCATTCCCGGCACGGGAAGGATGCCGCCTTGCGGCGGGCCGTACGGTGGCTCGTTCCCGTTGGCCTGCATCACGCGGGAATCGACCGTCGAGAGCCCCGGCACGTAGCCGCGGATGACGGTGTTCGATTTGCCGGCGGGTCGGTAGCCGGTCGCGGAGACAACCGTACTCGGCGCGCCCGAACTGGTGGGCATCGCGCCGCGCGCCGTGGTCCTCGCGACCAACGGGATCGGTTCGCCGTTCGGCCCTTGCACGCCGTTGGCGGTGGCCGGCACGGTCACCGTGCCGAACCCGCCCGGAGCCTTGGCTTGTTTTCCGTTCGGCCCGTCGGTGCTCATGCACCCACCCCCGAAGCCGGCCAGCAGCGCTAATGTCGTCGCGGTTCGCTTCATGTTTTCCCCCAGCGGTGGTTCCGGGCCTGAAGGCCGGTCCTGCTAGTAAGGTTTCGGCGTCCCGTACCCTCGAACTTTGCAGAAAAATCAGAACGACCGCTCAGGAAGGCACAATTTGAAAATTCGCCACAGTCCGGAGCCGAGGCCAGTGGCAAGCTACGGGAGATGAGCAAGGCCGCTTATGCTTATTCCTCCGCGGTCGGCCGGGACTTCACCTGCGTCCAGAGCCGATGGTAGGAATCCCGAACCGAGGCATCGAGCTGGGTTGAGAAGTCTTCGGACAGCGAGAACTCGCGGATCATTTCCTGAACATCCGCGAGATCTTTCAGTCGCCAATCGGCCGTGCCAGAGGCGAGTTTGAGTTCGACGAGCGTAGCGAGTTGAAGGCACGTCACGCCATCAATGTCGATGCCGACCGTAGCGGGATCGGGAAACGAAACCGGCTTGGGCTTTCCATCGCCGGGGTACCCACCCGTGACGAGAAACTCAATACGGACCCCCGTCTGGGTGTCGCGCAGATTCTTACTTCCCTGAAATGGAGGAAGGTAACCGAGCCCTTCCAGATTTTCGTGGAGGAGTTTCAGTCCTGCTTTCGTGACCAAGATATCGACGTCTTCGGTGAAGCGCCGATACCCGTGTTGAAAGAGGGCCATGCCTCCACACACGGCGTAAGGGATTTCGAGGCCGTTGAGCCTCTTGGCGACTTCCAGCATGGTGCGGAAGACCGCGCTCTCTTTCTCAAAGTGCATACTCCCCTCCATCAGAGCCCAGCGGCGATTCTCGTTCAGCCGCTGCTCGTAGGGAACGACCGCTTCCATGTTCACATCTCGTAAGTGATCCGCCCGTGGCGTGCGCTGCGGCTGATCCTGTCGCCAGCATACAGCCCGGCCAGCACGAACTCCACGCAACTCGCCCGCACCGCATCGCTCTCGCCGGCGTTCACCTCGAACGCCTTCTCCCACGCCTTCGGCACCCGCTTCAATCGCTTCGCGTAGTCGCTGGAAGGAAGCATGTCGCCGACCTCGAGCTTCACGCCCTTCGAGAACAGATCGGCGATTTCGTCGAGGCCGTGCTTATCGACGTACTCCTCGAACACCGTGCCGATTGCCTCCGCGATGATCGACTCGAGCACCTGCTTCTCGCTCATCTGGTGCGCGCCCATCATGTCGAGTTCGAGCTTGCCCAAGGACGACGTGGGAAGGTGCCCCAGATCGCTGATGCGGGGCACGGCCGGCTTCTCGCCGAGCTTCACGCCGCGGTGACGGGCGCTGGCCACCATCGTGCGATAGTTCGCGATGCTGAAGCGGGCACTCACGCCACTCGCGTGATCCACGTACTTCGACTTTCGTGCGGCAATGCTGACCTGCTCGATGATTTCCTTCATGAAATAAGGCACGAACACCGGGAAGTCGCCGCCCAGATCCGCACCGGCTTCCTGCTCCACGATCTCGATGCCGAGCGAGCGCTCGAGCGGGTAGTGCGTTTGAATCAGCGAGCCGATGCGATCTTTGAGTTGCGGGATGACCTTCCCCGAGCGGTTGTACGTGGTCGGGTTCGCGGAGAAGAGTACGAGTACGTCGAGGTCGAACTGGATCGGGTAGCCGCGGATTTGCACGTCGCGTTCTTCGAGGATGTTGAAGAGCCCGACCTGGATGAGTTCGTCGAGTTCGGGGATTTCGTTCATGGCGAAGATGCCGCGGTGCATGCGCGGAATGAGCCCGAAGTGCAGGGCGTCTTCGGCGGACATGCTGGTTCCCATGGCGAGCTTGGCCGGGTCGATCTCGCCGATCACGTCCGCGAACTTGGTGCCCGGCGCGAGCCGCTCGGCATACCGCTCGGCCCGAGGCCACCACGCGATCGGAACTTGCTCTTCGGGGGCACTCTTCGCGAATGCCTTCCCGGCCTTCGTGATGGGTGCAAACGGATCTTCGTGAACGGGGCTACCGGGAATGTCGAGGTAGGGAACGAACTCGTCGAGGTACTGCACGAGCGCCCGCATGAGCCGGCTCTTGGCTTGGCCTTTTTCGCCAAGGAACAGCAGATCGTGCCCGGCGAGTAGCGCGATGCTGATCTCGGGCACGACGGTGTTCTCGTAGCCGACGATGCCGGGGAAGAGATTCTCGTTTCGCTGGAGGGCGGCGAGGAAGTTGTCGCGCAGTTCGCGTTTGACGGTCTTCGATTGCCAGCCGCTGTCGCGGAGTTCTTTCAACGTGGCGGGTCGGGGTGCGGTCACGAGCGGTCCTCGGCGAAGGTAGTACCCCGCATTCTAGACAGGCGCGGGGCTGGGGAACAAATGGCCGAGCGAGTATAATGGTGGGAACTCTTGGGAGCGTGTTATGCCGCTTCGCGATCACTTTCACCCGCCCATTGCCGGCCGACTCCCGTGGCCCAGCCTTCATACAGGTTGGATCGGAGCGCTCACGACTCGGTTACTCTGAAACAAAGGTCGAGACGATGTCCCTACTCGTTGCCGCTTTCCCTGGTTCCGAGCAGATCGCTGCGTTCGCGGTGAAGTGCCTCGCCGTGGCCGGGGGGTTCCTCGCCGGGTACGTGATCGGCGGCACGGGAGCCTGGGCGCTCGATAAATGGGCGCTCGCCAAGAAGACGCCGGACGTGCTGAAGAAGACGATCAGCTTCCTCACGGGCGTCGCGCTCGCACTGCTCATCGCCTTCATCGTCTTCGGCGACGGTTCCGGCAGCGGATGGCTCGGCGGCGGATCCAACGGGCCCGGCAACAACGCGAACAATCCGGACGACGGCAAGAAGTCCGACCCCAACGCGCCCAAGCCCATCGATCCCAAGGTGCAACCGAAGATCGATACTCAGAAGACGCAGCCGGAGACCGACGTTCTCGTGGTGACCTTCCTGGGCGGGGAAGAAGTGCAAGGGGATCGCTTCTACAAGCTCGACGGTTCCGAGCCGATGTCGTTCGAACAGTTAAAAGCAGCGATCCTCAAGCGGAAGGAAACCGCGAGACGCCCGCTGAAGTTGGAACGCGAGTTCAGCACCGATCCCGGCAAGAAAATCAGTAAGGACAGCATCAACGTCCGGCAGGTCGAGAACTGGGCGGATGGTCAGGGCATCAAAACTCCTTAGGCCGCTTGCGGCTTCGCCGCTTACAATTTCACTATGTCCCTCGATCCGGCCGCGCCGCGAATCCTGCTCTTCGGCCATCCCGGCTCCGGGAAGTCGTCGCTCCTCGGAGCACTCTTCCAGGCCGGCGAGACGCAAGGCGAAACCCTCGGTGCGGAAGTCATCGACGCCTCAGGTCGGCTCCAACTCATTCGCAATCGCGTCTATGCCGGTGCCGAGTTCCACAACACGCACACCGAACTCGTGACCTTTGAAGTGCGGCTGCGCCCGTGGCGCGTCGGCTCGCGCCAGGAGTCGAGTTCGTTCACCATCCTCGATTGCGATGGCAACGCTTCTTACGCCCTGCTGCGGCATCCCGACCCCATCACGGAACGTCACGTTCGCGGCACCGTCGCCTCCGCCGTCGTGCAGGCCGATCTCATTGCGCTGGTCGTGAATGCCGGCGCGGACGACCGCGAACTCGACGACGCTTTCGACGAGTTCCTCATGTTCCTCGAACGCGTTCTCGGGCGAAAGGCATTCGAGCGCGAGATCGGCGGCTTCCCCATTTTCCTCGTACTCACGCAGTGCGACTCCCTCGCCCTGCCGGCCGACACGAGGGACGTTTGGCTGGCGGAAGTTCAAGAGCGGCTGCGGCACGCACTGCGGAAGTTCACTGAGTTTCTCGACGAGCAACAACCGGCAACGGAAGACGACTCGCCGTATCTGGCGTTCGGCAGCGTCGAGTTGAAGGGCTACGCGGTGGCGGTGCGAGAGCCGGAATTCGTGGGGGCGCGGGCGCTCCCAGCTAATCCTTTCGGCGTCGCCGAACTCTTTCGCGATGCGTTCGCCTTCGCAGCGCAACATCGCGCTCGAGTTGAGCAGTCGCAGCGCCGCCTCAAGCTTACGATCTGGTCGGTCGGCCTCGCGGTCTGGTTCCTGTTCGCGGGGGCAATTGCGATCTCGGTCTACCAGCCGGAACCGACCGACCCCGGGCTTGCGGGCCGCGTACAGGGCTTCCTCGATCACGAGCAGCCGGCGTCGGTGCGGCTCGCCGAGAAGCACCTCACGAGCAACCGCAGGCGACTCGCCGCGTTCCAGACCGACCCCGGCTTCTTCGCACTCTCCGAAGACCTGCGAAATTTCGTGACCGGTCGGCTTCGCGAAATCGACGACTATCAGGGCTACCTCGCGAAGTTGAATGCCGCGCCGATACCGGCCGAGGCCCGCTCGCTGGAGGAACTCTCGCGGATCGAATCAATCCTGAACGCGGACCTGTCGTTGCCGGGGAACTACACGTGGGGCGAAACCGAGGCGGCCCAACTCCGGGATAAGTGGCTCGCGGATATTCCGCTGCTTCGCGCTTCGGAATCGGCTTGGCAAGAATGGTACCGTGGCCTCGTGAACCAGGCGCTGGCTTTAACTCATGCCCGGACTTTTGAAGGTGAGTGGCGAGTCCGTGTTGCCTCGCTCGACGTTGCGGCCGCACAACCGCCATTTGAGGCGAATGCTCCAATCCCCGGTTCACAAGTCTTGAAGAAGCCGCGCGGCGAAGCTCTCACCTTCCGCGTCCCCTCCGAGTTCGACCGCGTCTACCAGGCACAGCGAGACTGGGAGTTCGCGCAGTCGCGGCTCCAGCATTTGCGCGACTTCGCCGATTCCCTGGGGCTGACTTCCGATGGGAAGCGGCCTCTGGTGATTCCGCCGCCGAGCCCGGGTGTCTTCGAGACCGCACTGCCGGGACAGCGCCTGGAGGAACTGAGGTCCGGAGTCGGAGGATGGGAATTGGCCAACTTCCCGGAGCCGGGTCGGGCCTTGCTCGCGGCGCGGCTCCGGGAATCGAGTGCGAACGGCGCGAAGCACGTTCAGAGGCTGCTCATCGGGAGTCTCACGGCCGATACCCCGGAGGCTTGGCTCAAGCTCGCGGATGCATTGAACGAGCCTGCGGTCCGCGATTGGGGGAAGCTCTTAACCTTGCTTGCACGCCTTGAAGATCCGCAAGCCCGCGATCCCGTCGAGAGCCTAGCCGAGTTTCTGCGAACGAAAGAGTTCACGTTCGATATGAAAGGCTTCGATCTCACCATTCCACTGACGCTTCGCGTGCCGTCGTTGGTTCCGACCGGCGCACTCAGCATCACGATCACACCGCAGGCCGGCCCTGCAATCGTGCGAACATTCAAGCTCGCTGGCGAAGCCACTTCGCAAGGCCTGAACACCGTCTATCGCTTCGCCCCCGAGCAAAATGGCACGTTCGACTACAGGCCGGGCGAACTCCTCAAGGCCGAGCTTCCGGTTCGCTCCGGGGATCAGAAGTTCGCGCTTCTCTGGGATGAAGGCACGACCAGGACCTTTCAGTTCGATCGGCTTCTGCACGAACCCAGACTCGGCGCGGCCGAGGCCGCGACGGGCGTAACGCTCGTGCCCGTACCCGGATCGAAGGTGCCGCGATTGCCTGCGCTCTTGCCAGAAGTGAAGCGGTAAGTGTAAACATTCCCATCGCGATGCCGCGACCGGCCAGGAGAGCCCATGCACATACAAGACATCTTCGCTCAGCATCCGACCACGTTCAGCTTCGAGTTCTTCCCACCGAAGACGGATGAAGCGAGCGAGGAACTCTTTCGCACCATCGCGAACTTGCAAGGGCTTCAGCCCTCGTTCGTATCGGTCACGTACGGGGCCGGCGGCTCGACGCGCGACCGCACCCACGACCTCGTGGTGCGGATCGAGAAGGAAACGAATCTGACGGCCGTGTCGCACCTCACGTGCGTCTGCCACACACTCGACGAAATGACCGCGATCCTGGACCGCTATGCTGCAAGCGGCATCGATAACATCCTCGCCCTCGGCGGCGACCCGCCCAAGACGCTCGCCAACTACGATAAGAATCAGGACGCATTCAAGTTCGCCACGGAACTGGTGGCGTTCGTGCGGTCGCGGCCGAACCCGCCGGATCGCCGAGGCTTCGGCGTCGGCGTCGCGGGCTTCCCCGAAGGGCATCCCGGCTGCCCGAACCGCCTCAAAGAGATGGATTACCTCAAGGCCAAGGTCGATGCCGGGGCCGACTACATTTGCACGCAACTCTTCTTCGACAACCGCGACTTCTTCGACTTCCGCGAGCGCTGCGACCTAGCCGGAATCAAGGTGCCGATCGTGGCGGGGATCATGCCGATCGGCACGAAGCACGGCATGGTCCGCATGGCGGAACTCGCGCTCGGTGCCAAGATTCCGGCGAAGCTCCTGCGTGCCGTCGCTCGCTGTTCGGACGACGATTCCGTGGCACGGGTCGGCATCAGTTGGGCGACCGAGCAGTGTGCGGACCTGCTGCACTGCAATGTGAGGGGGATCCACTTCTACACGTTGAACAAGTCCGACGCGACGCGGCAGATTTACGAGAACCTCGGCGTGAAGGACTCGGTCGCGCTTCGGGCGGGGTGAACGAGAATCTTAAGAAGACTGTCTTCCACTTTCCAAAATGGCGCATCGCTCCGCGAAGGCTGTGGGTCGAGCCCTTGCTCGATTGGGATCGGGAGTATAACACCTCTTCCCTTCCAACGGAGCCTGACGATGCCGGACCTTCCCCCCCGCAAGAGCCTCACCACCACTGGCGGCGATGGCCGCGCTCCCAATCGCGCCATGCTCCGCGCCGTCGGCTTCACCGACGACGACTTCGATAAGCCCATCATCGGCGTGGCGTCGCTCTTCAGCGAGATCACGCCGTGCAACGCGCATCTGGATCGGCTCGCCCGCAAGGGGTGCGAGGGCATCCGCGACGGTGGTGGCGTGCCGCAAATCTTCGGAGCACCGACCGTTTCCGACGGCATCAGCATGGGCCACATGGGCATGCGCTACTCGCTGGTGAGCCGCGAGGTGATTGCCGATTCGCTCGAAACCGTGGCCGGGGCCATGAACCACGATGGCCTGCTCGCCTTCGGCGGCTGCGACAAGAACATGCCCGGCTGCGTCATGGCCATGGCGCGCTTGAATCTGCCGAGCGTGTTCGTGTACGGCGGCAGCATCATGCCCGGCGTCGGCCCCCACGGTGAAGACGTAGACATCGTGTCCATCTTCGAAGCTGTCGGTCAGTTCCAGGCCGGCAAGATCGATCGGAAGACGCTGCATAAAGTCGAATGCGAAAGCTGCCCTGGCCACGGTTCGTGCGGCGGAATGTACACCGCCAACACAATGGCGAGCGCCGTCGAAGCCCTCGGCATGAGTTTGCCCAACTCCAGCGCGCAAGCCGCCGTCTCACAGGACAAGACCCGCGACTGCGAAGCTGCCGGCGCTGCGGTGCTCAACCTCATCAAGCGCGGCATCCGTCCGCGCGACATCATGACGAGGAATGCCTTTGAGAACGCCATCACGCTCGTCATTGCGCTCGGCGGCTCGACCAACGCGGTGCTGCATCTCATCGCCATGGCCAGCGCGGCGGACGTGAAGCTGACCATTGACGACTTCACCCGCATCGGCAAACGCGTGCCCGTGCTCGCGGACCTCAAGCCCTCCGGCAAATACGTCATGGCCAAGCTCGTCGAGATCGGCGGCACCGTCCCGCTGATGAAGATGCTTTTGGATAAAGGCCTGATGCACGGCGACTGCATGACCGTCACCGGCAAGACGCTGGCGGAGAACTTGAAGAACGCGCCGAAGTATCCCGCCGGTCAGGATGTCATTCGCGACTTCGCCAATCCCATCAAGAAGAACAGCCACCTCGTCATCTTCCGTGGCAACCTTTGTCCCGGCGGAGCGGTGGGGAAAATTTCCGGCAAGGAAGGCCTTCAGTTCAGCGGCAAGGCCATCTGCTTCGACAGCGAGGAGAAGGCGCTCG
>JAYTUG010000098.1:0-10342 GCA_043744695.1 Gemmataceae bacterium
GGCCATCACGGTACGGCAACCCGCTGCCGGGTCGCCTCAATCCCTGGTTTCCAGCCTTCGGTTCGCGGGATCGGCGAACATGCCGCAAGCTGGACGGCCTACGGACTTCCATCGTGCCCAACCTGGGGCTATGGCAGTACGGATTCGTGTTCGTCGCCACTGATGCTTCGTTTCACCCGCGACTTGGAGCGGATGCGTCTACCCTTCGTGGCGAGTCGAGTGACTCTACTCGGCTCTCGAGAAGCATTCTGCATTGCCGCCTGTGGCCCCCAGTGGTGGAGCAGATCCTCAGCTGCATGCCGTTCGGCCACATCGCGCGTCAACCCACCATCGAACTCCATGATCGCGGCCCGCTCCTCGAACATCTCGTCTGGCGTCGCGATCAAGCCATGTCTCCTCGCGAGTTCCACCGGGATCGTCGCGCGGATCTCGCATTCGTGAATCACGGGTCGCGGGTCGATGTCCTTCTTCGGTAGCCAGTAATAGTCCCCGAAGGAGAGGCAGAGGAGCATTTCGGCCGTCTCATCCTCGACGCATTCGATGAAGACGGGGCAGCGGTTCATCTCTTCCCCTTCCTCTCCCGCCAGTAGCGAGTCATCTCCGGAATCCACGTTCCGCACGCCTCCTGATATGTCAGCTTGATTTTCTCCAGATCGGTCACGCCACGGCTCACTTCGCTCACCACCCTCGACACACCGGCCAACGGGAGGAACCTCGGGGTCTTGCCGGGCGGGTGGTCCATCAGCCCGCACGCCACGAACGCTTGGTACAGGTCACCATTCTCGGCCGCGAAATTTGTGAAAAAAGTGGCCAGGTTCGTCGTCAGGTGCTTCGCTTGCTTGAACGGATCGGGCGTCGGCTTCGGCGGCGAGGCTGGGTCGTCTTCGTTCTCCGGATCCGCAAGCGATGCCTGATAGTCTTCCTTCGCCTGCCTGCACTGGTCGCACGGTTTTGGCGGCGGCCCGAGCCTGCCACACCTATCGCAATGCGGCGGCACGTCCTTGAGCAACTTGGCGTCCGAGAGTTTGTTGGTGCCGTCCAGGAGCTTTTTTGCGAGCCCAGGCCTCACGGTTCCGATCAGGAGAATATGCACTTTCCGCTCGGCTGCCGACATCGTCGGTGTGTCGGGAGCTTCTAAATCCTCGTCATCTCCTGCGGATCGCTTGTGGGTCACAGCTGTCAAATCCGCCAAAGTGGCGGATTTGGCCATCCTCATGTACCTTTGAGCCGTACGCTCGCTGAGGTCGGACCAGTTCTCTTTCAGAACGCGTTGCCAATTTCCGTGACCTGCAGCCTCTTTTGCCCTTAACAGCAGTTCGCCGCGTTTGCACACGCTGTTTGTTGCTCGGCCGAGATCGACGTGGATCGTCGCGTCGATCTCGGCCGAGCCTCTGCAATCAATGCGGCTGCGCTTTCAGCGTTCTGAACGATTGCGGGTAGTTGGAGTTCTTTTGCCATGGTTCACTTCACCCTTCTCTTAGTGTCGAGTAGCCGGTTGGACGCAATGTCTTCGGCAAGCGTGACAGTCTCGTTGTCGGCCATCATCGGGACGTCGACGCGAGCGGGTGGTCTTCAAGTTCCATCGCCCGTCGCCACTTTCTCAAATGCAACTTGCTTTGCTGATTGAGATCGCCGGCATCGGTGTCACACCTTCCGCTTGAAGCCGCCAATCCGCTCCAGTTCGCGCTCGACAAGGTCAGCGTCCTTGTCGGACTGGCTCTGGGGAGGACGCGGAGCGGGAGCTTCGATGACGGACAGGGCGGCGTGGAATCGATCAAGGGCTTCGATCGAAGTGAGAAATCGACCGCCATCGCGAACGGCCTCCAGCTTGACCCGGCGGCCGGACGTGGACCTCGCGCCCTTCAGGATGTAGCGCGTGAGCGTCGAAGGATGTTTGTGCCTCGCACCGCCATAACCGGGATAGCGGGTGCAAGCCTGTTGGAGTGTCACCACGGTTTCTGAAAGTAGGCCGTTCATTCGGAAACTCCTTTCAAGAGTCGCTCTGCGCCGATGCGGTTGATTTCTTCGCGTACGGCCTCAAGTGCGGCGCGGTCGTAGACACGCACGACTCCCGCCCGGGCGACGGGTTGGATGTGCGGACGGGTGCGCAAAACGTGAAGAATGCGGTGAAGCGGCGTTCCGATTTCGGCCGCGAGCTCGCCCGGCGTGAGGAGTACAGGAATGGACATGTGAACTGCAGTCCTTGGTGAGAAGTAACCCTCTCAACCAAGTAGCGGCGCTCACTCGTCGGAAGTGACAAAACCGCTTATATTCAAGCGAAATAATTGATTTGAGCGCTCAAACAAGCATCTCCTGCGCTCATTCAAGGTCGTGCTTGGAGCGAATTACTCGGCGGCCGGAAACTGTGGGTCTGGTGTACTTCACAGGCGAGTCGTCGAGGGAACTCGGCTCGTAGTCGTCCCTCTGTTCATTTGTGAGTCTGTCGAGTTCGGCATCTCTCACGGTCCCGGGCGATTGAGTGGCAGCCGAGTTATTCGCGGCCAGCTTCTCCCTACACTTGATGATCGACTTGCAAAGCGAGGTCTTGTTCCAGGTCTCCCACGCGCAGCCTATATGACTCGACTGCTGACGCACGGAGAGCAATGCGAAGGTACGAAGCTGCTTCGCGAGACGCTCTCCCTCTGCGTTAGCCTCCTTGACAGTCCAACGCTTCTTGCGTTGTTTGATCTCTTCGTTGGCGGTCTCAGGCGTTTCGGGCAAGGCATTCGCGAGGAAATGCCAAGGCCGCGAATTCCGGTTGCACAACGGCATCCGCGCGAAGGACGAACTCTCCGTCGATCTCGACTCCGATGAACGACGCAGCTTTCTCGACGGTAACAACCTGATCGAGGTTTTTGATTCTCGACCCGTCGTCGAGGGGTATCTCATCCAGCTGCTCACTTCTTGCAGTCTCTTCGTGGATGATGCTCACGTAGAACTTCGCTGGAAAGGTCACTTCCAAAATAATCGTCTTGAGAAGCACGTCGTAGCCAAGCGGGGACGGGGACCAGTCTACTTCCACGAGTTTGAAGAGTTGCATCATCTCTTCGGAAACATGGAAACCCGTTTGGACCTTTGCGACCACTCGCATTACGGCACTGTCGATCGGAATCTGAACGACTGTGGTGTTCGAGCACCAGCACCCCTGCGCTATCTGCTCCGGAGTGCGACCGAACGCTTCTCCCCAGATCTTCGATTCGGCGGGTTCGTCCGGCCTCATGTTCTCCTGCCTGATCTCGAGAAACGGCTCTCGATACCCCATGTGCTCGCCTCTCAATGTGACAATTCGTGCCATGTTGCTCCCTTGTTACTTGTTGGTGGAAGACCCCACCGAGGCGAACGAGGAGAACCCGAGTCCACGAGGGTCTTGAACAGCCGATGCGGGCCATTCAAGCACGAAGGCAAAAATACCGCGGCTACTCGCTGTTCCGACCGATTGCCGTCACTTTCAAGCTGCGGCAAGCAGTTGTCGAATGATCACCCATTACCCGATCTTCGCCGCGACCTTGAGCGCCAACTCGAGATTCCGCTGCGCGTACAGTTCGGTGATGTCAGCCTTGCTGTGGCCAAGGGCGACTTGGGCGGCTTCCAGCCCGAACTGTTTCCGCACCTTCGTGCCGTGTGTGTGGCGCAGCTGATTCGGATGCCAGCGGTTCGCTTGCCTCCAATTCTGGAGTGTGGACTTCTGCTCGGCCGATAGTCGATTCCTCCACACCTTCACGGTCTCGTTCTCGCGTCTCGCCAGTTCTCCCGGCGGGGGGAAAGCTCGACCGCACGCTTTAAGAACGGACTTTGCATACGAGCGCGAGGTGTACCGCTCGCATAGTTTCACGGCCGGGGCCTTATTCGCGCGGTTCTTCTGCGACGGCTGCACGGACGTCTTACGACCGGCCCGATGGCCGGCGCGGAACTCCTGCATTGATCGTCGCGGCGAGAACAGGTAGTCATTGATCGATAGCGTGAAGAATTCCTTCATCGTGTCCTGGGCGAGCGGGCCGATAGTGATGATCCGCTCTTTGCCTCGCCAGCTTCCTTTGTGCTGAGGAGGTCTGTAAAGCCAGATATCCCCGCTGAAGTCGATATCGACCCGGCGGAGCGCGGCAGCCTCCCCGGGCCGGCATCCGGTTCGACGCTGGAACTCGACAATTCCGCGGACATGGCGAGTCAGGAACGGCAGGGTGGCGTCCACGATGACGTCTTCCACTGGCCTCACGGGCGTGGACTCCCGCACCTTTGAACGGCCGCGCTCCAGTCCAGCAACGGCAAGCAAGGCCTGATGGGTTTCGACCGGCCCGGTCGGAATCTCGAGGACGTTGCCCTTCTGATCGTCGGCGTTGTACTCTGCGAGGGTGCGGCGGTAGGCTTCGCGGCTTTCGGACGAACCGTGAACGCCGAGATAGACGAATTGGTAGCCGCCCGCGCCGTCGCGAAGCTTCACGTACGCCTGTCCGCTCGCCTTGTGGTGGGAATACTTCGGAACATGCTTGGATCGCGGCATGGCATCACCCTGGGGTTCGGGTGTAGGACTACACCCGTTTCCACTGGTTTTGGCCGCGACTCCGGAACATCCGGAGGTAAGCAGAAATGCTTCGGCAAACTACTTACGATCAGCGAGGATGACGGGACTCGAACCCGCAACCACCGGATCGACAGTCCGGTACTCTAACCAATTGAGCTACATCCCCAAAGAACCGGACTACGCGCCCCGGACACCCTATTATTATCGCGCCCACTCCGGCTGGCAAGTATGAGAGCATTGGCTCATGAAGAAGCCTCGACCCACGCGCGAAGAACTCGTCGCGGCTGCTAACAAAACCGTTCCCGAATTGCTGCTCCCCGGGCTCGAGGTTCTGTTCTGCGGCATCAACCCCGGCCTTTATACCGCCGCGATCGGCCACAATTTCGGCCGGCCCGGCAACCGCTTCTGGCCCGCACTCTTCGCCGGCGGATTCACCCCGCGATTGTTCGACCCTTCCGAAGAAGCCGAACTGTTGCCGCTCGGTTTCGGCATTACCAATGTCGTGTCTCGCGCCACCGCCGCCGCCGACGAACTCACCGACGACGAAGTTCGTGCCGGCGGTGAACTCGTTCGTAGTAAGCTATTGAAACTCGCGCCGCGTTACCTCGCGGTACTTGGACTCGGAGCGTACCGAATCGCGTTCGAGAAGCCGAAGGCTGTCGTCGGCCTTCAACGAGAATCCATCGGTGAAACCAAGCTTTGGGTGTTGCCGAATCCCAGCGGTCTCAACGCTCACTACCAGGCGGATGCCCTGGCGCGGATCTTCCGCGAACTGCGAGTTGCCGTCGAAAAGACTCGGTCGCCTTTGCTTTCCACTGGGAGGCGTGGAAGGAGGTGATCGGGCAGCTATCCCGTACAATCGCGAAGCCGCTAGCGGCATTTTTCCCGTTAGAAACCCAGGCCGCGCTCGTCTACTTCCGGACGAGACCAAGCCGACGCCCTCCCGACTGCATCGATGTTGAACGGCGCAGCGAAACGCTCTGGCCCGCACTCGGGGTCCGCCCGACGGGCGGAGTTCGAGTCGCTGTACGAACACCACAGCCGCGAAGTCTGGGCACTCGCCTACGCCCGCTGGATGGACGCGGACCTCGCCCTGGATGTGACGCAGGAAGCCTTCCTGCGACTCTGGAAGCAGTGGGAAGGCGACAAAGAAGAGATTCAGAACCCGCGGGCGTGGCTGCTGCGCGTGGCGCGGAACTTAGCCGAGGATTACGCCAAGAGCGCCTTCCGACGCAACGGCACGCAAGCTCCGGAAATACTCGATGGCGTGCGGTCTTCGCAGCCGACGCCCATCGAGATGCTCGAAAAGGAAGAACGCTTCGGGCAGTTGCGGGCAATACTGGAAGAACTCTCGCCCGGCGACCGCGACATCTTGACGCTTCGCTACGCACTCGATTACGACGCCAACGCGATTGCCGAGATCATGGGCGTGAACGTGACGGCGATTCACATGCGATTGAGCCGGGCTCGGCAGCGAGTCGCCGAGCGGATGACACCCGAGTAAGGATCGAATCATGAGTCTGCCTCTCCCGCCCAACCGCGTCGACGATCTGCTTTCCGACTTTTACAAGTCGAAGCTGCCGAGCCCGTGGCCCGCGGCCCCGGCGTTCGCCGAACCCGCGAAGCTGCGTTTGGCCGCGCCGATCAATCGCGCGCGGTATACCCTCGCGGCTTCGGTCGCCCTTCTGCTAGGCACGTGCTGGTATCTCTCGAACGGCGTGCCTTCCGGCGATCGACCCGCGAACAAACCCACGACCGCTCCCGGAATTCTCGGCGAAGGTTCCGCCAAGATGCCCAAGGAATTCGAGAAGAAAAAAGACCTGCTAGGCGGCCCCATGCTGAACTGAGCCGCGTTTTTCACTTCAAAAGTCCCATCTCGCACGTTCTCGCCGCATTCGGTGGAACGTTCCGTCAATTTCGGTAATCTGGGTAATGCGGATAGTTCTGGACGCCACGGCGTTCGCGTTGTAGGCTTGGGCCGCAAGACCCCTTCACCCCGTTGAGTAACTCCATGACTGTGCGACGCCAACGCGGCCACCGGCTTCTGGCCGGGCCGCTGCACCTCGAAGACCGCATCACGCCCGCCACGTTCAACGCCAGCTTCGACCCCGTCGCCCAACCGACGCAGGCCATCAACGAACTCGTTTTCTTCTTCCAGACGGCCAACACCAATGCCGACGCCACCGACACGATCAATCTCGTGGCGAACGGCAAATACACGTTCAATTTCTCGGTCGACGATTTCGACGGCGGCACCGCCCTACCCGTGATCGACCGCATCAACAACATCGTGACAGTGAACGGGAACGGGTCCACATTCTTTCGCCCGCCCGGAGCTGAGTCGTTCCGCTTCCTGCGAGCAATTGGCGAAGTCGATACGAAGAACCCGCCCCCCGCGAACGTCTCGGCCATCGGACCAACGTTGATTGTGAACGACCTCACTTTCAGTGGGGCGAACGTCTTCGATTACACATTCCCAAACCGCACCGATCCAGGCGAGTTTCCCGTTCTGGACGGCGGTGCCATCCGCCTGGACAACGCCGACCTCATCACCAATAACGTGACGTTCCTTCGCAACACGGCCACGGACAACGGCGGCGCGGTCGGGCTCGACGCCCGGTTCCTGTTCCGAGGCGATACCCAGTTCAACGGCACTACCTTCAAGGAGAACTATGCCGGGAAGATCGGCGGCGCCGTCGGCGTCAGCCAGCCCGGGACCGTGATCACAACCACCTTGACCTTCACGGACAGCACGCTCGATGCGAACGTATCCCTGACCGGTGCGGGGGCGGCGGGCGGCGAAGCCGTCGAATTCGACCTCCTACGGACGAAGGTGACCAACAATCGCGGCGCGGTCGGCGGCGTGAGCGGCTCGATCGTTCACGCCGACTTCACGCGGTTCAGCGGGAACGTCGCCACCGGAACCGGCCCGTCTGCCGTGATCGCCACCGGCAACATGCTGAGACTGTACAACAGCGTGATCACCCAGAACACCTCGGCGACGGGCGGTGCCATTGTCGGCCAGGGACAGGGTCGCGCCGTCGAGTTGCTCAACACCACGGTTCACAACAACACGGGCGGTTCGGCTGCGATCTCCGCGCCGATCGGCCAGGTCGTGCTCTCGTTCTCGACGGTGACGAACAACCGGGCGACGAGCGGCGACGTGGCCGGCGTGACTGCCGACTTGAACATCGTGGACGTGTACGCCAGCGTGATCGCGGGCAACCGGGTGACCGACCCGCTGAGTCCGAACGTGGACTTGAAAGCCCAACAGATTCGCAATAATCGGTTCAACCTCATTGGTGTGGCCCCGTCGTCGTATCCGATCTTCCCCGGCGATCTGTTCGGTACGCCGGGGAGCGAACTCGACCCGAAGCTCTCCGTGCTCGGCGACTACGGCGGCCTCGCGGGTATCACGCTTACGCGCTTGCCGACCGCGGGCAGTCCCGTGTTGAACGCAGCCGGAACGCCGCTGGCCAGCCGCATCACGACGGACGAACGCGGGCCGACCTTCAACCGCGTGGTCGGCACGTTCGCGGACATCGGAGCGGCGGAGTTTCGGCCGGGTGTCGATCCAGTACTTCCGCCGCTGGCACCGCTCGTGCCGTTAATTCCGCCGCCTCCTCCCCCTCCTCCGCCGCCCCCGCCTGCGCCCGTGTTGCCCGCGATTGCCGTCGCGCCCGGTGCTCCGCAGAACTTCGGAGCCACGACGGTTCCCACGGTCATCACCGTGATGGGCAGCACGTTCACCACGACCACCGTGCCGCCGAACGAAGTGCGGCTGCAGAAGCCGGACGGGACGATCACGCTGAGCGTCACGCCGTTCGCGGCGTCGATTCCCGGCGGCATTCGCGTCGCCTCGGCGGACGTGACTGGCGACGGCGTGAACGACTTGATTGCCGCGACTGGGCCGGGTGCGCTCAATACCGTGGTCGTGTTCAACGGCGCGACGGGTGCCAAGATCACGGAGTTCCATCCGTTCGGCGACTTCACCGGCGGGCTCTTCATCGCGACCGGCGACCTCAGCGGCGACGGCATTGCCGATATCGTCGTGACGGCGGATAACGGCGGCGGGCCGCGCGTCAGCGTCTTCCGCAGCACCGACTACACCGTCATCGCGAACTTCTTCGGCATCGCCGACCCCAACTTCCGCGGCGGAGCCCGCGCCGCCGTCGGCGACTTGAACAACGACGGCACCAACGATCTGATCGTGACCGCGGGGCCGGGCGGCGGCCCCCGCATCTCCATCTACAACGGCACCTCGCTTTCCAACGGCGAATACACTTCGCACCTCGTCCCGGATTTCTTCGTCTACGATCCGAGCCTGCGCGATGGCGTCTACATCGCCTCGGGAGACGTGAATGCCGACGGGTTCGACGACTTGATCGTCGGGGCGGCGGCGGGCGGCGGTCCGCGCGTCAGTGCCTTCTCGGGGCAGACGCTCACCGCGCAGGGCACGCTGAACGCACTGGGGAACTTCTTCGCGGGCGATCCGAACCGCCGCGATGGAGTGCCCGTGGCGGTGGCCGATGTCGATGGCGATGGCCGCGACGACATCATCACCGGCGGAGGCAGCACCTCCACGGTTCGCATCTACCCCGGCAGCAATCTCAACGGACCTGCCAGCGCGCAGTTCGATCCCTTCGCCGGCTACCTCGGGGGCGTGTTCGTCGGCTAAGGCGCGGCAACCGAGGCCAATTCTTCATAGGGTGAAGCTATCGCGGAAGGCGAACCGCAATTCGCACGCCGCGGTGGCTTCTCCCTAACTGCATTACAGGACGCGTGCCATGAAGGTCGGACTGGTCGGGTACGCCGGGTCGGGCAAGAGTACGGTGTTCGAATGGCTCACCGGCGAGAAGCCGGACCCGTCCAAAATTCAACAGGGCCAGACGGCAATGGCCGACGTGCCGGACGAACGCCTCGCCAAGATCGCGGCCGTCCTCAAGCCCAAGAAAATCAGCTACACGAAGGTCGCGATCCTCGACACGCCCGGCCTCACGGTGGACGACCGCAAGGACAACCCCCGCCGCCTCGGCATCCTCCGCGAAGGCAACGGCATCGTCGTCGTGCTCGATGGCTTCTCCGGGGCCGACATCGTGGATCAACTCCGCCGCTTCCGCGAAGACCTGCTCTTCGCCGATATGGAAGTCGTCGGCAACCGCATCCCCAAGCTCAATCAAAGCCTCAAGAAGGCGAAGCCGGCCAAGGATCGCGAAGCGGAAGAGACCGAACTCGCGCTGCTCAAGCGAGTCGTCGATGCGTTTGAAGCCGGCACTCCGGCCTCGCAGCAGCCGATCACGCCGGAAGAGGAGAAGTCGCTTCGCAGCTTCCAACTGCTCACGCTCAAGCCCGAAGTCGTGCTCGTGAATCGCGGCGACAGCGGCTTCAACGACCCGCTGCCGCCGAACCTGCTCATGCTCGCCCCCACTGCCTTGCAAGCACCCGTGAAGCTCGAAATGGAACTGGCTCAACTCGGCGACGAGGATCGCCAGGCCTTCATGGCCGACCTCGGCCTCACGGCGTTCCACCGCGATTCCACGATCCGTTCGATCTTCTACGGCGTCGGCCGCGAGGTCTTCTTCACCGTGGGTGAAGACGAGTGCCGCACCTGGTCGATCCCGAAGGGATGCGAGGCGGTCGAGGCCGCTGGGTGCATTCACAAGGACCTGAGCGAGAAGTTCGTGCGCTCGAACGTCATCGGCTTCGACGACTTCGTGAGTTGCGGCTACTCCGAGAAGGACGCCAAGACGAAGGGCCTCAACCGCACCGAAGGCAAGACCTACATCGTGAAGGACGCCGACATCATGCACATCCTGGCGTCGA
>JAYTUG010000099.1:0-2653 GCA_043744695.1 Gemmataceae bacterium
TCGTCTTTTGTGTCAGAAGACCTAACCGAGTTCAAGCCGGTCGCAAAACGGGATCGCCTCTGTCCACCGGACACTCGTGTGCAATAATAGTTCCGAGAGGCCCGAAGCGGACGGCCCGCCTTCCACCCACCGCCTCGGATCGCCGCAACTTTTTCCCAGGAGACGTTCGTGAAGTCGCATCTTCGACTGACGTGCGGCGCGGCTCTTGCCGCCTGTTGTGTTTGGGCCGCGGCCACGGCCGCCCCGCTGGAACTGCCCAAGGATTCCGCCAAAGCTGCCACCGCGGCGGACGTGGCCGAACTCCAGAAGAAGCTCGAAATCATCGCCGCCAACCCCGAGAAGAGCAAGGGTGCGATCCGCACCGCCAAGGGGCTCGTGCTGAGCATCGGCATCTACGGCGACGAAGCGACGCAAGGCCAAGCCGCCAAGGTGTTGCTCGCCCTCGACAAGAAGGATATCGCGGGTGCCGCCGAGGCGGCCAAGGGGCTGTCCGCTCCCAAGGCCGATCCGGCCGCCATCAAGGCCATCGAAGGGAAGTTCGACCTCGAAGACGTGATGTCTCAGTTTCGGCTCGCCAAGTCTGGCGGCAACAACATCGAGAAGGACATCCGCGACGGCATGAAGGGTGGCGCGATCGATCCCAAGGCCGCCGAACTCCTGGGCGCTCGCTCGTCGGCACTCGCCGTTTACACCGAGAAGCTGCCCAACGACAAAGCCAAGACCAGCCCGGCGATGACGAAGAAGTGGGAGAAGTGGGCCAAGGATATGGCCGGCGCGGGGAAGGAACTCGCCGAGGAAGGTAACAAGGGAGCCAAGGCGGATGCGAAAAAGCTGACGGGTTTGCTCAAGAAGCTCGACGCCAGCTGCAGCAACTGCCACAACGAGTTCCGCAACGAGTAACTCGAAGTCGCTTCTCAAAGTCGCGAACGGGAGCCGAGAGGCTCCCGTTCGTGTTCCCCGGTTCGAGCTTCCCATGATTCGCTACCGCATCTCGCACTCCACGACCTACGTCTACGGCGAACCCGTTTCGCTCTGCCAGAACGTCGCGCACCTCGTGCCGCGAGCTTGCTCGTGGCAGCAGGCCGAGGCGTCCATCCTCGCGATCACGCCCGATCCCGCCGTCATCGAAGAGCGCATCGATTACTTCGGCAACCCGATCGAATACTTCACGATCCAGGAGCCGCATCGCGAGTTGACGGTGAAGGTGGAGCATCGCATCGCGGTGGAGCCGAGGATGATTCCCGAGCCGACCGCAACGCCGCCGTGGGAATTCGTCCGGGATCGACTCGCGTCCGATCGCTCGGCCGAGTGGCTGGACGCGTTTCAATTCCTCCACGCCTCGCGCTACGTGCCGTCGAACGAGAAGTACGCTGAGTACGCCGCGGTTTCGTTCACCCCGGGTCGGCCGATCCTCGAAGCTGGGTTGGAACTGACGCAGCGCATTTTTGCCGAGTTCACCTACGACCCCCGCGCCACGACTCTGGCTACGCCGGTAGCAGAAGTATTCGCGGAACGTCGCGGCGTCTGCCAGGATTTCGCACACCTTCAACTGGCGTGCCTGCGTTCGCTCGGGCTCGCAGCCGGTTATGTGAGCGGATACCTCTCGACCGTGCCGTCGCCGGGTCGGGAACGCGCGATCGGTGCGGACGCCACGCACGCCTGGGTGCGGCTCTTCTGCGGAGAGGCGGGTTGGGTCGATCTCGATCCCACGAACAACGAGGTACCGTCGGATCGACACATTTTGCTGGCCTGGGGCCGGGATTACGACGACGTGAGCCCGTTGAAGGGCGTGATCTTGGGCGGTGGCCAGCACGGCGTACGCGTGGCCGTCGATGTGGAACCGCTGAACGATTAGCGAACGAGTTCTTGCTCGCGCGATGCCGCGACCACGAGTTCGGTGAGCTTCTCCCAGCGCGATCGGCGTTCCGTTTGCAGAATGCCAATCCGATGTTCGACCCATTCCTGGATCGCGTCGGACGTATTGGGAATGCGGCAGGTGGAACCGAGCGGCGCAAGGCCGGGCATCGGCGTCGGATCGCTGGCTGTGGGCCGCGAGTACTCCGCGAGTTGAGCGAGCGATTGGCGCGTCACTTCGGTTTGAAGCTTTCCGAGTTCCGCGTTCAACTCCCCGATTCGAGCCAATTCTCTCTGTAACGGGGAGGCGTCGGCATCGGGAACGCGACCGAACAATTTGGCGACGAGTTGAAGCGATTCTTGAAACTGATCGAGCATCTGGCCGTGAATCTCGCTCAATTGCATCAGAAGTGGCGTGAGACTGGCATCGCCGGTCGCGAATGGAGTAACAAGACGCTGGTTCGGCACGGGAGCCGGGGTCCGCCGCGAGACGCTGGGAGTGGGAATTTGTGGCGGCGTGGGGCCGGAGCCCGCGACGAAGATCGGCGATGAAATCGGCCCGCTCGACGACGAAATCTGAAAGGCATCGCACATGATGTGCGAGCTCGGCAAACCCGACATCGGATCGTGGGTCGGCATCCCACCCAGCGGGACTTCGTCTTCGGCGATTGCGGGAAGCACGCGAGTTCGCCGAGTTGGCGAGCCGTTTTTGGAAGGGGAACCCGATTTCGCTCCACCGGCGAGCCGTGTGCTGCTCAAGGTGGCTCGGCTCGCGCTCGGAGTTTCCCCCAACGCGGGG
>JAYTUG010000100.1:0-10331 GCA_043744695.1 Gemmataceae bacterium
GAATCGACCGCGAAGCTCGCGCCCGCCGATATTCCCACCGAAGGCGATCGCATCACGGCCGACCGCGTGAACGGCCGCTTCGACGGCGACCTCCAGAGCATTCTGTCCGAGAAGGTCGAGTACATCGACGTTTCTCCCAAGCAGATGGTCGGCGTCTCGGCGGGGCTCATTCCGTTCCTCGAACACGACGATGCGAACCGCGCCTTGATGGGTTCCAACATGCAGCGGCAGGCCGTGCCGCTGTTGGTGCCCGAGCCGCCGCTGGTTTCGACCGGCCTCGAAAAGGAAGTTGCCAAGCACTCCGGTATGCTCGTCCGCGCCCAGGAAGACGGCACGGTCGTGTACGTCGATTCGCAGCGCATCAAGCTCGAGGAGAAAGACAAGATCGTCCGCGAGTACGTGCTGCGGAAGTACCACGGCCTCAACGAACGCACTTGCCTCAACCAGAAGCCGATCATCGGCCTGGGCGAGAAGGTGAAGAAGGGTCAGATCATCGCCGACGGTGCCGCGACCCGCAACGGCGAACTCGCGCTGGGCCGCAACGTCCTCGTCGCGTTCATGTCGTGGGAGGGGTACAACTTCGAAGATGCGATCATCATCAGCGAGCGGCTGGTGAAGAACGACACCTACACCTCGATTCACATCGAGGAGTTCGACATCGAAATTCGCGAGACGAAGCTCGGCAAGGAAGAGTTCACCCGCGACATTCCGAACGTCTCGCCGAAGGCGCTCGCGAACCTCGACGAGCACGGCGTTGTCGCGGTGGGTACCTTCGTCCATCCCGGCGACATTCTCGTGGGCAAGGTTTCGCCTAAGAGCCGCAGCGAACTGACACCTGAAGAGAAGCTGCTGCACGCGATCTTCGGCCGGGCCGGCGAAGACGTGAAGAACGATTCGCTGGAAGTGCCGTCGGGCGTCGAAGGCGTCGTGATTGCCGCCCATCGGTTCAGTCGCCGGGCCAGCATGAGCGAGGACGAACGCAAGGAACTCGCTCGTCAGGAAAAGGAAATCGACGTCACGTATTCGGAGAAGATCGCGGCGCAGTTCCGCGAGTTCATCACGGCCCTCGAAGGCGTGCTGGACAAGAAGGAACTCAAGGATCCAAACACGGGCAAGCAGTACGGCAGCGACAAGGAAGACAAGCTCGTCGCCGATCAGGCCAAGGGCTACAAGCTCGAGAACCTGGACCTGCGCAGCCCGGAGCATCAGAAGAAGGCGCAGAAGATTCACGCCCGGCACTGGGAGCGGATTCAGTTCTTCATCGACGAGCAGGAACGCCGGCTCAACTCGCTGAAGCGCGGAGATGAACTCCAGAGCGGCGTTCAGCAAATGGTGAAGGTCTACGTCGCGACCAAGCGCGTGATCTCGGTCGGCGACAAAATGGCCGGGCGGCACGGCAACAAGGGCGTCATCTCCAAGGTGCTGCCCGAGGAAGACATGCCGTACCTCAAGGACGGCACCAGCGTCGACATTCTGCTCAACCCGCTGGGCGTGCCGAGCCGCATGAACGTGGGCCAGATTCTCGAGACGCACCTCGGCTACGCCGCGGCCCGGCTCGGGTTCAAGGCCGTCACGCCCGTGTTCGACGGAGCGAGCGAAGACGAAATTCGCGCCTGCTTGATCGAAGCGGGACTGAACGAGACCGGCAAGAGCGTTCTCTACGATGGCCGCACCGGCGATGCCTTCGATCAGCCGGTCACGGTCGGGTACATCTACATGTTGAAGTTGCATCACTTGGTGGACGACAAGGTCCACGCACGGGCCACGGGGCCCTACTCGCTGATCACGCAGCAACCGCTCGGTGGCAAGGCCCGCTTCGGCGGCCAGCGCTTCGGCGAAATGGAAGTGTGGGCGCTCGAAGCCTACGGGGCCGCGTACATCCTCCAGGAACTGTTGACGGTGAAGTCCGACGATGTCGAAGGCCGCACGAAGATTTACGAGAGCATGGTGAAGGGCGAGAACACGTTGGAAGCCGGCACGCCCGCTAGCTTCGACGTGCTCACCCACGAAATTCGCGGCCTCGGCCTGAACATGCAGTTGGAAAAGAAGCGAGTTTAATAGCCGCTCGCGGCTTCGCGATTCGAGCCGCATATGCTCATCGCGAAGCCGCAAGCGGCAAATTTTCATCACGATCACTCCTCGCACGGGGGTTCCCATATGAGCAACGCCAAGTCCGACGCCGCCGAGAGCACGAGCTACGAACGCATCAACGATTTCGGGGCCGTCCGCATCAGCCTCGCCAGCCCCCACGACATCCGCTCGTGGAGCTTCGGCGAAGTCAAGAAGCCCGAAACGATCAACTACCGCACCTACCGCCCCGAGAAGGACGGCCTGTTCTGCGAGCGCATCTTCGGGCCGGAAAAGGACTGGGAATGCACCTGCGGCAAGTACCGCGGCATGAAGTACAAGGGCATGATCTGCGATCGCTGCGGCGTGAAGGTGACGCACTCGCGCGTTCGCCGCAAGCGCATGGGGCACATCGAACTCGCCGCCCCCGTAGTCCACATTTGGTTCTTCAAAGCCATGCCGAGCCGACTCGGCACGCTGCTGGAAATGAAGACCACGAACCTCGAGAAGATCATCTACTTCCAGGACTACGTGATCATCGATCCGGGCGTGAACCTCGGTGCCAAGGTGCCCGGCAGCGCCAAGATCATCAAGGAACGCGAACTCCTCACCGAAGACGAATACAAGGCCGCCCGCCAAGAGTTCGGCGACACTTTCGAAGTGGACATGGGCGCCGAAGCCATCAAGAAGATGCTCGAGAAGCTCAACCTCGTCGAGCTTTCGCAGGACCTCCGCGCCCGCCTCGAGAAGGAAATGCTCCGCGGGGAGAAGGCCTCCAAGCAGCGCCTCAAGGAACTCGTCAAGCGGCTCAAAACCGTCGAGGCACTCCGCGATTCGAGCAACAAGTGCGAGTGGATGGTCCTCGAGTGCATCCCGGTCATCCCGCCGGATCTGCGGCCGCTCGTGCTCCTCGATAGCGGCAACTTCGCCACGTCGGACCTGAACGACCTCTATCGCCGCATCATCAACCGCAACAACCGGCTCAAGAAGCTCGTCGACCTGAACGCGCCGGAAGTCATCATCCGCAACGAGAAGCGGATGCTCCAGCAATCGGTCGATGCCCTGTTCGACAACAACCGCTGCAAGCGCCCCGTACTCGGTTCCAGCAACCGCCCGCTGAAGTCCCTCACGGACATGATCAAGGGTAAGCAAGGCCGGTTCCGCGAGAACCTCCTCGGCAAGCGCGTCGATTACTCGGCCCGCTCCGTCATCGTCGTCGGCCCCGAACTCAAGCTACACCAGTGCGGCTTGCCCAAGAAGATCGCGCTCGAACTCTTTCAGCCGTTCATCATTCGCCGGCTGAAAGAACTCCAGCACGCCGACACGATCAAGTCCGCGAAGAAGATGCTCGAGCGCAAGGACGACGTGGTCTGGGACATTCTCGAAGAGGTGACGAAGAGCCATCCGGTGATGCTGAACCGGGCTCCGACGCTGCACCGCATGGGCATCCAGGCGTTCGAGCCGGTGCTCATCGAAGGCAACGCCATTCGCATTCACCCGCTCGTTTGCAAGGGCTTCAACGCCGACTTCGACGGCGATCAGATGGCCGTTCACCTGCCGCTCTCCATCGAGGCCCAGGTCGAAGCCACCGTGCTCATGATGTCCACGAACAACATCTTCAGCCCGGCCAACGGCAACCCGATCATCACGCCGTCGCAAGACATCGTCATGGGTTGCTACTACCTCACCGCTAACCGCGGCGAGGAAGGCGAAGCCATCGAGGCCGGCGACGGCATGGTCTTCCACAGCCCCGGCGAACTGTTCCAGGCCCACGCCGAAGGCAAGCTCGGCATGCACGCCAAGATCCGCGTCCGCCTGCCCATCGAGAAGAAGGTCATCTCGGAAGTGAAGGACGAGAAGGGGAACGCTCGCGCCGAAGACCTGCCCCGCAAGCCGAACGGCCTGGTTAAGACCACCGTCGGCCGCGTCATCTTCAACGACATCCTCCACGCCAAGATGGGCTTCTACGATCTGCCGCTGGGTTCGAAATACCTCAGCCGCATCATCGCGGATTGTTACCAGATTCTCGGCCGCCGCGAGACGATCGGGCTCCTGGACCGCATGAAGGAAATGGGCTTCCGTCAGGCCACGCGGTCGGGACTCTCCTTCGCCGCCAGCGATCTCCGCACCCCCGAAAACAAGGAAGCCGTTCTCAAGGAAAAGGATAAGGCCGTCGAGAAAGTGCGCAAGGACTTCGACCGCGGGTTGATCACCGAGACCGAGCGCTACAACAAGGTGATCGATACGTGGATGGAAGCCCGCGACATGATCACGAAGCGGATGATGACGGACCTGCAGAACGATCGCCGGCCCGATCAGATCACCGGCAAGGTCGTGCCTTATCTCAATCCGATTTACCTGATGGCCCACTCGGGTGCCCGCGGTGGCATCGAGCAGATTCGCCAACTCGCCGGTATGCGCGGCCTCATGGCCAAGCCATCGGGGGCCATCATCGAGACGCCGATCAAGTCGAACTTCCGCGAAGGTCTCACCGTACTCGAGTACTTCTCCAGTACTCACGGCGCGAGAAAGGGTCTGGCCGACACCGCGCTGAAGACCGCCGACTCGGGCTACCTCACCCGCAAGCTCGCGGACGTCGCCCAGAACGTCGTCATCACGATGGAAGATTGCGGCACGCCGCTCGGCATTACTAAGGGCATCATGTGGAAGGGCGACGAGATCGATCGTTCGCTCTCCGATTCGATCCGAGGCCGCATCAGCCGCACCTCGCTCGAACACCCGACGACCAAGGCCCCGATCGTCGAAGAAAACGAGATGATCTCGCCGTTCAAGGCGAAGGAACTCGAACGCTTCGGCCTCGACAAGATTTACGTTCGCAGCCCGATGACCTGCCAGGCTCCGCTCGGCATCTGCCGGCAGTGCTACGGCATGGACCTCGCCACCGGTGCGATGGTCGAAGAAGGCATGGCCGTGGGCATCATCGCGGCTCAGTCCATCGGCGAACCCGGCACGCAACTCACGATGCGGACCTTCCACATCGGCGGTTCCGCGAACCGCGCCCAGACCGCCGACGCCGAGGCCAAGGCCAAGAAGGCCGGCTTCGTCCAGTTCGAACGCATCCAGGTCGTGACCAACGATCAGGGGCACAACATCGCTCTGGCCCGCACGGGGGAAGTGATCCTGACCCGCGGCCTCGGCGGCCCCGTCACCGAACGCTACGCCGTGCCCAACGGTGCCGAAGTTTTCGTCGTCGAAGGCAAGGAAGTGCCCGCCGGCACCTCGTTGGTGAAGTGGGATCCGCACTCCATCCCCGTCGTTTGCAAGGAGTCCGGCACCGTCCGCTTCCAGGACATCAAAGAAGGCGAAACCCTTCGCCGCGAACTCGACAAGATGACGGGCGTCGAACGCCTCACCATCATGGAACACAAGGGCGACCTGCACCCGCGCATCGAGATCGTCGTCGATAAGGGGCTGATCGAGCCGTACTTCATCCCCGAGCGTGCGAACTTGCAGGTGGTCAACGGTCAGAAGGTGTCGGCCGGCACGCTGCTGGCGAAGATGCCGCGCGAAGTGTCGCAAACCCAGGACATCACGGGTGGCCTGCCCCGCGTCACGGAACTGTTTGAAGCTCGCCGGCCGCGCAACCCCGCCGTCATGGCCGAGGTCGCCGGGAAGGTCTCCATCGACCCGACCCGCAAGCGCGGCAAGCGCATCATCTGGGTCGAACCCGAAGACGACGCCGGCAACTCGCTCGGCGAAAAGCGCGAACACCAGGTGCCCGCCAGCGCCCACGTTCGCGTTCACCCCGGCGAATACGTGAAGGCCGGCGACCCGCTCGTCTACGGCCCGCTCGTTCCCCACGACATCTTGCGCGTCCAAGACATCGAAGCCGTCCAGGACTACCTCGTCCGCGAAGTCCAGGCCGTCTACCGATCCCAGCGCGTCGACATCGACGACAAGCACATCGAGATCATCGTCGCCCAGATGCTCCGCAAGGTTCGCGTCGACACCACCGGCGACACGGGCCTGCTCCCCGGTGCCGTCATGGATCGCTTCGCCTTCGATGAAGTGAATCGCCGCCTGACCGAAGAGTGCGTGAAGGTCATCGAACCGGGCGACACGTCCCTGATTCCGGGCCGCGTGGTGAGCCGCGAGGCTTACGACGAGGAACTGGCAGCCCTGCAAGCCTTGGGCGGCCGCAAGAAGAAGCCGACGTACGAAGCGCCGAAGCCCGCGACCCGCTCCGTGCAGTTGCTAGGCATCACGAAGGCCGCCGTGCAATCGGATAGCTTCATCAGTGCCGCGAGCTTCCAAGAAACGACCAAGGTGCTCACCGAGGCCGCCCTGGCCAGCAAGGTCGATTACCTCGTCGGCCTGAAAGAAAACGTGATCCTCGGCCACTTGATCCCCGCGGGCACCGGCTTCAAGACGCACCAGGAAGCCGAGGTCCGGATCAACATGCCCGACGGCGGAATCGGCTACATGAACCCGAACGCCGTGCCCGCCCCGGAACCCGTTCCAGCGGAGTAAGCTCGATCGAGAATCGCTTAAGAAAGCCGTGGGAGACCACGGCTTTCGTTTTTGGCGGAGGTTTCGCGAATTTCCGTCTTTTTTTCGCTCCCAAGCCTCTACTACACAAGCGGTACGACTCGCGTGGCTCAACGACGCCTTAGAATTTTCGTGAACATTTCCTACGCCGCATATTTTGAAGGTGGTTGTCGTTTCACTTCTCGTTCAACCGGATTTGAGCGTTGCCATGACGCATCGGAAAATCGGGGTCATTGGTCATTGTTGTTCTGTGTGTCGCTGCCGCAGCGGGTGGGTCGCTTGCAGCGCGGTGGAACTCGCCACAAGTGGCAAACACTTCAAACGAGTCACATTTACAGGTTCTGAACGGCCTGCAAATCCGTCTCGACGGTTCGACCGTCCAGAGAGAATTGGGCGAGATTCCTTCAGGTAGTAGAACAGTCATCAAGGTGCTGTTGCTCAATCCCTCGGACCAAACAGTACTAATCCGCGAGGTGATCACCAGTTGCGAATGCTTCAAGCTGTTGTTACCCCTTGGCGAACTACGACCCGGGGAGCCCATTGAAGCGGAGCTGGTGATCGACTTCCGCAATAATGAGAATTATCACGGCAATTTAATGCTGACCGCAGAGGCGACTTCCGACCGCGGACGACATCTATTCACGATTCAACTCGAGGTGAGCGTCAGATCGGCCGACGCTTTTCACCGAGTAGTACCTTAAGGAGGGATCTCATGAGACGGCGAGGAAACGCATTCCGATGGGCCGCGCTGGTTGCGGTCTTTGCGCTCGTGGGCATGCTACTGACGAACGTGATGCAAGTGGGTGCTCAACCTGCCCCGCCCGGAGGCTTTGGGACGGTAGGCGATGGCCCTCAACCGCATCCCGAGCATCGCTGCACGAATATCGATTGCTCCATGATCCAAACGAATCACGGTGGGTTGTGTGGGTGGTGTCAGCATCCTCTCGCACAACTGAACTTTGACAAATGCTACCCCGATCCGAGTTATACCTGCACCGACAATGGTCAGCTATTCGGTACAGCAGCATGCAACGGCGGATGCACAGGCGATCCTGTTGGCGCCTGCGCTGATACTTACAGCAAATGTAACTGATTCAATCATCTTAAGCAACTTTCACTGGCATCGATTTCGCATCACGACGCACAGGGCACCCTTCCTCGGCCGAGCGTAGTAATGTGGACGTATCCAGGGCGCGCGGCGCTGTTGCCCTGGACGGTTATTCTATTGCCATATCTTGAACAGGATACCTTATGGCATACGTTGTCGGGGGCATATAAAGCGGCTCCTGGTTACCTTTCTCCTTTCTCCACCTCACATTGGCTTAACGACGGTCGTCAAAGTATTCACGTGCCCCACTGATGGCCGCTTATCATCACCAATCACGGATGCGTCGGGCTATACGGCAGCCTACGGCTCCTATCAGGGCGTCGTCGGAGTGCCGACACCTTCAGGGGTGGCCGCGATGGACCATCTGCAGGGCGTCCGGATCACCGACGTGACTGACGGGACGAGTCAGTCGTTGTACCTTGGGGAAAGGCCGCCACCGGGACGTCTCTTTTCGGGCAACTGGTACACTCTCGACCTTCCCGATCTCACGTTACCTTATGCGACTGGGCTCGTTTATTCAGGGACTTTATTCGTCCGTTCGGATGTCGGGTTCGGGCCTTGCAAAGGCCCATTTCGGTTTGGCCCCGGCCGCGTGGAAAACCCGTGCGATAGTCGCCACTTCTGGTCATTGCACACCGGCGGGGCCAATTTCGCATTCGTTGATGGCTCGGTGCGTTTCCTGCCGTACTCGGCCGATTCGATCATGCCCGCGCTCGCCACCCGCGCCGGCGGCGAGGCCGTGAGCCTTCCGTAATGACTTCGGGAGGCGTTCTCGATCGCGAAAGTCTCCACGCGATCTTGCAAGCGGCACTCGTGTAAGCGGTCGGATTTGCTCTTGAACCTGTCCCAGTCGATGGCGAGAATTGTCTCGGCGGTTGTGGTGATGTCAAGCCTTCGTAGGATTTGAAGGACGACCATTTACGTTAACGCCACGGCTCGCATCCATTCTTTCTGCGGCAAGAAGTGAGACATCAAGCAGTGACATGAACCCAATGGTGGAGTGGGCTGATCGCGTTATCAGCCGGACTTCTCGGACTCGACATCCTCACCAGCCCATACATAGTGTTTCCGATCACGTTCGTCCTTCCCGTCGGCGTTGGGAGCTGGTATCTCGGTCGCCGTGCTGGGATCGGATTCGCGCTCGCGTTGGTGGGCTCCCGTTTCGGTATCGTCCTCGCGTTCGAGTTGGCTGCGACGCCGCTGTGGGCGGAGGCCGCGAACGCGACCATCCGGTTGCTGGTGATGATGGGGTTGGCGGTTCTGGTCGCCAAGATCGCCCAGCAGCAGCGGGCGTTGGCAGAGCGTGTGCAGATCCTGGAGGGCATCCTACCGATCTGCGCGTTCTGCAAGAAGATCCGCCGCCCGGACGGGCAGTGGGAGCAGGTCGAGGTGTATATCACGGGACGCTCGCAGGCGAAGTTCAGTCATGGGTTCTGTGAGGCGTGTAGCGTCGAGCATTATCCGGAGGTCTTTGGGTCCCGAGGCTGACAAGACGCCGAACCGCTTTGAAGGCCTTCCAACTCGCTTCTCATGGTGGCGTCGGTTCGGGCATGAGAGTGCCGAAACTCGCCGGTTGCCAGGCGAGGCCGAGGGATTGGGTTCGGTCGCGCTTCGCCAGGATGGCCCAGGGCGAACCCTTGTAGTCCGCGATAATCTTCTGGTAAAGCTCCTTCGCCTCGTCCGCATACTTCCCTTCCTTCTTCACCTTCATCTTCTCAGTAGCAACCAGTCGGTAGCCGTCTTGACCCTTCTTCTCGTCGAGCACGGGAAGCACTTCGGTGCGAATGCTGCCGAGGGCGAGGTTGTATTCGTGCATCCAGGCGAGGCGGGCCTTGCACTGAGCCAAGGCGTAATCGTAGTTCGCCTGCCAGCGCTTCGGCTCGGCTTCGCGCATCCCGGCCAGCGCATCCAGGAGAAGAATCTTCGCTTCGAGCTTGGCGATGCCGCGTGCCGGGAAGAGTTGCTCGGCAAGAATTTCCTTCTTCACCGCGTCCGTGCTTTTGCCTTTGAACTCCTCGCGAATGGAGGTGCCGGCTTCCATTCCGTCCTTCGCGTTCCAGATGTCGCGAATCGTTTCGAAGGTGTCGATGACGGCGACCCGGAACGGATACTTGTCCTTGTTCTTGAGGATGTCTTCGACGGTCACGTCTTCTTTGAAGGGTGCGAGGGCCTCGGCGGGGAAGGGGAACTGCCCGACGCCGGATTCGCCGTCGTCCTTCTTGATGCCGGGCAGGTTCAGTTCCTGGGCAATGGCACTGACTAACAACGGCGAGGCACTTTTGGGCGAAGCCGGATACTCGAACCGCGGGGAAGCGGGTTCTTCCTTATTAAAAGCGACGAGGGTCGCGGGTGGCGTGCCGACGGCTTTCACCGTTTGCTTCCCCTTGCCCTCGCTCGCCACAACCTCGGCCACGCGCTGCCCGATCGTGGTACACCACTCGTCCACGGGCAGTGCGTCGTCCGGGTTCTGGGGCTTCTTGTTGTTGCGATTCTTATCGCCGACGTAGCGGGTGGCCGAGAGGAAGTTGCTGCCGACGACGGGCTGCTTGCCTTTGCCGAAACCGTCCGGCTGGGCGTTGTAGAATTCGAGTGCGTTCTCGCCGGCTTGGCAGGTGAGCAGCGCCTGAACGCCGGGGGGCGTGGCGGC
>JAYTUG010000101.1:0-2651 GCA_043744695.1 Gemmataceae bacterium
GAAGTCGCTCCAGTTCAAGTGGGACGGCAAGTGGCAGCCGCCGGAGAATTAACGGCCGGGCACGGGTAGAATAATGTGGGCGCGGATGTGCCCGGAGAGCGAACCATGAGCCTCGGATTTTACAACACCAACCTGCCCGCGAACCTTCGGCTCCTCAAAGACGAAATCGAAGGGTTCGCACGCGGTTACGGCCTCGATTTCTACGAGACCATTTTCGAGGTTGTCGATGCCGACAACCTCAACGAGATTGCCGCGTACGGCGGATTCCCCACTCGCTACCCGCACTGGTCGTTCGGGATGCAATATCAAGAACTCAAGAAAGGCTACGAGTACGGCCTCTCGAAAATCTACGAGATGGTCATCAACAACGATCCGTGCTACGCGTACCTCATGCGGTGCAATCACACCGTCGATCAGAAGCTCGTCATGGCCCACGTCTACGGGCACTGCGATTTCTTCAAGAACAACGCCTATTTCAGCCACACCACGCGCAAGATGATGGACGAAATCGCCAACCATGCGGCCCGCATCCGAGGCTACGTGGAACGCTTCGGCGAAGACGAAGTCGAAAAATTCCTCGATCGCTGCATGTCGATCGACGATCTCATCGACATCCACTCGGTGGCGATCAAGCGCCGCGACAGCGGTTCGCGCTTCGATTTCAAACCGCAACAAACGGACGATGGAGAAGATAGCCGCACCCAGCGGTTCAAGGCGAAGCCCTACATGGAGGATTACATCAACCCACCCGCCACGCTCAAAGGCGAGGAGGACGAGGAGAAGAAAAAGAAGGAGCGCCAGGCTTTGCAGTTCCCCGAGCACCCCGAGAAGGACGTACTGCACTTCCTCATCGAACACGCCCCGCTCAAGAATTGGCAGCGCGACATGCTCAGCATCGTCCGCGATGAGGCGTACTACTTTTATCCGCAGGCGCAGACGAAGATCATGAACGAAGGTTGGGCCAGTTTCTGGCACAGCACCATCATGACTCAGAAGGTTCTCGAACCCTCGGAGGTGATCGATTATGCCGACCATCATTCCGGCACGATGGCGACGAGTTCGCGCCGCCTCAACCCGTACAAGCTGGGCATCGAATTGCTCCGCGATGTCGAACGCCGTTGGAACATGGGACAGTTCGGACCCGAGTGGGAGAATTGCGAGGACATGGAGAAAAAGCGCACGTGGGATTTGCACCTCGGCCTCGGCCGCGAGAAAATCTTCGAGGTGCGGAAGGTCCACAACGACATCACGTTCATCGATACCTTCCTCACGCCGAAGTTCTGCCACGAGAACAACCTGTTCTCGTTCAACTATCAGGACACGACCAAGAACTACATCATCGAATCGCGGGAATTCGACAAAGTGAAGCAGCGGTTGCTCCACAGCCTGACCAATTTCGGCAAGCCGTGGATCTACGCCGCCAACGGCAACCACGCCAACCGCGGCGAACTGCTGTTGCGGCACGAGTATAATGGGGTAGAGTTGAAGGGGGACGAGGCGCAGGACACTCTCTCGAACGTACAGTACCTATGGGGTCGCCCCGTTCACCTGGAAACCGTCGTGGATGGACAGGCCGTACTCCTGACGTTCGACGGAACCGATCATTCGCACCAAACCATCGGAGGAACCGATGATGCTCGCGGAAAAGCTCCTGCCAAAGCTCAGTGAATGGCAACCGACCGGGGCCGGCCGGCACTCTTGGTCCACGGATCTCAGCGAGGGGTGGAACCTCCATCTCGCGGCGGACCGCGCCGATTCCCTCTCGTGTCTCGTCTGGGAACTCACGCTCGCGCGCACCGCCGTTGCGCCAAAGGGTCTGACTCTGAAGGCCTGGGCGGATGGAATCGTGGCCCGCGTCGGCGGGTTGATGGAAGACCTGAAGGTCTACGAGATCGATGCACACTCCAACGAGGCGATTCTGCGAAGCGATTCGCCGAGTTCCCGCGGCGAGAAACTCGCTTATTACGAAGTGAAGCTGCACGGTCTGGACCGGGCCGTCGTTCGCCGCTTCGCGGCGAGCAAAACAACGGTTGGCCGCGAACAAGTCGCCTTCGCGCTGACGCACGAGGTACTCGCCGAGTTGGTCGAAGACATCGCCGGGTGAAGTGAGAACTCTCGCGACCGATCAATCTTTGTTAGCCCGACGCGCGAGCGAGGCGATAGCATTCCTCGCGTGCGCGTCTGGCTAACGGGCCACGCTCTCGATCACTCGTGGCCGTACCGTTCCAGCATCTCGAATTGTTTGTTGAAGTCGTGTTGTTCCACGCCGAGGGGGCTTTTGAAGAAGCAGGCGAGGTGTTTGAGAATTCCCGATTCGCCGCGTCTCTGAGCCAATAGCGAGAGCCGCGCGATGTCCAGCACCAGCGGTGCGGCGAGAAGCGAATCGCAACCCTGCCACGTAAACTGTAGCGTCATCTTCGTGCCGAGAAATCCTTCAAAGTGAATGTGATCCCAAGCCGTCTTCCAGTCGTCGAGCGATTCGATGTACTCGATGGAGACGTGCGATTGGGGGCGGTAGCCGAGCAGTTCGCCGAGCAGGTGGTCCTTGCTTTTCACCTTGCTGGCCTTGTTCTGCGGGTCGTTGAGCACCATGCCGTCGCGGTTGCCGAGGATGTTGTGCCCGACCCAACTGAGCACCTTCAAATTACGGC
>JAYTUG010000102.1:0-2634 GCA_043744695.1 Gemmataceae bacterium
GCGAGTTCGCCCAGCGTCGATCGCGGCAGCGGTTCTTGCATGAGGGGATGGCCTACTTCAACTCACCGATTTTTGGGGCGAGCTTCTTGAAGGCCTCGCGGAACGCATCGCCGCGATACGAATTGAACGTCTCCATGCGGTCGGTCAGGCGTTTATCGACCGAGACGAGCGTGGGCGAAGGCAAGCCGCCGGTCGCCTTTTGCTCGTAGTGGAAGAGCGCCTCGGGCCCCCGCAACCGCGTCACGACAGTGCCCTTCAAAGCTTCGCGTAATTCGGCCACCACCGCGGGCGGCTTGGGCGGCGGCCCCCCTTTGAGTTCCTCCGGCGTCCCGGCCCGATCGAGGATCAGGGTCTCGGCGGCCCAAACGTAGAGCTGAGCCAGCTCCGGATCGGCCACGGCCCGCTGAGAAGCCGGCACGCTGCGCGGCTCGGCAATCGGTTCGCGGCTCGCCGCCGCCACGACCTTCGCCAGAAGTTTCGCGGTCTCGGCCTTCGTATATCGCACGTCTTGCAGTTTCGCTTTCGCCTTCAAGCACCAGGCTGCGACTTCGTCCGTGGCCTTGGTGACGGCATCGGGGTCGCCATAGGTTTTGTTGCCGAACGAGAGGGCGAGACGTTTGTGAATGGCGTCCAGTTCCGCCGCGAGAGGCTTGAGATCCTCTCCCTTCTCCATCGTTGCCGCATGATCGATGACCAATCTTGCGAGGGCGAAGGGAGCGAGGCGAAACTGCGGGCGGCCGGGTGGGCCGTCGTACCCGCGAGCCTGCCGGTCGCTCGGGTACTTCAAGTTGTGGTGGCACGAGTAGCAGTCGAACGCCGCGTAGTCGAGGCCGTCATTCTTCTCTTTGGCCACACCGGCGAGTTGACCGGTGAGGATGTTGGAAGCCGCGAGCGCACCGATCGTGGACTCGACGAACCGTCGGGCCACGAGCGATTCGCCCTCGCGATAGTGGAACGTGTCGAAAGCTTTCTTCGGGTCGTGCTTCGCGAGGTTCGCGATGTATGGCATCTCCGAAGCGAGCCCCCAGTGGCGCGGCTGTTCGCGCGCATAGGCCATAAGGTCGAGCGGTAGGAGCGGCGGATGACCGACCGCGAACATCTCGTGTGTGACGAACCGTCCTTCGTCCTTGTTGCCCACGTGGCACGATGCGCACTTGGTGGCAGCCACGGAGGGATCGCGCAGGTTCACGAGGCCCCATTCCGATTTCACACTCGGAGCCCAGTTCCGCCAGGGCACGATTTGAATGGGTTCTCCCGGTGCGGGTTTCTCGGCCTCGACGGGCTGACGATGCCTCTGTTGGTAAGCATTGCCGTGGCCGTGGCACATTTCGCAACCCACGCCATCCCGAGGGAGGAAGGAATCCACAACCCACTTCCCGGGCGGCTCGACGCTCGTCGGTTTCTTCGTGCTGGCATGGCAGGCCAAACATGCCGTGTCGGTCGCCACCGAATAGTTCTCGCGGCCCGGCAACTTGCGGAAGTTTTGCTCCATCCGCTCCGCCGTCGCGTTGGGCTCCGCTTTGGTCAGTTCCTTGGTGCGGCTCGTCGCGAGGTTGGCGTAGGCCTTGGAGTGCAGGTCGTGTTGCGACCAGACTTCGTTTTCCCACAACCGAACGAAGTGATACCCCTGCGTGTTTTGGTAGGCTTCTTTCGCGGCGGGGTTGAGTTCGCTATGGCAAACCTTACATTCCGAAGCGCCGATTAATTTGATCTCTCGGTCGGGTTTAGGGTACTCGTCGTCCTTCTGAAGAACGGCAACTCCGGCCACGGGGCCGCTCGACGTCAGCAATGCCAGCACGATGCCGCCGAAGAGGCTGGCCAGCCCGATGCCGCGACTCATCCGCCCTTCGAAACTCATCGGCGAAACTCCCGTTCGATCGTCTGGAACCGTTCGCGAACGCTATTCAGTTTCTTGAGGTCGAACCCTTCGGGATTGTTGAAGCCCTTCGGGAAGCCGAGCGACTCGCGAATCTCGGCCAGCGGTTGCCTCGCGTTTGGGTGGGCTTTGGCACCGCCGCCCGCGTGGTACATCGCCGCACAGCCGAGATAGTGTACGGCCAGCGAATCCCAGTCGGTGTCGGCGGTGCCGCGATTCGCCAGTTGGCCCAGCAGTGTGGCGGCTATCGTTCGAGTCGAAGGGAGGCTCGACTCCTCGGCCACTTGCAGGTCCGCAAGCCAGAGATCGAGTTCGGCACGAGCCGCCACGGAGAGCTTCTCCACTTCAGCCGGGTTCGGATTTCGTTGACCCATGAGTATTTTCAATTTCTCGAGCGCTGCGAGTTTCGGAGCCGCGGTTCCGGGGAAGAGTGTGGGGGTTTGAGAAGCGGCCCGATCCGCAGCCGCAGTGTACCACACCTCCCACCCAGGAAGGCTCTTGGAACCCTTCGGTTCCTTGTTCCCGATGGTCTGGTGGCACGCATAGCAGCTGTGGCCGGCGAACTCGGGCCAGGGAGCCGCGTTGCTCTGGGCCTTCACCGACCGCGAGTGAAGCACCTCGACTGCGGCCCGCAAGCTCGCGGCTTGGCCGATCGCCCAGGCCCGCACCTCGAAGTCCGGCTGGGGCGTCCGTTCCTCCCAGTGCTTCCGATAGCTTCCTCGATAGTGGAAGCGTGCGTACTCGAATGCCAGCCGCGG
>JAYTUG010000103.1:0-35311 GCA_043744695.1 Gemmataceae bacterium
ATGTGCAGCCTGTATCTGTCGCTCATGGACAAGTGCGGCGTGAAGCTGGATTCGTTCGGCGACTCGAAGGAACGCCTCGCGGAGATTTGAGCCATGAACGATCGCCGATCTTTTCTCGCCAACGGCTTCTCGGGGCTGGCGCTGGCGGCCATGCTGCAGCGCGATGGCTACGCCGATGCCCCCGGCAAGCGGGGGGCTCAATGGGATGGCAAGCCGCACTTCGCCCCTAAGGCGAAGTCCGTGATTTGGCTGTTCATGAACGGTGGCGTCTCGCACATGGAGACGTTCGACCCCAAGCCGGAACTCACGAAGTACGCCGGGAAGACGATCCTCGAAACGCCGTACAAGGACGCCCAGAACCCGGAGAAGCTCAAGCTCGCGCGGGTCGTCGTCGTCAACGACGCGAACGGCCAGCAACGCAACAAACTGCTGCCGTTGCAGGTCGGTTTCAAGAAGTACGGCAAGAGCGGCATCGAAATTTCCGACTGGTTGCCGCACACCGGCGAGTGCATCGACGACATCGCCGTGGTTCGCTCCACGTTCACGACCGACGACAACCACGGTGCTCAAACGCAGTTCCACACCGGCCGCCACATGTTGGACGGCGAATTCCCCACGCTCGGTGCCTGGGTCCACTACGGCCTCGGCACGCTGAACGAAAACCTGCCGCAGTTCATCAGCATGGGTAAGCGCGAATACTGGAACATCAAGGACGGCCACTACCTCGGCCCGGCGCACGATGCGGTGCCGCTCCGCGTCGATCCGGCGAACCCACTCGACTACGGCAAACCGGAGGGGTCGATCACGGCCGCGGAACAGAAGGCCGGCTTCGAACTCTCCGGCAAGTTGAACAAACTGAAGGCGGCCGAGTACCCGAACGACGCGGCCCTGGATGCCCGCATCAAGAGCTACGAACTGGCCTTCCGCATGCAGAAGTCGCTGCCCGAAGTGCTCGAATTCTCGAAGGAGACTGAGGAAACGAAGAAGCTCTACGGCATCGACCGGCCGGAGACGCGCGAGTTCGGCATGCAGCTACTCGGTGCCCGACGGTTAGTCGAACGCGGCGTCCGCTTCATCCAGATTCAACACGGTGCAGGCGGTGCGGGCGTCTGGGATGCACACGGTGGATTAAAGGCCAACCATTCCAAGAACTGTCTCGCCATCGACAAACCGATCGGCGGCCTGCTCAAGGACCTGAAACGCACGGGTCTGTTGAAGGACACGATTGTGGTATTCGCGACGGAGTTCGGCCGCACGCCCGGCACGCAGGGGAGCGATGGCCGCGATCACCACATTTTTGGCTTCACGACCTGGCTGGCCGGCGGCGGCATCAAGGGCGGCATCGTCCACGGCAAGACCGACGAAATCGGCTTCCACGCCGTCGAGAACCGCCATTACGTGACGGACATCCACGCGACGATCCTGCACCAGTTGGGCCTCGATTCGCGCAAGCTCGAGATTCCCGGCCGCAAGCGCCTGGACGTGGACCACGGCGAGAAGATCGAGGAGATCATCGGGTGAGGCGGACCAATCACGGCTTGGGAGCAGGTGCAGGCGCAACCATCGGGAGGCCGAACGGCGCGTTCCGCGATTGCTCCACTTCGAGTTGCTGCTTCTTCTTTTCCAGGGCTTCGTTGAACAGTTCGTTCGCGTGGTCTTTGCCCGTCACGAAGTAGGAATTCCCCTTTTTCAAGACGCGGAGGTCCGCCTGAAGGGCCAACATCTCGATGGCCTTGTCGGCCGGCACGTTGAGCAAGCGTGCGTTCACGAATCCGGCCTTGTTGTCGCCGGCCTGCGGAGCGAGCACGACAGTCAGGTCGTATTCCTCGGCCAAATCCGCGAAGGCCTCGTTGATCGGCTTCTCCTTGTAGATTGCCGAAACGAGCGGCTGCGAGAGTCGAGGCGAGCCGTCGTCATCCGAGCCCGAAATCTTCGCTTCCTTGGCCGCCATGGAGATCGTCACGAGTTCGATATGTCCTTTGCGGACCAAGTATGTCGCGTTCCTTTCCGCGAGCGTTTGCTTCAAAACGGCAGCCAGCGAAAGACCCTTGGACTTCGACATCTTGAATCCACTGACGGACTGATTCTCGAATGCAACGGCGCTGTACGTCACGGGCACGCCGAATCGCTCGGAGATCAGCTCAGCAAACGCCTGAGGCAGAAGTTCGTCGGTCGCGCTGACGTCGATCGGCTTGCGGAGTTTTGCCAGCAACTCCGCCGTGGCGTCTTTCTTGGTGTCTTGAGCGAAGGCAACCTGGGGCGCGAACGCTACGAGTGCAACGGCGAGGCATGCGATCGGGCGCGTCATTGGGCACCTGGAGCGTTGGAGATTCGGAAGGTATTGCCCTTGCGAACGACGCTGAGGCCAGCCTGCCCGGCCAGCAGTTCGAGAGCGGTATCGGCCGGCACGTTGAGGAGGCATTCGGTGAGTGGGGTCTTGAGTTGCGCTTTCACGTCGGCCACGACGATGTTCAAACCGTATGCCGCTGCCAATTCATCGAGAATCGCGGAGAGCGGCTTCCCCTTAGCCGAGACACAAACCAATGGCAGGTTGAGGCGAGCTTTCGCACGCACGATTTCCCCTTTGTCATCCGTCGCCTTGGCCTCGTCCATCGCCTCCATCAGTCCGGCCTCCTTTTGGGCCGCCTCCCGCGTCGTGATCTCGATGTGGTCGGCCCGAACGAGGTAGGTGATTTCCGGCACCGGAAGGGCACGGAAGTACACGTCGAAGAACGTGGCGAGCAGCATCCCATCGAGCTTGGTCACTGAGAGTTTCTCGGCCTTGGCCGTGTCGAGCGTGGCCGCCATGTCCCCGATCGCGACCTTGTTGACCACGAAAATGACACCGTACCGCTTGGCCAGGTCTTCGAGTACCTCCTTGAACGGCGTGGTCGGCAGGTCCTTCTCGTAAGAAACTCGCTGCATCTGAAGGAAGCTTACGATTTTCTCGGCCGAGGGAATTGCGACATCCTGACCCGCGCCCGGTTGTGCGCGGACTCCCGGCACCGCCAACATTCCGGTTGCCAGCACAGCCACCAACATCGTTTGAAACATGACGTGGTTCTCCGATGGGACGGTAGATACACCGGCCGCAAATGTTTATCGACCCTTCAAGTGCTCGGTCACAGCTTGCAGTGCCGGCAGCACGAACGCCGCCGCACCGACGTGAGTCGAATCGAACCAGATGATCCTTTGCTTGCCGCACGCCTCCCAGAGTGCCTTGGCGGCGCTCGGCGGCAGCACGTCGTCCCGGCTCGCTGCGATCATCAGGAGATTGCGTTCCTTCAACTGCGGGGCATACGTGATCGGATCCGCGGGGGCGACGACCTTCTTGACCGCGTTCTTACCGCCGGCCAGCATCAAGAGCGGCGTGTACGGCTTCGCCTTCGGATGATCGTACAGCGCATCCACGAGACCACCCGCGGGAAGTACTAGGCAGACGTTCTTCAATCGCGGTTCGGCCCCGGCCACGTTCGCCCCGATGATGCTCCCGAGGCTGGTGCCTACGAGCCCGAGACGACTCGCATCGACCTCGGGACGGCTCGCCAACCACGAGGTCGCACAACGGCAATCGAGTACGGTCTGGCGGATCGCGGCCATCGATTGCTCGATGTTCGGCGAGAGCATTCGGACCTTGCTGCCGGGCGGGCGGCGCGGGCCGTAGTGCGCCATGTGGACGAAGAGCGAGGCGATGCCGTGCTGCGCCAGCCACACCGCTTCGCCGCGGGCCACGACCGCTGCACCGTCCAGAATGTCCAGCACGATCGCGGCCGGCACCTTGTCGCCGGCACTCGCGGAACTCGGAACGAAGTACTCCGCGTACACCGTGTCGTTCTCGGGAATCGCGGACTTCACCGGCGAAGGGAACGTCAAGTTGTAGACGTTGACGCCGCTATGCCGCAGTTCGTAGCGGAGCGCAAGGGTGTAGTCGAGCGTCTGCGCTTCGAGCCGATAGCGCACCGGCACGGCGGTCTTCTCGTTCTCGGCCGGCTCGAAGCGGATCGTTCCCTTGGCGGGCTCATCCGCCTGTGCGAAGCTCGCGTTCAACAGCAGTGCCAGCGCCATCGCCCCGGCTACGGACCGGACCATGCACGACTCCTCGGTTGAAAGGATAACGACGGTGGAACAGAAACGTTGGTGCGTTCATGTTACGGCACGACGAAATTGTTTGCAAACCGCGATGCTTCGCGAAACGATCACTCGAGCTTCACCTTCGGCAACAACTCCGCCAACTTCTGCTTGCCCGCGGCGGTGAGCTTGGTGCCAACGAGGTTCAGCTTGCGAAGCTGCTTCAACCCCGCGAGATGGTCGATGGATGCGTCCGTGACCTTCGCGGAGTTCAGCGTCAGCTCTTCGAGCGAATCGAGCTTCGCGAGGTGCTTCACGCCCGCATCGTCGAAGGTGCCCTGAAACAAGCGGAGGAAGCGGAGGTTCGGCAGCTTCGCGGCTTGCTCCAGAGTCTCGTTCGACGCGGACTTCTCGTACACGTCCAGTTCGTAAAGCTCCTTCAACTCCGCGAGGAACGGCAGGCTGGCTTCCGTGGTGTCGTGGCTGGCGATGTGGAGTTGCCTCAGGTTCGTGAGGCCAGCGAGGTGCTTGAGCCCCGCATCGGTCACGTTCGTGTGAACGATTTCGAGCCGCCGCAGATTCGTGAGTTTACCGATGGCCTCGAGCCCGGCATCGCTCGCCGGCGAAGAGTGCAAGTTGATCGATTCGATCTGCTTCATGCCGCCGAGATGCTGGAAGCCGGACCCGGTGATCTTGGAGGAACAGACGACCATGCGCTTCATCTTGGCAAGGCCAGCGAGATGCTCGAAGCCGCGATCGTCCACGGCCGTGAGGCAGACGTTCAGCACTTCGAGGTTCTTCAACCCTTTCAAATGCACGAGGCCCGCGCTGGTGACGGCGGTGCCGGAGACTTCGAGCCGGCGAAGTTGACCCTGGCCGGCGAGCTTCTTCAGCCAATCGTCGGTGACGCGATCGGTGAGCTTCTTAGGCACGGGTTCCTTGTGCCCGTCGGTGCGTTCGTTGAGATCGATCTCGGTGATGCGACGGAATGCGGGAAGAGACTCGTCGCCGGCGATCTCGCGCATCCAAACAGGAGCCACGACCTCGAACGACGCCGTACCGCCGAGGCGTTTGATCTCCGCGAGCAGCAACGAATCCTTTGCATGCTCCACGCGCAGGTTGGTAACGTCCTCTCGGTACGAAGCGATTCCTTCGCGAAGTTGCACGTCCTTGATTTCTTTGATCAACTCGTCGAACTTCTTCTCATTGAAGTTCTCCAGCTTCATGGCTTTCCGAACCGCATCTGCGTCCGGATGCGGCTTCAGTGGCACCACGTTCAACTCGCGCAGCACCTTCATCGGCTTGCCGGGATGCCCGGCGAATCCTTTCACGCCGACCTTCGCATGGAAGACGCCGGGCGGGTCGCCGGTGGTGCAGAATATCTCGTCGTGGTTCGGGCCGCCGAAGGCGATGTTGCTGATGACCTTCGCCGGTACGGGCAAGTAAGCGAGCACTTTCGCATCAGGGCTCAGTACGGTGACGCGGCCCTTGCTTGTTTCCGGCCGGTGGAAGTCCGCGACCCAGAGGTTGCCTGCGGCATCGAAGGCGCAGCCGTCGCCGCCGGAGCCGCCGAGATCGTAGAAGACCTCGGGCTCGCCGAGCCGATAGCGGTCGTCCGGCAACGCGTAGCGGAGGATCTTCTTCGATTGCGATTCGATGACGTAAAGAAACTTGCTCGCGGGATCGACATCGAGGCCGTTGGGGAACGCGAGCCCCGAGCCGATGAGATCGACGCGGCCATCGGGCCGCAGCCGCAGGATATTGCCAACGGGATTCTTCTCCGTGGAGCCGTCGGGATCGGTCCAGTAAATGTTGCCTCGGGCATCCACGGTGAGGTCGTTGAGGCTGCGTAGTGGTTGGTTCTCGACGCGATCCGCGAGCACGCTCACTTTCCCTTCCGGCGAGACATCGAGGATCGCACGGTATTTGTTATCGGCGACCAAGAGGTGACCGTCGGCGCGGAGCACGGTGCCCGCCGGGCCGAGTTCCAAGTATTTGTGGACGACCTTCTTCTCGTCGACGCGAAGCAAGGCTCCACTGCAAAAGAAGACTTCACCCTTCCGCCAAGTCGGTCCTTCGGAGTAGCCCGGCGCCGAGGCGTACGGTTCGAACTTCACGCCAGCGAGTTTCTCGGCGAGTGCGCCGCTCGGCTCTTCGGCCTTGAGTGGAGTTTGAAACAGAAGGAAGTTAGCAAGAAAAACGAGATGGCGAACGGGCGGCATCGGAGAGATCCTCGAAGGTCAGGGGGAACCATTCGCCGTGGGCGGAGGTAGTGTCGGGAATTGAATTCGTTGGAGGAGTTCGGCGGGGGTGAGAACCGGGATGGGGGAATGGACGAAGTCGGAGCCATTCCGCGTGATGATCGCATCCTGATTGGAGGCAACGGCTGCTGCGATGATAATGTTATCCTCAAAGTCGCGTCCCAACATGTTGTCGGCATCAAGGAGGTGCTGATGGTTGACGGATGGGACTATAAAGGCCGAGAGATATTTTCGGATTGCATCTCGGGTCGCTGTGTCTCCGGATGTCTTGCGTCCGACGTAGTAGACCGTTGCGAGTGTGAGTGTTGTCGCTGCACAAACGATGAAGCCCTGGGCCGCGGCTTGAACGATGGCATCCGCATCCGGATGCCACGGTTTGCGCTGCAGCATGGTATCCAGAACAACATTCGTGTCGAGCATGACTCGCATCAGCCGTATTTGCTCATTCGAGCTTCTTCGACGATCTTGTCCACGTCGAGTTCCTGGTCGGTCTTCCAAATCCCAATCAGGCTCAACAACGCTTCTCGGCGTTCGGGTGAAACTTCGTAGGGTGCTCGTTCTTCGCGTACCGATTCCAGTAACTTCTCGGCCAGCGCCAGACGCTCGCCCCGCGGCCACGCACGAACTTCCTGCCAGATCGCTGATTGTTGCATGATTCGGCTCCCTACTTCAACAATACTCGTCGGATACGAGACGATCAATCCTCACTCCGCCTTGGCGGGCGGGACGAACGAGCCGTCCCAGTCGGCGGGGGGGCGCTTCTTGTGGTGTTCCATGAATCGGATCAGGCAATGGGCCGCGGGATCTTCCGGGAAGTTTCGCGACAACATCTCGTAGGCCTCGTCCCAGCTTCCCTCGGTGAAGAGTTCGACGGCTCCGAGCCATTCCTGGAGTTGCCACGATTGCACGGTGGGGGTGTGCGCGGGATAGAGTTCGAAGGCGGGGACCGGTTCGGTGAAGCCCTTGGCGAGAACGTGGCCGAGCTTTCGCGTTTTGAGGCTGTGGCCGTCGGGATCGGTTGCCGCCACGCGATCGGCGACCTCCTGCGTGACGATGATGCCGACGCCGAATGCTTTCGTCATCCCTTCGAGCCGGAAGGCGAGATTGACGACGGGCCCGTAAAGATCGACCACGGCAAGGTCGTGGGCACCCATCCGCCCGGCCACCGCCGTTCCGTGCGTCAGCCCCAGCCCGCATTTCTTGCCCTGGAGTTCCCCTTCGAGTCGCGCTCGAATGATCACCGCGGCGGTCGCGGCCTTCTGCAACTGGCTCTCGTGCGAATCGGGCCAGCCCCAAAATCCCAGAACCGCATCGCCGCGGAAGCCGGCCACGATCCCTTCGTGCATCGTGATCGTGCCGCTCATGGCATCGAGCGCGAATGCGACTTCCCGTTGGGCCGCGAGTAGGTCCGAGGCGTTCTTCGTGGCGAACAGGGAGTAGTTTCTTAAATCGCAAAAGAGAATCGTCACCTCGCGCACGGACGGCTTGAGCATGACTTCCAGCTTTTCCGGATCTTCGAGGTACTTCCACATGCCGCGCGGCCAAGCTTGGCGGATCACCGTGTTCTGCTTCGAGAGCCTCGTCATCCGCAGGGTCGTCTCGATGAGCCCGACGATGAGTTCCGCGATCTTCTGATACTGCGTGAGGTCGTCCACCGTTTTTTGTTTGCCCGCATCCGAGAGTGCGGCCCACTGCCCATTCACGCGGCCCGTAATGTACAGTCCGAACTTCGAACCGTCCTGGAACGGCGTGCAGATCGCCCACGGCGTCACGTTCTGCTGGTGCATCGTGGCCAGCGTCATGTCTGCCGCTTCGGACGCGTCGGAGCCGACGGCGTCTTTCGGGTCCGTGGACCAGATGTGCAGGTGGCTGCGCTTGCGCGGTTCCGAGATCGCCTTGTGGCTGAGCTTCCGCGATGGGGCGAAGCCTTTCGTGCCGAAGTGAATCGCCGAGCGCAAGTTCGATTCCACGATCGCGAGCCGCTTCTCGCCGGGTGGGCAACCCGGAGGAACGCGCACGATCCCCGCGGCATCCGCCCGAGGCAACGCATCCATGATCACCTTGAGCATTTGGCGAAACAGGCCCTGCTCGTTCGCCGCCGCCTTGATCATGCCCGGCAACTGTTCCATCGCTTTGAGGGCAGCCGCCGGATTCGCGAACGGAATTTCCTCGAGTTGCCCTCGCGTCCGTTCCTCCGTGCGCGGCGCGACCGTCAGATCCACGGGGCTCTCGGGCAGCAGGTCGGCTTCGCTCCGCAGCGCGAATTGCGTCTGGCCAATCCAGAACGATTCGCCTGGCCCGATGAAGCACTGCGTCACTTCGCGGAACTTGTCCTTCGCGCCGGGCTCCTTGTTCACGATTACGATCTTGTTCGCCGGGATCTCCGGGTACTCGACCGTGGAGCCGCGACGCTCCACCGCGAGTTTGCCGTTCGGACCTTCGTATTTGAGATTTGCGTAGAAGCGCGAAATCTGGTCGTCTTCGGGAATGGCCCAGTCCGCCTTAGTTTCGTCGCGACCGAGGCGCACGGGGAGTCCGGGCGTGAGGGCGAAGCGCCGGGTGAACTGGCCCGTCGCGTTCGCGGGTCGGTCCTTGGTTGCCGGGATGTTCGTGATCGCTTCGAGTTCCGCCATGACGATTACTTTAACGCTCCGCAGGCGATCGGGCGAGACTTTGCCTCGGACATCGCGCGGATTCGGGTGTCGGAGTCGGCTACACTAACTTACCAGCACACCTTCACTGAAAAGGCGTTCCTCGTGGACGGAACCGAAACCCCGACGAAGCCGGCGGACGGACTGCTGAACGTACTCGGCCCCGCATTCGGCGTCGCGGTCGTGGTCGGCGGGGCGATCGGCGTCGGCATCTTGAAGCAGCCCGGCGCGGTGGCAAAGAGCCTCCCCGATCCCGCAATGTTCCTCGCCGCGTGGTGCATCGGCGGAATCTACGTGCTGCTGGGCGCGGTCTCGGTGGCGGAACTCGCGGCGATGATGCCCCGATCCGGCGCGTGGTACGTTTACGCGCGGCGAGCCCTCGGCGAATACGCCGGCTTCGCGACCGGTTGGGGCCACTGGCTCGGCCTGTGCAGCGGAGCGGCGTACATCTACTTGCTGCTCGCCGGTTACCTCACGACCTTCGCCCGGCAACTCGCGGGGTACGAACTCGCCGTTGCAATCTTCACTGCGGTGGCGCTCGCCGCACTCCACTGGCGCAGCGTTCGCCACGCGGGAAAGATTCAAGAACTGACGACGCTCATCAAGGGCCTCGCCTTCCTCGCGCTCGTGGGCATTTTCTTCGCATTCGGCGATCCCTCCACAATCCGAGCCGGACCGGGCACTCCCCTTCCCTCGGGTTGGTTGCTTCTCGGGGCCGCGGTGCTCGCCTTCCAGGCGATTCTCCAAACCTACGACGGCTGGGAAGGTGCGATCTATTTCGGGGAAGAGGTCCGCGATCCGGGGCGAAACTTGCCGCGTTCGCTGATTCTCGGCACACTCGCGATCGTCGCGATCTACTTGCTCGTGAATGCTTCGCTGCTGTTCGTACTGCCCCTCGACAAGATCGCGGGCCACGACATGGCGGTGGCTCTGGCGGCGGAAACGGTCTTCGAGTCCGCCGACGGTGGCCGGCTCGTCTTCGCGCTGGCGACCGTCTCGATTCTCGTGGCGTGCAACGCGGGCACGCTCCAGACGCCGCGCGTGCTGTTCGCGATGAGCCGCGATCGGCTCTTCTTTCCACAGGCCACGATGGTGAACGCCGGCGGCACGCCCACCGTCGCGCTCGCGCTCACCACCGCCGCCATCGTCGCTTTCCTGCTCACCGGCACGATCGACTTGCTGCTCGGCGTCCTCAGTTTCTTCCTGGTCGCTAACTACTCGATCGTGTTCGTCGCGCTCTTCGTACTGCGTTGGAAGGAACCCAGCGCACCGAGACCGTTCCGCGCTTGGGGCTACCCCTTCACGCCCGGCCTGGCGCTACTCGGTTCGCTGATCTATCTCGGTTCTTCGATCTGGGTCGATCCTTGGAACAGCCTTTATGCACTGGCCCTATTGGCTGCGAGCGTGCCGCTCTACGGGCTCGTGCGTGCAGTGCGCCGTGGGAAGGGATAGGAGCAACCAAAAGCGGCTTGCGAGCCTGGTGCATTCCTTCAGACTCAAGGTTAGGCTCTGTTTGAAAACCGCACACGTAGGAAAGGCCCTGTCTCCCTCTCGCACATTTCACCACGAAGGCACGAAGATCACTCAAAGAAACACGAAGGATCGTGATGAACCTTGCTTCTCTTTGTGGCCCTTTGTGTGAACTTTGTGCCTTCGTGGTGAACTGTAAGCGACGGATTCTATGTGCAGACCGTCGCTGATGCTTCCGGCTCATTTCGCAATCAACCCTACGATTGAGGATTGACGCTACACTAGTCCCGAGCCGCCCCTCGCGTCAGCCGATCCCGAACGGCTGCCCATTCGGGCGTCTCCGGCGGCGACTCCACGAGGATCAGGTCGAGGCCGGCTCGGTCGAGTCGGAAGAGCGTGTCGTAAAGGAGCGAAGCGGCAAGGATCGGGTCCGCGGGGAGGCTGATAAAAGCTCCAGAGCCCGTGCCTGGCGCAAGGCTCACACCGTGAAACATCACACTTCCAACTTTTTGGCCCGCGTGAGTTGCTTGAAGAAGCTCGTCCATCAGAACCTCGCTCCCAACCAGTCGCAACTCGGTTCGCGGACTGTAGTGCTTCTTCATCTGCCCGGGCGAACGCGCCACGCCTTCATTCGCACAACTCGCTCGCTCCACCGAGCCAACCACTTCTTCCAACATCGGAACTGAAACCAGCCCGTGGCGAAGCAAACGCACGGTCGGACCCGTCACGTCGACGACCGTCGATTCGAGGCCGCCGGAGCAGGAGCCGCCATCCAGGATGATGTCGATACGGCCGTCGAGCCCGTTCAACACGTGTTCGGCCCGCGTCGGCGAAAGAGCAGTGCTGCGGTTGGCACTCGGCGCGGCAATCGGAACCCCGGCTTCCCGAATCAACGCCTGAGCCACGGGATGGGCCGGCCAACGAATCGCCACGGTCGGGCCGCCGGCCGTCACGATGTCCGGAATTTCAGGCGATTTAGGCACCACGATCGTGAGCGGTCCGGGCCAAAATCGCGCCGCGAGAAGATTTGCTGTCTCCGGCCAGGCCGCCGTCACGTTTAAAAGAGAATCCCGATCTGCAATGTGAACGATGACGGGATTGGTGGCCGGTCGGCCCTTCGCCAGGAAGATGCGAGCCACGGCGTCCGCGTCGAGAGCATTGGCACCCAGGCCATAGACGGTTTCAGTCGGAAAAGCGATCAGCCCACCGCCGCGCAGCACGGACGCTGCCCGACGGATCGCTTCCGGATCGGGGTTCAATCCGTCGACCGCGAACACCTCTGTCTTCATCTTGCCTTCTTGGGATCGTCACCGCCACTGCGTAGGATGTAATACAACCATATCAGCGGAAGTGGACTTATGGTACGCTCAGTCCGGCTGGCGTCCCCCGCCACGGCGACCCCCCGACGAGATGGAGTCATGCCCGATCCCACGCCCACCCTTCCCGCACCGACCGTCGATCAGAAACGCATTGCTCAAGACAGTTTCGTTCGCGCCAAGGAAGCCATTCAATCCCGCAACCTGGACTACGCCATCACCTTGATGCTGACTTGCTGCAAGCTCGAACCCGCCAACTTCCTGTATCGCCAGACCCTGCGCAAGACTCAGAAGGACAAGTACGGGAACAACCTGCGCGGAAGCCGATTCTGCTTTCTGAGTACGCCGCGTTGGAAGGCAAAGGTCAAGTCCGCGAAGCGAGCGCGGGATTACCTCCGCTTGCTGGAGAACGCCGAGCAAGTTCTCTACCGCAACCCCTGGGATCTGGGCACGCAGATGGACATGGCCGAGGCGTTCGACGCTCTCGGTCTCAACGACCTCGCAGTCTACTCGCTCGATCAGGCTCGGCAGAAGTACCCGCGCGACGCCACGCTCAACCGCGCGCTCGCTCGCCTCTTCGAGAAGCGAGGCGACTACCCCAAAGCCATCGTGCTCTGGCAACTCGTGAAGGAAAAGCACCCGACCGACGTCGAAGCGGCTCACAAGGCCAAGGATCTCGCCGCAAGTGCGACCATCCAAAAGGGCCAGTACGAGGAAGCGGCTGCTGGCACCAAGGATTCTCCCATACTCGGGCGCATCGAAGCGCGAGCCGCGGAGAAGCAGGAAAAAGGCACGCGCGAATCGGAGCCGATCCGCAAGCGGATTGAGGCCGCCCCCACCGAACCGAGCCTCTACGTGCAACTCGCTGCCGTCTACCGCAAGGTCGGCCAAGACGATCGCGCCCGCGCCGCACTTCAACAGGGTCTCGGGCCCACCGGCAACGCCTTCCAGCTTCAACTCGCACTGATGGACCTCGACCTCGCCCCCATCCAAAAGGGCATCGAGCAGACCGAGGACAAACTCCGCAAGTTGAAGGAGAAGGCTCGACGCATCGAGGCCGACGAGGATGTGGAACAAGATGCCGAGCCGATGACCGAGGAGGAGTTGAAGAAGCGCCGCTCGAAGTTGATGAAGGAACTCAACGCGCGGGAGATCGCGATCTTCCGGATGCGGGCCGATCGCTTCCCGAACGACGTGCAACATCGGCTCGAACTCGGGATGCGCCTCTTGAAGGCCGACCTCACCGAGGAAGCTATTGCGGAACTGCAGCTTGCCAAACGCGACGACAAGTGGAAGTGGAAGGCAAGCCTGTATTTGGGCGTCTGCTTCAAGAAGCGAGCGAATTGGCGTCTGGCACAACGGAATTTCGAGGAAGCGCTCACGGCACTCCCGCCGGACGAGGACGCGGGCAAGAAGGAACTGCTCTACCACCTGGCCACGGGTTCCGCCGAGAACGGCGACCTCCCGCGCGCCCTGGACCTGGGCCACGAACTGGCCAATATGGACTACGCCTTCAAGAGCATCGGCAAGCTCCTCGAAGAATGGAACGAACGCCTCCAGAACGTGTGAGTGTCTTGCGGCGTCGTGCAGTCGTAACCCACCACGAAGCCGCAACTGGCGAATCCATTTCTTCTGTCGTCTCGACGGGTATTCTCATGGCGTATCGGATCAAGGAGTTGTTCTATACGCTCCAGGGAGAAGGCCGAAATTCGGGTCGAGCCGCCGTCTTCTGTCGCTTCTCGGGGTGCAATCTCTGGTCCGGTCGCGAGGAGGACCGTGCGACCGCCCAATGCCAATTCTGCGACACCGATTTCTTCGGCACGGATGGTTCCGGCGGAGGAGTCTTCGCCGATGCCGACAGCTTGGCCGCAGCAGTGGCGTCGACCTGGCAATCGAATTCGGCCGCCGCGAGTGGCCGACCTTTCGTCGTGTTCACCGGTGGTGAACCACTTCTGCAGATGGATGAACCGCTGATCGCAGCCGTCCACGCCGCCGGGTTCGAAATAGCCATCGAGACCAATGGCACTCGGCTTCCACCGGCGGGAATCGACTGGGTTTGCGTGAGCCCCAAAGCCGGGTCCGAGTTCGTGCTTCGATCCGGGGATGAGTTGAAGTTGGTCTTCCCGCAACCGGGTGCCGAACCGGATCGGTTCGAGGATCTCGCTTTCGGTTTCTTCTACTTGCAACCGATGGACGGGCCAGATGCGACCCGGAATCGGCAGTTGGCCGTCGAGTATTGTTTGGCTCACCCGCAGTGGCGACTGAGCCTGCAAACGCACAAGTTGCTCGGAATTCGGTGAGGTTCTATCGGCTCAGCGCTCCTGGTCATCCGTTGCACCCGACTACCGCGGAAATGGCTGATACGCCGGGCTCGGCTCGCCCGTTGAAATAGGAGTTGGTGTTCCGAGCCTCCGCGTTCGTCTCACCCGTCTGACCCGATTCGGAAGTGTCGCTCGATGCGAGTTCCCAGGGGAAGTGATAGTCTTCCCACGAATCGCACACGCGATAGGCTCCAACTTCTTCAAACCCGGCGTGGTGAAGTGCCCTGCGGGTCGGGAACTCGCGGAAGCGAACGGCGGATTGCTTGGATCGGCCGACCACGGGCCGCACGGCCTCGACGCGGTCTTCCTGGGGCAGCGTTTCGAGGAACGCGGGCCGAACGGACACGCCGGGGTACCCTTCCTCTTTCGGATCGCGGCAGAGGAAGACCCAGAGGTTTTCACCGGCCTGCGTTTCTTTCACGAGGTAGAACGGCTGCCCGCCGACATCGACCGTACCGTTGGGGTAGATCACCACAACCGACTTGGCCTGGCTTCGAGCATAACGAACCGTGCCCCACGTTCGCGAGCGGTATTCTTCCTCGGCGACCGGCGGGCAGGCCAGGATCAATTCGGATTCATCCACGATTTCACGGTTCCACGGCGGCACGAATTCGGAGTCGAGCGAGAACTCGGCCCACGACGTCATCGACTCGGTGCTGATGGGCGGGGGTTCCTCGATGGGACGACCCGAGTCGTGGACCACGATTTTGGGCACGCTGCCCATCCAGCGCGCGATGCGCGAAAAGTCGGCCCCGGACCACCCGTCGTTCGATCGGTGTGCGACCTCGATGCCCGCCAGCGCCCCGCGGCCCTTCTGGGTCACGAGCATCCGGCACAGCGTCTGAAACTGGGCGTGGGTCAATCCGCGACGGACTCCCACGAGCCCGACCGCCTTCGCTTGAATCGGCTTCCCCATCGCAAATTCCTTTGCCCCGTGGGCGTTCGAGACCGACTCGCGGTTCCCCACCGCGATGTCGGCGATCGGAAAGGTTAGGCGTACTTCACGAGAGCCCGCAGTTGTTCCGCGGTCAGTGCTCGCTCGAACTCGCAGCCGTGAATCCAGTGCCCGGCGTGTTCGGATTGAACGCGCACCACGCGAGCGGGCACTTGCTGCTGACGGCCCGGTTCGAGTGTGAGTTCGATGGCCAGTTCCGCGCCCGGTTCGAACCGTCGAGCCAGCAGGATGCCGATGCCCTGCGCGGAGACATCGCGCACGACGAGCGGCCAAAATTCCTGCGAGTCGCCGCCGTGGATGTCGGTATCGACGACTCCCGAACTGCCGACGCGGAGGGGGAATCGAATCGAGGTTCGCCGATTGTCTTCCGCGGGCACCAGCGTCCGAATCGGAGCCGGAGTCGCGGCGAGCGGATCCTTCAAACGACGACGACCCGTCAAGAGTTTGAAGAACTCCAAACACGAGGCCGGCCGCTTGTCGGCGTCGGGATCGAGAGCCGCCCGGATCGCCACGTCGATTCGTTCGTTCAGCCCCGGTACGATGCGGCTCGCCGGCGGGTAGTTGCACGTTTCCTTCATCGCGAGCATGGCCAGAGCGAACTTGGCATCGAAGGGAAGCACGCCGGTGAGCAGGTTGTAAAGCGTCGCGCCGAGCGAGTAGACATCGCAGCGCGCATCGGCCGTTTTCGCATCCGCGAATTGCTCCGGAGCCATAAAGTGCGGCGTTCCCAGCCCGCTCGCCGCCCGCGTCAGGTCTTGATCCTCCGCGCTGTAATCCTTGGCGAGCCCGAAGTCCGTGAGCTTCACCCTGCCGTCCGCCTGGAGCAAGATGTTGTCGGGCTTCACGTCGCGGTGGATGACGTGTCGACCGTGAGCGTACTGGAGAGCTTGAGCGATCTGCGTGATGATGCGGATCGCGACGTCTTCCGGAAGTCTGCCGTGCTTTACGACGTGGTCGCCGAGGTTGCCGCCTTCGATGAGTTCGTACACGAGGTAGCTGATCTCGCCATCGTTCTCGATGGAGAGCGCGCGGACGATGTTCGGATGTTCGAGTTCGCTCGCGGCGCGAAACTCCCGGGCCAAACGCAGGTGGAGCGTCGGGTTTTCGGAGAGCTTGTACTTCATGACCTTGATGGCGACCAGCTGGCCGTCTCGGCGATCGAGCGCGCGATAGACCGTGCCCATCCCGCCCGAGCCGATTGGTGCCTGGAACTCGTATCGCGATGTCGTCGGCAGCCGGATCGCGCGTGGGGTTCGTGTGGTCATCGGCTATCCCTGGGGTTGACGAGCGAGCGCGGCGAGGGCACCGGGTGCAGGAAGTTTCGCGCCGGAGTCGAACTTCCAACACCAAAAGGTGCGAGAAGCTAAGAGGAACGATTCGACGATCTCAAGACGTGAAGAATCTGTAGCACAGGATCGCGGAAGGCATCGAGAATTGAGGAGCGTATTCGCTCGCGGATTCAATCAGGAAATGACGCGCAACTCACGGGGCAGCGGGAAGCTCACGTGTTCTTCGCGAACGATCCGCGACTCCACTTCCGCTCCGAACGTTTTTTTCAAAAGCTCCACGCAGGCTTGCACGTGTTCCTCAGGAGCGCTGGCCCCCGCCGTCACGAGCACGGTATCCGTCGCTTGAAACCACTCGGTCTTCATCTCGCTCACGCGGTCGATCAGGTGCGCCGCGCGGCCGGTGCCGCGTGCGATCTCCGCGAGTCGCTGGCTGTTCGAACTGTTTCGGCTCCCGAGGACGAGTACCACATCCGCCTCCGGCACGAGATCGCGAACGGCTTCTTGCCGGTTCTGCGTCGCATAGCAAATGTCGTCCTTGTTCGGCCCCACGATCTGCGGATACTTGTTGCGAAGTGCCTCGATCACGGTGCGCGCCTCGTCTACGCTGAGGGTCGTTTGCGTGAGGAAGGCGAGCTTTGCATCGTCGGGTAATGTCAAAGCCGCGACGTCGTCGGTATCTTCGACGAGGACGATACTCGCGGGGGCTTCGCCCATGGTGCCGAGCACTTCGTCGTGCCCCTCGTGGCCGACGAGCACGATGGTGTACCCTTCCCGCGCAAACTTCACGGCTTCCATGTGAACCTTGGTGACGAGCGGGCACGTGGCATCGATGGCTCGCAGGTTGCGAGCTTGAGCTTGTTCGCGAATGGCGGGTGAGACGCCGTGGGCGCTGTAGAGTACGGTGCCGCCCGAGGGCACTTCGGAAACTTCGTCCACGAACACGACGCCGAGTTCCCGGAAGCGTTCGACGATGGGCCGGTTGTGGACGATTTCGTGGTAGACGTAGAGCGGCGCTCCGAAGAGCGCGAGGGCTTTCTCGAGGCTCTCGATGGCCATGTTGACGCCGGCGCAGAAGCCGCGGGGATTGGCGAGGATGATCTTCATCGACTGTCTCCGACTTGGGGCGGCTATCCTACCGCGTTCACTTTGCATTGCCAACCGCAGACGCGGGCAGCGCGGCAACGAAAAACGCCGCCCGGTGAGGGCGGCGTTCGTCTGGGCGTAGGCAATCGAACCTTACTTGACCTTCTCGACCTTCGCGTCGGTGATGATCATCTTCTTCTCATCGTCCTTGTCCTTCGAGACCTTACCAGTCACGATCACGGCCTGCTCGCCGGAGCACTTGTGGTAGCTTTCCTTCTTACCCTTGTCCTTGAGGTAATAGGTGATGACCTTGTCGTCCTTGGTCACCTGGAGGGCGTTACCGCACTCTTCGGTCTCGCTGAGCTTGCACTTCGTGCAAACCAGCTTGCCTTCGAGCTTGGTGACCTTGGCCTTGTCGTCCTTCTTGTCTTCGGCGGCGTTGCTGTTCACCCCCGCGAGGGTGATGATCGAGAAGCCGAGCGCGACAGCCAGTGCGATGCGCAGCATGAGAGGGAGCCCTTTAACGGTTGTTCCGGACCGAGCCACCACCCCCCGTGGGCGGCAATGCCCTGTCTGGTCTTACTCACTATACCCACCGGGTTTTCGCGGAGCAACAGGCTGTCGAAAAAGATTCAAGGCCGGCTCGTGGCAACCGGACACTTTGCCGAAGCTTCGGAGCTTATCGCGGAATGGCCTGACGGACTGCTTTCGACTCGCCTTCCCGCAAATCCCAGTACGCACCCGGCTCGAGGTTCTCCCAAGATTGCGACTCGCCCCACGACCATTTCACCGTCACCTTGCGAACCAGCTCGCCTTCCCCGAGTCCGAACAACAGGCGCCGGTCGCCCGAGGAGAGGTAACTCCCGCCGCCCTTGGCGAACCGCGTGAGCGTTCGCGAGGTATTTTCGAGCGTGACGGTGGAACCCACGATGTCGCGATTCGCTCGTCCGAGGAGCCGCACGCCGAGCCAGCGGTTTTGCGGCGTGGATTCGGCCGCGACGTTCCGCAAGATCGCGACGGGCGAGTTGGTGTTGCCGATCACGAGGTCGGGCCAGCCATCGTTGTCGAGGTCGCCGACGGCCAGGCCGCGGCCCATCGCGGGCGTCTCGAAATACTTCCCGGCCCGACCGCTGGCATTCTCGAAGAACCTCCGCCGCTCGCGTTCGACGTTCCGCAGCAACACCGGTTTCTGTTCGCGCTGGCTACCGAGGCTCGGCTTGAGAACTACGTGTCCGTGAGCGATGGCCAGATCTTCCCACCCGTCGTTGTCCACATCGAGAAAGGCGGAACCGAATCCGACGTTCAGGGTGCCGATCGCAGTCAGGCCGACCGCTCGCGATTGGAAGTCGAACGCTTCGTTCGGGCTCGGCAGCCCGAGGTTGCGGTAGAGAGCGTGGAGTTCGCCTTGAAAGTTCGTGACCCAGATCGAGGCGCGGCCGGTGCCATCGTAGTCTCCCACGTCCGTGCCCATGCTCCCGTTGTAGCGGCCGCCATCGTCCACCGCGACGCCGCTGCGCCATCCGACCTCGGCGAGTTTGCCGCCCCGGTTGAGGAACAGAAAGTTGTTCGTGGCGTCGTTGGCGACGTAAATATCCGGGCGGCCATCGGCGTTGACGTCCGCCAAGACCACGCCCAATCCGCATCCCGTCGCGGTGAAGCCCTGCTCGCCGGCAACATCGCGAAATGACCGCCCTTTTTCGTTTTTGAAGAGCGAATGCACGAGGGGCTTGAACCGCTGCGGCGCGCAGACATCGCGCGGCACGCCGGGCACGTACCCGATGCACGCGGGATTGTTGGCGAACGACCAATTCACGTAATGGCAGACGTACAGTTCCGGGTAGCCGTCGCCATCGATGTCGGCCCAGCCGGCACTGGTACTCCACGAGGAATCTTTCAGGCCGAGCGATTCACCCACTTCCTGAAATCGCCGCGAGCCCGCGCCGTCGGGCACGTTGTGAAACAGTTCGATCTTGCCGAAGCCGGTGACGACGAGATCGGGCCAGCCATCGCAATCGTAGTCGGCGACGGCCACGCCGTGCGTGTAAAACCAGGTGCGATTGAAGCCGACCTTCTCGGTGGCGTCCTCGAACTTCCAGTTGCCCAGATTTCGGAAGAGACGGCACGGGAGGCCTCGAATCTCGGTTCGAGTGGGGCCCTCGAACGAGCCGCCACCGGTGAGAAAAATGTCGAGCCGGCCATCGCCATCGTAGTCGAGGAGCGCGACGCCTCCGCCCAACGATTCGAGGATCGTGAACTGATTGGCTTCCTCGCCGTTGCGGTAAGTGAACTTCACGCCGGAGTCCGGCGTTGCGTCCCGGAACCACGGGGGCCCGACGTCACCGCCCGGATCCGAGGTCTGTTCGGTGGGCTGATCGGTTCCGGCATCGTCCGACTGAGATGTCAGCAGCCAGTAGGCGAGTACGCCAACGGCGAGGAGTAGAATTCCCGCGCAAATGGCGAGAGGAGCGAGCTTGAAGCGCCGGGGTGCCGAATCGATGGGATTGTGTTGTGTCATGGTTCCACTGATACCCGGAGCGTGGGTTCGTTACGGGTTCTTGCCGCTGGCCGACCGATCGGTCCGAGCGGCCTCGGCTTCCAGTTCGAGGAAGCGATCTTGAAAGCGATCCGCCTCTTGCGTGCGGCCCTGAAGCCTCATGCAGCGTGCCAGTGCCAGTTGCGTCTCGGCAACACGGGGCGCGAGCGCGTACGCCTTCCGCAGCCAGGCTTCCGCCTCGATCGGCTTTCGCGCATCGATCGCAACCGCTCCGCGCTCGAGATGAGCCATGGAACTGGACGGCTCGATCGCGATGACCCGATCGAGCAGGCGGGCGGATTCGTCCAGTTGCCCCAAGCCGTGAAGTGCCGTGGCGAGAGCGAACAAAATTCGCGGATCGTCGGGAAATCGCCCCCTGAGCGATTCGAGCCGCCTACTCGCTTCGTTCGGGTTTTCCTGGGCGATGAAGAGCGCGTAGTGGAAGGTGGCTTCAAAGTGGCTCGGATCTCGTTCCAACGCGGCACGCAGGTCCGCGAGGGCCCCGGCGTGATCGCTGGCGAGTTCGCGCATTCGGCCCCGCCATGCGAGGCCCGCGGTTCGATCCTGCGGGCTCGTTCGCGACAGCATCCACATCCCGATCAGCCGTTCCAATTTATCGAGGAGCGGCGGGGCACTGCCCACCGGAACGGGAACGTGCGTACTCAGCGACGGAGCGATCCGATTCAATCCCGCCACGATGAAGGCCTCGAGCAAGAGCGGAGTCTCGATCTCGTTCGGCCGATCGCGACCGGTGGCGAGACCCTCCTCGATGCCGGAGAGTTCACCTTGCTCAATCGCCAGCAGGCGCTGCTCGAACCGCAGGAGTTCGGAGGAAATGCGGTCGGTCTCCAGCGTGCGAAGTTGAAGTTTGGCTTCGTCGTACTTCCCGGCCCTGCGTGCGGCTTGCGCGGCGAGCAGCCTCGCGCGGGCGTCCTTCGGATTCTTCTCGAGATGTGTCTTGAGGTGGAGTCGCGCGTCGTCGAATCGGCGATCCTCGATCGCACGCTCCGCCTCGGCAACATCCGAACTTCCACTGAACTGTCGCACGAGAACGTACAGCCCGGCCGCGAGACTCGCGATCAGAAGTACCGCCAGAAGGGCTCGTTGTTTCGCGACGGGAGGTGGCATCGGGAACCAGAGAAAGAAGTTGAGAGAATCCTATCGTCTTCAATGGGCGGCAGCAAGCGAGTGAGGTGCGATTCTCTCTTGCTCAGCACTTCCCCAATGGGTTACACCACATCCCGACTTTGAAGAGGATTCTCGTGCGATACTTCACCTTGCTGCTTCCGTTGATCCTGCTCGTGGCCGCGGCTTCGTGCGAATCCGAATCGGATTTCGCCGCCGGACTTCCCGTCGAGGTGCCGGCTGAAACCGTCCCGCTCGTCACAGTCTTCGATCCGGCCCACTGTGGGACCATCTCCGGCCGCGTGACCTGGCCGGGTGCCACGCCGGTTGCATCGCCATTCCTGTACGGATCGCCAGGACCCGAGGGCAACTTCGCGATCCAGATGATCCCGAACCCGAACTGCCCGGCGATCGACGAGCCATCGCGCGGCGTGGTCGGGGCGGTCGTGTTCCTGCGCGGCGTGAATGCCGGGAATGCGAAGCCCTGGGACCTCAAGCCGATTCGCGTACACCTCCAGGATCGCGGCATCCAGATTCATCAGGGCGACGCGAAGCCCTCACGTTCCGGCTTCGTTCGTCGCGGGGACGAAGTCACGATGCTGTCAACGGAACCCGCGTACCACGTTCTGCGAGCGCGCGGTTCCGCGTTCTTCAGCTTGACGTTCCCGGAACCGAATCAGCCATTGATGCGGAAGTTCGACAAGCCGGGTCGCGTCGAACTCTCAAGTGCGGCCGGGTATTATTGGGCCAGCGCCGATCTGTTCGTGGTCGATCACCCGTACTACGCGATTGCCGATCGCGAGGGTCGATTCACGTTCCAAGATGTGCCGGCCGGGAGCGTGGAAGTCGTGGCGTGGCTCCCCGGTTGGGACGTGAAGAAGCAGGAGCGCGACCCCGAGACTGGCCTGATCTTTCGCCAGACTTACGGCACGCCGCACGAAGCGATCCGCAACTTGAAGGTCGAACCGCGCACGTCGAGCGAAGTCGTTCTCGCATTCCCCTGAGACGTGGGTATACTCTGCGAAGGCTCACCCTCCCCCATTCGCGGAGTCCACCGTGCGTAGCCTCGTCTTGCTGCTGATCCCCGGAATCGCCGTCGCCGTGTATCCCTACTCGAAGCCGCAAGCCGCGGCGGAGAATACTCCCGTTCGCAAGGCCACCGGCATTGAGAAGCGCGAACTCTGGACGACCTCGAAGGTGAAGGGCTCGCCCGAGCCGCCCGACCCGTACCGCGTCGAGCGCGTCTATCCGAAGTTGAAGTTCGACGAAGCGCTGGAGATCGCCGCGGTGCCGGGCCGCAACGCCTGGGGCATCGCCGAGCGCAAGGGGAAGATTTACGTCTTTGACGCCACGGCAAAGGAGCCCGAGAAGAAACTCGTTCTCGACGTGAAGCACACGGTCTATGGGTTCGCCTTCCATCCGAAGTTCGCGGAGACCGGCTTCATCTTCCTGTCCGAAGTTCCGGATGGTTCGAAGGAGACGCCCGACGGCAGCCGCGTGATGCGCTACACCGTCGATCCGAAGACGGGCACTGCCGATGAGAAGTCCGCGAAGCAAATCATCACGTGGCCGAGTGGCGGGCACAATGGCGGCTGCCTTCGCTTCGGCCCGGACGGCATGTTGTACCTTTCAACGGGCGACAGCAGCGGCATTGCCGACACCCTCGAATACGCTCAGAACCTCGGCGTGATCTCCGGCAAGATCCTTCGCATCGACGTGACCGAGACCGACCGGAAGAAAAGCTACTCGATTCCCGGCGACAACCCGTTCGTGAAAACCGAAGGTGCTCGCGGAGAAATCTATGCCTACGGCATTCGCCAATCCTGGAAGTTCAGCTTCGACACTGCCAACGGCGATCTCTGGGCCGGCGAAGTCGGGCAAGACTTGTGGGACATGGTGCTCAAGATCGACAAGGGCGGCAACTACGGCTGGAGCATTAAGGAAGGCACCCACGACTTCCGCCCCGAACGCAAGCGCGGCCCAACCGCGATCCTCCCGCCAGTGGTCGAGCACAACCACGCCGAGTTCCGTTCCGTAACCGGCGGCTTCGTCTATCGAGGCAAGAAGGTGCCCGAACTGAAAGGACTGTACATTTACGGCGACTACGACACCGGCCGCATCTGGACCTTCAAGTACGATCCCAAGACGAAGAAACCCGTCGAGGGCTGGCACTTTCAACTCGTCGATACCACGCTGCGAATCGTTGCCTGGGGCCAGGACGCGGACGGCGAAGTGGTCGCACTCGACTTCATCGACGGCGGCATTTATCGGATCGTGGTCGCGCCGAAATCGAAGGATGTCGCACCGCCCGCGAAATTCCCGATCATGCTCAGCGAGACCGGCGTATTCTCCTCCACGAAGGATCACGTCCCGGCGAAGGGGCTCATTCCTTATTCCGTGAATGCCGAACTCTGGTCCGATGGTGCCTTCAAGGAACGCTTCATCGGGCTGCCCGGCGATTCGAAGATCGAGTACGAGACGGTGATTTACCCGCAGCCCGCGCCGGGTTCGGTCCCCGGTTGGCGGTTCCCGGATGGCACGGTTCTCGTGAAGACGTTCTCATTGGAAACCGAGCCCGGCAAGAAGCGCCGCCTGGAAACGCGGTTGCTCGTGGCCGAGCGCGTCGGCGGCACCGAAGAGTACGGCGATCAGGTCTGGAGCGGCTACACCTACATCTGGAACGACGAGCAAACCGATGCCGAACTCGCCGATGCCAAAGGCGTCGATCGGGAGTTCAACGTGGGCGAGAAGAAGCAGAAGTGGCACTTCCCGAGCCGCACCGAGTGTACGATGTGCCACACGGTGACGGCCAAGTACGCGCTCGGCGTCAACACCGCTCAGATGAACAAGGATCACGATTACGGCGGCACGATCGCCAACCAACTCAGCACGCTCGAACACCTCGGCATCTTCGACAAGAAGCTGCCCAAGCCCGTGGATCGACTCGACAAATTGGTCGACCCGCGCGATGAGAAGGCCGACCTCGACAAGCGGGCGCGATCGTACCTTCAGGCGAACTGCAGCCACTGCCATCGCAAGTGGGGCGGCGGCAACGCCGAGTTCCAGTTGCTCTACACGCTGCCGATCAAAGAGACCGACACGATCGGCGTGAAGCCGGGCCAAGGGAGTTTCGACCTGAAGGATCCGAAGCTGCTCGTGCCCGGCGATCCGTCCCGGTCGATGATCCACCACCGCATGACGCGCCTCGGCCTCGGGCGCATGCCGCACATTGCCTCGAACGTGGTGGACGAGAAGGCCGTCGCCTTAATCGAGAAGTGGATCGCGGGAATGAAGGAGTGACCGAACTGGGAGCTCCGCGTACTCCTTGGCCGCGCCCGCCTGCTTTCGTAAATTGGACGCTAACGGCCGCAACCGGCGCGGTTCTCCACACACTCACGCAAGGCGACAATGAGCACGAAGCACGTTTACTTCTTCGGCGGCAACACGGCGGACGGCGATGGCAAACAGAAAGAACTCCTCGGCGGCAAAGGAGCCAACCTCGCCGAGATGTGCAAGATCGGCATTCCCGTACCGCCCGGATTCACCATCACGACCGAAGTCTGCGCCGCGTACCTCGAAGCCGGCAACAAGCTCCCGGAAGCCGCCATCCCGCAGATCGAAGAGTGCGTCAAGAAGGTCGAGGACTCGTTCGGCGGCAAGAAGTTCGGCGACCCCACCGATCCGCTTCTCGTGTCGGTCCGTTCCGGTGCCGCGCTGTCGATGCCCGGCATGATGAACACCATCCTCAACCTCGGCCTCACCGATGCCTCCGTCGAAGGGCTCGCCAAGAAGACGGGCAACCCGCGCTTCGCTTACGACAGCTATCGCCGCCTCATCGACATGTTCGGCTCCACGGCCATGGGCTGCGAGCACGAGGCCTTCGAACACGAGATTCACAGCTTGAAGGATCAGAAGAAGGCCAAGCTCGACACCGATCTCACGGCCGACGATCTGAAGGAACTCGTGAAGCGGTACAAGGCCGTTTACAAGAAGCACGTCGGCGAAGACTTCCCGCAGGAACCGAAGAAGCAGTTGATGCTCGCCATCAACGCCGTGTTCAACTCGTGGAACGGCAACAAGGCCATCGAATATCGCCGCATCGAACGCATCACGGGCCTGAAAGGCACCGCGGTGAACGTGCAGGCGATGGTCTTCGGCAACATGGGCGAAGGGTCCGGCACCGGCGTCGCCTTCACCCGCGACCCCAATACCGGCGAGAACGTCTTCTACGGCGATTACCTCATCAACGCACAGGGCGAAGATGTGGTCGCCGGCATCCGCACGCCGGAACATATTGCCCAGCTCGATTCGGAAATGCCACGCGTCTACAAGCAACTCATGGACATCCGCGAGAAGCTCGAGCAGCACTTCAAGGAAATGCAGGACATCGAGTTCACCGTGCAGGACGGCATGCTCTACATGCTGCAAACCCGCACCGGTAAGCGTACGGGTACGAGCGCGGTTCGCATCGCCGTCGAGATGGTGAAGGAAGGCAAGATCGACGAGACGACTGCCGTGAATCGCGTCGCACCGGATTCGCTCAACCACCTGCTATTGCCGCAACTCGACCCGAAGGCCGACGTGAAGCCGGTGGCCCAGGGCATCGCAGCGAGTCCCGGTGCCGCCTGCGGTATGATCGTGCTTTCCGCCGAAGCCGCAGTCGCGCACGCGGCTAAGCACCCCAACGATCCGATCATGCTGGTTCGCAAGGAAACGAGCCCCGAAGACGTCGCGGGCATGCACTTGGCGAAGGGCATCCTGACCAGCACCGGCGGCAAGGCGAGCCATGCGGCCGTCGTCGCCCGCGGTTGGGGCAAGCCCTGCGTCGTTGGCTGCGAGGCCATGAAAATCGACGAGGCCAGGGGAACCGTCAGCATCGCCGGACACCTCGTGAAGGCCGGCGACTTCCTCACCATCAATGGCACCACCGGCGACGTGATGATCGGCAAAGTGCCCACCGTCGCCCCGACCATGACCGGCGACTTCACCACACTGATGACCTGGGCCGACAAGAGCCGCAAGCTGAAGATTCGCACCAACGCCGATAGCCCCGCGGATGCCCTGAAGGCCCGCGAGTTCGGAGCCGAAGGCATCGGGCTCTGCCGCACCGAACACATGTTCTTCGGCGAAGATCGCATCACGGCGATGCGCGAGATGATCCTCGCCGAGACGCAGGAAGCCCGCGGCAAGGCGCTCGCCAAACTGCTCCCATTCCAGAAGGCTGACTTCGTCGGCATCTTCGAGGCGATGGACGGCTTCCCCGTCACGATTCGATTGCTCGACCCGCCGCTGCACGAGTTTCTCCCCCACGATGCCAAGGGCCAGGAGGAAGTGGCGAAGAGCCTCGGCCTCTCGCCGGCCAAGGTGAAGGAACGCGTGGAGGAACTGCAGGAGTACAACCCGATGATGGGCTTCCGCGGTTGCCGGTTGCCCGTCGTGTTCCCCGAAATCGGCGACATGCAGGTGCGGGCCATCATCGAGGCCGCCATCGAGGTGAAGAAGAAGGGCATCAGCGTGCTGCCCGAGATCATGATCCCACTCGTAGGCGTGGTCGAGGAACTGACGCTGTTGAAGAAGCGGGCCATCGCCGTGGCCGACGAGTGCTTCAAGGCAGCCGGCACGAAGGTGGAGTACCAAATCGGCACGATGATCGAACTGCCCCGCGCCGCACTCACCGCGGACAAGATCGCCGAGGAGGCCGAGTTCTTTAGCTTCGGCACCAACGACCTCACGCAGATGACGTTCGGCTTCAGCCGCGACGACATCAAGGGCTTCATGCCGACTTACTTGAAGGAGAAGATTCTGCCCATCGATCCGTTCCAGTCGATCGACGTGGACGGCGTGGGCCAACTGATCGCCATCGGCATCCAGAAGGGCCGGGCCAGCCGCACCGCCAAGCACAAGCAGCACCTCAAGGTCGGCATCTGCGGCGAGCACGGCGGCGATCCGGACAGCGTTCACTTCTGCCACAAGGTCGGCATGGATTACGTGAGTTGTTCGCCGTTCCGCGTGCCGATCGCTCGCCTCGCTGCGGCCCAGGCCGCGCTGGGCGAAACGAAACGGGACAAGTAATTGATTTGCCGCTGCTTGCGGCTACGCGATTCAGTCAGTCGCGAAGCCGCAAGCGGCATGTTTCTACGGGATGGATTGCCCATCGGACAACGCGGAGGCGGGTGAGGCGATCGACTCAGTTCCCGCGACGTCGTTCCAGTCGGCTGATCCGGGCTTCTTGAATCGGCGTACTTGTGTGAACTGTCCGTCCCCTCGTCCGAGTTGAACGGGAACGCGGATCGCCTTCCCGCCTTCGACCAGGTAGATGATCGAATCGTCCCCCGTCTTGCCAACAGCCGCCGCCGGGACCGACCACCCTGCCGGCAGATCGGCCGTCAGCCTCGCATAAACGTACATCCCCGGTCGAACCAGACTCTTCTCGTTCGGCAAGTCGATCTCGGTTCGCAGGGTGCGCGATCCCGGCTCCAGCGCCCAGGAAGTCCGAGTCACCTTTCCGATCGCGACTGGCCCCTGGACGGAATGCAACGCGATCCGGACGTCTTGTCCGGCAGCGACCAGACTGGCGTCCGCTTCGGGTACGTTCACCACGACTCGGACCGGATCGGTCTTCGCCACGCTGAACAGCGTGACCTTGTCGCCGGGACTGATCAAATCGCCCGTATTTGCCGAACGCCGGGTGATGACGCCGTCGAAGGGAGCCTTGATCTTCGTGTACCCGCGAAGTGCGTCAACACGTCCGACTTCCGCTCGGGCGACCTCCAGCTTTGCTTTCGAGGCGTCCACGTCGGCATTCCCCCTGGCCCGATCCGCCTCCGCCTTCTTGACTGCCGCCCTGGCCGATGCGACTTTGGCGGCGGATTCCTTGCGAGTGGCGTCGGCAGCCTTGAGAAGCAATTGGGCTTCGTCCAACGTCTGGTTGGTGTCCATCCCGCCGGTGACCAACTTCGAGACTCGGGTCACCTCCAGCTGCGCGCGATCGTATAGTGCCTGCGAACGTTCCACGCCGGCCTCCGCCACCGTCACCAGCGCTTTCACGACTTCCCCCTCCGCCTCGGTTGCCAACAGGAACTTCTCGGCTTGGACCACCTCGGCCTCGGCCTGCTTCCCGAGTGACTGCTTTTGCTTCCACTCCTGTTCCAGTTCGGGGACGGCCAGTTCCGCCAGCACCCAATCCTTCGTCACCCGGCTGCCGATATCGAACTGACGATCGTTTGCCGCGCGATCCTTCTTGTCCGGGTCGTCCGCGATCTTGCCCACGAAGCCTGGAAACTTGGCGTGGAGTGCCGTTTCTTCGATTGCTTGCACCGTTCCGGGTTGTTCGACGACGCGCGTGATTGCGCGCATCTCCGGTTTGACAACGGTCACAGACGGACCGGCGGGAGCGGCGGCGACGTTCGGATTCGGAGGCGGGCGGTTGCAGCCGGTCGCCAGTGAGAATCCCACGGCGAGGGCCACGAGCAGTACGCGATCACGAGGCATGGGGACTCTCCGCGGCGGCGTTTGGGACGTGGTGCGGGCTGAGCGGGTCGAATGGATCGAGCGAGACGGAGGATCGCGTGGCCGTACCCATTGCGAGGGCGAACACGGCCGGCAGAACGAAGAGCGTGGTCAGCGTCGCTGCCGCCAATCCGCCAATCACGGCTCGCCCGAGCGGTGCGGTTTGGTCCCCGCCCTCTCCAATACCGAGGGCCATCGGGATCATCCCCGCGATCATCGCGAAGCTCGTCATCAGGATCGGGCGGACGCGGGTTCGTGCTCCTTCAACCCCGGCGTCGCGGGCATTCATTCCCCTGGCTCGCGCTCGCTCCGCGAACGTCACCAGCAAGATCGCATTCGCGGTCGCCACGCCGACGGCCATGATGGCACCCATGAACGACTGCAAGTTCAGCGTGGTTCCGGTGACCATCAGCATGAGACTGACGCCGGCCAGGACCGCCGGAACCGCGGCGACGGCGACAACCGCAAGCCGGAGCGACTGGAAGTAGGCAGTGAGGAGAAGGAAGATGACGAGTCCCGCCACGAGCAAACCTCCGGCCAGCCCGCCGAACCAACGCAGCGGCGAGACCGACCACGGCGAGTCGAAGGCCAGCGGACCGAACATTTCCCGCATGGGCGCGACCTGTCCGCGAACATCCACTTGCACTCCGCCCGGAGGCGATCCGGCCGCTTCTATCGCCTTCGCGACCTGCCGCGCGACATCGCCCAGATCGTCCCCCTGAATGTTGCCGGTCATGCTCACGACCCGCCGCATGTTGTAGCGGTCGATCTGCCCGGGCATCGTCCCTTCGCGCACATGTCCGATGTCCCGCACCAGAAGTCTGTCCTCACCTCGGGTGAACACGGGAACCAGTTCCAAGTCCCGGACCGTGTTGATCAGGGCGAACGGAACCTCGACCTGGACCTGATAGCCGATTCCGCTGGCCGGGTCGCGCCAGTAGTTCGGTACGGTGAACCGACTGGACGAGGTGAACGGCGTCACCGCTCGCGCCACGTCCGACGCGGTCGCTCCAGTTGCGGCCATTTTCTCTCGGTCCATCACGACTTCAACCGTCGGATAGTCCAATGTTTGCCCGTAACGAAGATCGACTACCGCGGGGACTTGACCCAACTCCCGGAAGATTTTCTCGGCATGCGCGCGGTTGTCCGCCGGCTTCGGCCCACTCACCACCACCTCAATCGGCGACGGGGAACCGAAGCTCATCACCTCGTTCACGATGTCTGCCGGCTCGAACGACAACTTGAGGTCGGCAGCCCGAAGATCGGCCGCGTCGGCCGGCACGCCCTCCCGCTTCCACTTCTCGGCTGCCCACTTCTGCAAGTGAGCCGGGAGTTTCTCGCGAAGTCGCGCTTTCAGATGTTCCACCCGCACGGAGCCCGGCTTCAACGCGACCCGGACGACGGATTCCTCCGGGCCACCCATCCACAAATACACGGTGTTGATGGGGAAACTCGACGGGACCACGCCGACGTATCCAAGGCTGATGTCCACTTCGCCGCCCGACGCGCGAACCTCGTCCCCGATGAAACGCAGTGCTTCCAGGGTGATCGCCTCGGTCTGCTCGATTCGAGTTCCCGTCGGAGCCTTAAGACGGAGCTGGAACTGACCCGCGTCCACCGGGGGGAATATCTCCATGCCGATCTGACGGCTGGCGACGAACACGATCGCGACAGTGGCGAGCAAGTAGGCGGGGATGAGGAGCCAGCGGGCGGCGGAGACGGCACCCACCGCCCTGCCAAACCTCTCGTCGGCGAACCCGGCCTCGCTCGCCTGCCCGGCCTGGTGGCTCTGCAATAACCAGATCGAGAAGATCGGGACGAAGGTACTGGAGAGAATGTAGCTGGCAATCATGGAAAAGCCGACTGCCAGTGCGAGGGGGACGAACAGTGCCCGCGCCGTTCCCTGCATCAGGAACGACGGTATGAACACGGCGAGGATGCACAACATTGCCAAAAGCCGAGGCACAGCCGTCTCGGCGATCGCCCACCAGACAGCTAAGGCAACCGAGTTCGTCCGCCTCATCTGGACGTGGATGTTCTCCACGGCGACCGTGGACTCGTCCACGAGGATGCCGACCGCCAGGGCCAATCCGCCGAGCGTCATCAGGTTGATCGTCTGTCCGGAGAGCCACAGTGCAACGAGGGCCGCGATGAGCGCGAGCGGGATGTTGAGAACGACGACGATCGCGCTGCGCCAGTCGCGGAGAAACACGAGTACCATCAACCCGACAAGACCCGCCGCGATCAGCCCCTCATAGGCGACTCCCTTCATCGAGTTGGTGACGTACGGTGACTGATCGAACTCGAAGCTCACCTGGATGTCATCGGGCAGTACCGCCTGCATCTGGGGAAGGTTCTTCCGGACGTTCGCCACCACGTCGAGCGTTGAGGCATTGGCTCGCTTCGTGACGAGGATGTAGACGGCGCGTTTGCCGTTCACGAGCGCATACCCCGTCGGGATGTCGCTGGCGTCCTCGATCATCGGCTTGTCCGTCACCGGATCGCGGCGGCAGATGTCCCGCAGAAACACCTTCGGCTTCAACTCGATGTTCCCGAGTTCCGCCGGCTGAACGACCATCGCATTCGTCGGCACGAGCGGCATCCGCTCCCGAATGCGGATCTGCCCGGACGGTGCGATCGCGTTTCCGGCGGCGAGAGACTGAACGACGTGGTCGGCGGAGAGCCCGTAGGCCCGAAGCCGATCCGGGTCGGTCCGGACAACGACCGTTCGGGCGCTCCCGCCGAACGGCGGCGGAGCCGAGACGCCCTCGATCGAGGCGAACATCGGACGGACTTTGAACAGCGCCTGATCCTGAATCTGGCCGACGGTCTTGGTCTCACTCTTCAGCACGAGGTAGCCGACGGGCACGCTGCCCGTGTCGAACCGCATGATGAACGGATTGACCGTGCCCGGCGGCATGAACGCCCGACTGCGATTGACGTACCCCACCGTCTCCCCCATCGCCTGCGCCATGTCGGTGCCGGGGTGGAAGAACAGCTTCATCAAGGACACGCCCTGCGCGTTCTTCGATTCGACGTGGTGAATACCGTTGATGTAGAGGAAGTGGTATTCGTAATAGTTGGCGATCAGTCCTTCCATCTGCTGCGGATCCATCCCGCCGTAAGGCTGACAGACGTAGATGACCGGCAGATCGAGAGGCGGGAAGATGTCCACTTTCATGCGACTGTAGGCGAGTGCCCCGGCGAAAGCGACGCCGGCGATCAGCACCATGACAGTGATTGGCCGGCGGAGAGCGGCAGAGATCGGGTTCATCAGCGGCCAAGATTGGGAGTGACTGAACGGGAGTGGTGAATCGTAACCGATTTCATCCACCTGCGGAAGCGGCGAGTCGATTACGGGCGCACGGGATGCACCGAGACGGGAACGGGTGTACTCGGTTGCGGGTAGCCCTGCGTTCGAGCCCAGACCGGCTCGGTCGCAGGAACGACGGGGGAATGATACGCCGATGGCACGACGGTGGGAGCGGCCGCTGGGTCTGGTTTCGGCGCAAGCTGGGCCGGAGGAGTCGGGACGGCAGCCGGTGAAGGAGCGGGCACCGTCGTGGCGGGCAGTAGAGCCGGCGTGCCAACCGTATTGATCAGGCACTGGCCCGGGTGGCCGAGTGCCCGGTAGAGTTGGAACTGCGCCCGGTTGTGATCGGCCACGGCCGAGTAATAGTCCCGGTACGACTGGTCCAGGGCCGTCACTGCCGCGACGGCTTCCTGCGGCCGGATCACCAGCACGAGTTGCTCCCCGACGCGTTTGCCGGGCACGAGGCTCTTCAGATTCTTGTCGGCCGTTTCAACGGCATTGATCACCCCGTCTTCCGCAGCCTTCAAGCGGTTCGCGGCCCGCCGAGTCCGGGCGTGGGCCTGGACCACTTCGGCCGTCACACGGTCCTGCGTTCGGAGCAACAGGAGCAGTGCCTGCCGGCTCTCGGCCTCGCGCTCGCGGCGTGCCGCTCGATTCCCGAAGCCGAGATTCTGGAGTTCCCACACGGCCTGCATGTCCAGACTGAACCGCGCCCCGAAGTTCCCCAGGTAGTCGTTCACACCGCCCCCGAAGTACCCGCCGGCCAGCCCCGGCGTTTGAGACCCCACTCCGCGCACGATCACGTTCGGAACGTACGGCCGCACCTTCTCCTGTCGGACTCGGGCCAGCGCAGCTTGAATCATTGCTTGGTCCGCAGCCAGTTCCGGACGGTTGGTGAGCGCGATCGGGATCATGTCTTCGAGAGTGCTCGCCGGGTCGATCAACTCGACCTTCAGCGCGGGCTCTTCGGACGGCTCGACCAACGTCCCGGGTTCGAGACGGAGGATCCGTGTCAGGTCGGCACTTGCGACTTGCCAGCGCTCGTAGGCCGCCTCGACCGCCTGACGGCGGCGTGCGGCTTCGGTCTTCGCCCGATTCACCTCAACGGATGGTGCAAAATCCGGAGCGACCTTCTTGGTCAATTCGACGAGATCCTCTGCGCGGCGAAGCGAATCCACCGATCCCGCGACTTCGCCACGCGCCTGCTGCACGTTGAAATACGCCTCTGCGACTTGAAGCGTGACGTCGTTCCGGGTCGCCTGAACATCCGCCTCGCGAGCGCGAACCATTTGCCGCGCGGCGAGCGGAGCGTACAGCGCTTCTCCAACGGAGAATACAGCGTTCGGTCCGCCCCCGAGCAGGAGCGACGATCGACTGGTCGTGAACACGGTCCCGGCGATGTCCTGAATCTGTCCGTCGTGCCGGTAATAATCGACGCCGAGGGCAATGTTCGGCAACCACAGAGCCTTGGCCCGTTCATGTTGAGCAGACGCAGTACGAAGACGCTCATCAGCAATCTGAATGTCGATTGGGTTAGCGTTCGTCAGAGCGAGAGCCGTCGGCAGGTTGATCGGGAGCGGTTTGCCCTGCCCGCCTGCTCCCGGCACAGTCGGCAAAGCAAGTGCGGCCTTGGGCGGGACGACGACTTCGGCAGTCGCCTGCCGAACCGGCCCATCGGTCACCGGTCGATTGCGGGACGCCGCCAGGACTGGCAACTGGGAGGGAACGAGTGCGGACTGCGGTTCGGTGTCGAGCGCGGCGCAGGCCGGAAGCAGGAAGGATCCTGCCCCAGCCAGACACCGAGCCGCCCGAAGCATGCGATTTGCAATCGCCACATCAACTCCCTGAGCCCCGCAAGTAGCGCGATTCAGAAACCGGGCGAGCCGGTCGCGTAAGCAGTATCGGCAAATCGGGTGGGCAGGCTGGATTGCAACGACTTTATTTCCAGAATTGTTCACGCGGAACCACGGGTCGCTGTCCCCGCCGACTGCGGAGTCGAGCTGCTGGTCGCATTCGATACCCGTGCGCTCAGGATAATGCCCGAGCGATGACTCCCGCTCCGGCTCCACCGAAAATGAGCCAAGTCGCATTCGAGCGAAATCGAAACAGCAGCAGTGCAGTCCACGGTTGAGTGCACTGTGGATCCTCGGTCAGTTGAACGTGTGCATTGCAGCAGCCCGTCGGATCTCTCACTTCTCAACTTCCGGCACAGCCACGAAGCCGTGTCCGGCTCGGACGAGAATCGGCGTCGCGACATCGACCCAACCGTTCTCGCCCGCGGTCGCCGCGACCAACAGTGTTCGTTGCGCTCCGGTGTCCGGATCGAGATCGAACACCCACACGCGTTGCCCGGGCCGGACGCCTTCGAGGTGGAAGCGCGGAATGATCCGGTCCTCCGCGAATCGAAACGTGAAGTAGGGCTCACGATAAAGCGGCACCATGACTCGTACCCCAGCCCCTGGTCAAGCGAATCCAGTAGTTCCAAAAACACTGTCGTTTATCTCATTGTTCCATCAGAAGCTAAGTCAGTGTACTCGTCCGGATCCGCGCCTGTCCCGAGTTGCCGGTAACTCGCCTCGATCCCGAACCGGCGGCGATGCTCGACACAGATGCGTCGCGGCCTCTCCCGCATTCATTTACAGATTTGGAATTACTGGAGTCGAAAGTAGGGACCGATTGCGGATTCTCGACGTGTGCTGAGGGATGGACCAATTGTCATCCTTCATCTCCGGACGCCGTGAGAAACATCAGTCAATCGGATCGGGGTGGGTAGATTGAGAGCAGTGCGACACCGACAATCACACAACCGAGCCCGGCCCATGCCCCTCCGGGCAGTCGATCACCGAAAGCCCAGTATCCGACCAAGGCCGTTGCAGCCGTCCCGAGCCCTGACCAGACGGCATAGACTGGGCCGACCGGAAGTGTCTTCAACACAACCGAGAGCAGCAACAGCGAGGAGATATAGCCGACCAACATTCCGACACTCGGCCAAAATCGAGACATCCCGTCGGACATCTTGAGCAAGCCTGTTGCGACTGTCTCACATGCGATCGCAGCCAGCAGCAATGTGGCATTCCACATTTTCATGACCTCACGATGGGCGAACGAGTGACCATCACATTTCTCGCCGACTACAGAATCCGCGACGGATCGGCCACGAACCATCTTGGAGGCTCCGTACTACCCTCGGACCTCATTCCTGACTAGCTCATCTTGCCAATACGAACGTCGTGCTGGGACCGAGCCCAAACCCTCCAAGAGAGAAGGATTCTTGCTGTCGTTCGAAGGGCTTCAGTACTGGGCAAGAATTTGCAGAGAGAGCATGGGGCCCGATCCGACGTTGATTCGATTCCTTCCTGAAAGAGAGAGACCGTGGGTCTCCGTAAAATAGCGGTCGAAGGCGTACCCTCCCGAGGC
>JAYTUG010000104.1:0-10210 GCA_043744695.1 Gemmataceae bacterium
CGTTCCGCGGCCAGGGCGTCGGGCCGCGTGTGGATCGCGTCGCCAACCAGTTCCTCGACGGAACCGGCGACCGACGATTCAGCGAGCGCGTTGTCGGGAACGAGTGGGAAGGAGGTGGCCGAGAGGCCGAGGAAGTTCCGCAGCCGCTCCTGCATCACGGTCACTTCGTAGCGAAGGCGTGTGAGATCCTGACCGGCCTGGAAGGCGTCGATGCGTGCCGTGGCCACTTCGAGCGGGCTGGCGTCGCCGGCCTTCAAACGGGCCTCGGCCAATTCGAGAATGTTCTCGCGAAGCTTCACGGCTCGTTCGCCGACCTTCACGCGGTCGTGGGCCAGTTGCAAGTCGGCGTAGGCTTGCCGAGTGTCGCGGATCAGGTCGAGAGCCGACTGCGTGAGCTTGGCGCAAGCGCGTTCGTTCTCGGCGGCCATCGCCTTGAGCCGCATCGGCCGCAGCCAGAGCGATTCGATCGGGAAGTCGATGAGGTACTTGAACGGCTTGTTCGGCTCCGCCCAGAAGTAGACGAACTCGGGGTTGGGCAGCAACCCGGCCTGCACGAGATCCGCCCGCGTGAGGTCGAGTTCGACGAGTGCTTCGCGGAACAGGGCATTGTTCCAGAGCGCAAGGAGCACGGCCTGGTCTTCGTCGATCGGTTCGCCGTTCGCGAGCGGTTGCGGAACGAGAATGTCTTCGCGCGCCTTCGCCTGGGAAGTCGGATGTCCGAAGCGCGATTCGACGGCCTGCGAAACGCAGTTCCGATCGCACGGCGGCGGCGTGTGGCATCCTGCGAGCATCAACAGCACCGCCGCGGCCCACCAGTGGGCACCCCGCGGCAAGTTGTTGACGCTCGACATCGGCTTGCCTCAATACCCCGATTTAGCACGCTTGCTCGAATTCGCGCGCGAACCGAGCGCACACCGTACTTATCGGCAAACTCGACCCAATCCTCCGCACGAATGCAACGGGATGAAGGAGCGATTCCCGAGGTACTTGAGTCGAGGCGGCTCAACAAGGATGATGGAACCATGGTTCACCGCATCCGGCTCGGCCCGCCATGGCAAGTTACAACGCTCGACGATGGCCGAAGCCGGCATGCACGCCGGTTCGGTCGGCCACGCACGATCGATTCGACGGAAACGGTTTGGCTCGTCGTGGAATCGCTGCCGGTGGGGTGCGAGGTGTTCGTAAACGAGGTGCCGTTCGAGTTTAACCTTCCGTTCGCGGTGGAGGTCACGCGGCTTCTCAACCTTCGGAATGAAATAGTGTTGCTCACACCTGCCGATGCGTTGTTGGGCGAGGTCGCGTTGGAAATTCGGACCGCGAGCTAACCGCGAGGTGCGTCTTGGAACACGTGGACCGCATGGCCGAGGAGTGGAGCGAACGGGCTCCGGAACTCGCCGAGTGGGCGATGAATCACCTCGTGAACCGGACGGACGTTTGGGGCCGCTACATTCGCCGCAAGGCGGACGAACTCACGCAAGTCGTGACCGCACCCTTCCGCGACGAACGCGGCAAGGTCTTCCTCGATCTCGATTCGCTCCGCAAGCACTTCCGCACGCGGCAAGCCTCGGGGCAACTCGGGCTGCACAGTGCGAGCAGCGATCTCACCTCGCGCTGGCTCGGCATCGACATCGACCTCCACGACCAAGATGAGGAATGGGGCGTGACGGCAACCGGCAACCTCGCGGCAGCGTGCGGCTGGCGGCAATCGCTCGTCGATCGCGGGCTCGATCCGCTCCTCCTCGATTCCAACGGGGTCGGCGGATTCCACCTGCTCACCGTGTTCGCCGAGCCGATGAGTACGAAGACGGTTCACACGTTCGGTGCGAATATGATTTCGGACTTCGAACGTCGTGGCCTCGATCACAAGCCGGAGGTTTTCCCGGACAAGCCGACGTGGGATCGGTACGGGGATTGGCTCCGGCTGCTGGGCCGGCACCACACGCGGCCGCACTACACGCGCGTCTGGAACGACGAGCCGTATGCCGAATCGCCCTGGCTCGAAGGACACGACGCGATCAACCGCATTCTCGCGACGCGCCCGGCTTCGGTCGCCGTTCTCGAACAACTCGGCATCGCGCGGCCGCGGCGCACCATCTGCCTCGATTTCGACGGCGTGCTGCACTCGTATCGTTCCGGTTGGTGCGGGGCCGAGATCATTCCCGACCCGCCGATTCACGGCACCAAAGACGCCGTGGCGAGGTTGCGACAGCAGTATCGCATTGCAATCCACTCGGCACGCTGCCACTCCGACGCCGGCCGCAAGGCCGTGGAGGCGTGGCTGGAACGGCACAACATCGAGGTCGATGAAGTCTGCGAGCACAAGCCGCCGGCGCTGGTCTACGTCGACGATCGCGCCGTCCGCTTCCAAGGCAACTGGGACGACGCACTCGACGAAATTAAGGCGTTTCGGAAGTGAGTCTATTCGTCCGTCTTGTCCGTAGCTGAGCCCTTCGGATCGTACGGGCAGTGGCGGCAGCCGCTGTCGCAGCAGTGGCCGCGCTTCAGGTGGTACGCCGCGGTGAACACGAACATCCCGCGCTCCAAGTAATATTCCACGCCTTCCACGAGCGGCGGCGTGCGGTTCTCGCTCCCGTCCGGCATTGGCAACTCCTGCCCGGTCCGATACTCCGAATGTATGGTTCACGCATCACTCCGCCGATCCGCCGGCATCCTGCTCCACCCGACCAGCCTGCCCGGACCGTTCGGCATCGGCGACCTCGGCCCCACCGCCTACCGCTGGGTCGAGACGCTCGCCGCCATGCGGCAAAGTTGGTGGCAAGTGCTGCCGCTCGGCCCCACCGGTGCCAGCGACTCGCCGTATCAATCGTTCTCGGCCTTTGCTGGGAACATCAACCTGCTCAGCCCGGAACTCCTGGAACGCGATGGCCTCGTGTCGTCGTCCTTCTGGGCGGGTCAGAGCTTCCCGGATGATCGCGTCGATTTTGACCGCGTCACGCCGTACAAGAAAGCCCTGCTTCGGGCGGCGTGGGATGCGTTTCGCGGCGGGAAGACGACCGGCTTGAAGCAGGAATTCGAAGCGTACACGACGGCGGAAGCGGGCTGGCTCGAAGGCTATGCCACGTTCATGGCGATCCGCGAATCGCTGGGCGGCGCGAGCCTCGTCGATTGGCCGGCGGATTTGCTTCGCCGCGATCCCGTGGCGCTGGCCGCGGTCGAGAAGCCGCTCGCGGCCGAGATCGCGATGCACCGCTTCGGGCAGTTCCTCTTCGATCGGCAGTGGTCGGCACTTCGCGCCTATGCCGTCGAGCGCAAGGTCGGCATCATCGGCGACGCACCCATCTTCATCTCGGCGGATTCGTCCGAAGTCTGGACGCACCCGGAACTCTTCCTGCTCGACAAGGATCGTCGGCCGAAAGTCGTGGCCGGGGTGCCGCCCGATTACTTCGCGGAAGACGGGCAGCACTGGGGCAACCCCATCTACGACTGGCACCGCATGGCGAAGGACGGCTACGCCTGGTGGGCGGCGCGGCTCAAACGCGGGCTCCAGCAGGTCGATCTGATTCGGCTCGATCACTTCCGCGGATTCATTCAAGCCTGGCACATCCCCGCGAGCGAGAAGACCGCCAAGAACGGCAAATGGGTCGATGGACCCGGCGCGAAACTGTTTCAAGCCTTACGGAAATCGCTCGGCAGCTTGCCCATCATCGCCGAGGATCTCGGGCTCATCACGCCGGACGTGGAGAAGGTGCGGAACGACTTCGACCTGCCCGGTATGAAGGTGCTGCAATTCGCGTTCGACACGCCGAAGAACCAGTATTGGCCGCACAACTTCGAGCCGAATTGCGTCTGCTACACGGGCACGCACGACAACGAGACGACGGCCGGCTGGTACGCGGCGCTCGATGAAAAGAACCGCGGCTACCTCGCGGCCTACCTCGGCCGTCGGGTTGAAGACCCCGCCTGGGACATGATTCGACTCGCCTGGGGTTCGGTGGCTGCGACCGCGATCGCCCCGCTGCAAGATGTGCTGAGCCTGGGCAGCGAGACCCGCATGAACCGCCCCGGCGTCGCCGACGGCAACTGGCGCTGGCGCTTCCGCCCGCAGCAGTTCGGCCCAGGTTTGGTCGAGCGAATGTCCGGGCTCACCGAGTTGTACAATCGGTTGCCGACCGAGGTAGACCCGGCGAGCCGCTACTTCCCGTACTCGTCCTGCCACTCTTCGTACCAGGCCATCTGGATCGCTTCGAGAAGCTTCTCGTTCGAGCCGTCGGGCTTGCCCTCGAAGCCTTCGATATTCATCACCCACTGGCGCAGATCGGTGAAGCGCACCGTGAGCGGGTCGAGCGTGTCGTACTGCTCGAACAACTTCTCGCCGAGGTCGCGCGAATCGGTCCAGGTCATGGTTGCTCCTTCAAGGCGTCTTCCGTCGAGCCGGAGAGCGACTTCCGCACCACCTCGTTCATGATCAGAGTTGCCAGCGGATTCGTGGCGGCACTGAAGCCATCGACCGCCGCTTGAAGCGCGTTCAGGTCGCTTCCCGCAAGAGCGCTTCGCAAGGTCGTTGCCGTCGCGTCGATCTTCGTACGCTCTTCGGGGGTGAGTCGGTGCCCGGCGTCGGAAATCGCTTTAGCGGTGTGCCGCAGGTCGGCTTCCGCCTTGTTCTTTAACTCGATGAAGCGGCGAGCCGCGAAGTCGCCAGCCGCGTTCTCGATGCTCTCGTTCACGAGTTGCTCGACTTCGCCGCCGGTCAGGCCGTGGGCCGGTTGCACGCTCACCTCGGCCTGCGCCCCGCTGCGGTGCTCCTTGGCCGTGACCTTCAACATGCCGTTTTGATCGACGTTGAACTGGATATCGACCTGGGCGAACTGGGCCGGCATCGGTGGGATGCCCGACAGTTTAAACGTACCGAGGAAGCGGCAATCTTTTGTCAGTTCGCGTTCGCCCTGATAAATGTTGATGAGGATGGCCGTCTGATTGTCGACGAATGTGGTGTAGCGCGTGACCGCGCGGCACGGCACCGTGGTGTTGCGGTGGATGAGTTTGTCAACGACTCCGCCGAGCGTTTCGAGGCCGAGCGAGAGCGGCACGACATCGAGCAGCAGCACATCGCGGCGATTGCCGGCGAGGATGTCCGCTTGAACGGCGGCACCGAGCGCGACGACTTCGTCCGGGTTCAGATCGGTGTGCGGCGTTCGTCCGAAGAACTCGGCCACGCGCTTCCGCACATACGGAATGCGGGTCGAGCCGCCGACGAGTACGACTTCGTCGACCTGCTTCGCGGTGATGCCGGCGTCCTTGAGTGCGGAGCGGCACTTGTCGATGCTGCGGTCGATGTACGGCTGGATGATCGCTTCAAATTCGCCTCGGGTGAAGGTGCGTTTAAAACCCCCCGACACGTTCACCGTGAACTCCACGCTCTCCACATTCGAGAGTGCAATCTTCGTCTTCTCGGCGGCATCGCGGAGGTGTTGCAGCAACTCGGGGTCGCGGGCCGCTTCCAGATCGATTCCCATTTCGCGGGCGGCGACTGCCATGAGTGCGCGGTCGAAGTCGTCGCCGCCGAGGTAGGTGTCGCCGTTGGTGGCGAGCACTTTGAAGACGCCATCGGAGAGGGCGAGCACGGAGCAATCGAAGGTACCGCCGCCGAGATCGTAGACCACGACGGTGCTGGCTCCCTTGCGATCGAGGCCGTAAGCCAACGCCGCGGCGGTAGGTTCATTGACGATGCGAAGTACATCGAGGCCCGCGATGCGGCCGGCGTCTCGGGTCGCCTGCCGCTGCGAATCGTCGAAGTAGGCGGGCACCGTGATGACGGCCTTGGTCGGGTTTCCGGCGCGTTTGCGCACTTCGCGGAGGATCATGGCCGAGAGTTCTTCGGGCGTGTATTCGTGTCCAGCGATGATCACGCGGAGCACCTTCCGGCCGCCCTCCATCTCGCGCTCGACAATTTGATGTGGGATCAGTTTCAGTTCGCGTTCGAGGTCCGCGAGGGTACGGCCCATGAGTCGCTTCACGCTGAAGATGGTGTGTTCGGGATCGGAGAGGGCGCGGTCGCGGGCTGCGGTGCCGACGAGTACGGTGCCGTCTTCGTGGAAGCTAATGGCACTGGGAATGAGCGCGATGCCGCGCTCATCGCGCACGGCTACGGGCCGGCCGTTCTCGACGTACGCCGCGAGGCTGAACGTGGTGCCAAGATCGATGCCGACAACGGATGGTTTGGTCATGGGGTTCGCGGTTGAATCGGGGTACTCGTTTAGCGTCCAGTAGCAGTTCCACGGTCGACCACGGCTGCAATTCCACCCTCCCCGCAACGAGGTGTTCGATGGCCTTCCTCAGGGCAAATCGGCCAGCACCCGAGGCAACAAATTGATCGCACAAAGCGATTTTCGCGGCATGGCCATACCGGAGTGCAGTTTTTTTAACGGGTCATGCAGTCGAATTCGCCATGAAAACAAGTATATTCGAGAAGCCGCTTCAGGCCATGCTGGTCGTGCGCGGCATACCCCTCGCCACAACTCGATTCATTGCAGGCACCTCCGCCAGGGCCTGCACGACCAGAGCGGCCATGCTCGGATCCGACCCGCGGAAAATCAAGAGTCGGTTCTGAATTGCCGAGATGAAGCGCCGACCAACTCGAAGTCTGGCGTCCCGTTTTGGAAAGTCAACCCGTTCCGAAGACTCACCGTTCGCCGGCTTTGCGGCCGGGCGTTTTTGGGTTGGGCTTTGGGCGGAGCTTTACGGGCGCCTCGTGGAGATTCCGAGTCAACTCCGCGCCAAGGGCTTCGAGTTCGGCGACGCGTTTGGAAAGTTCCCGGCAATTAGGACAAACAGGAAGAAGTTCGTCAGGCCGAGAATGAGGCAAGCAGTCGGTTCTTGATACCATGCGGACGGCAGCTGAACTGGTGGGTTGTCGAGGCAAGCCCGGCAGCAGTGCCAGTGTGGGACTCAGGAATGCCGCCTCTCACCGATAGCTGTGGAGTGGTTGATGGGATACCCGGTCGGGTACGTCAGCTACACGCCCTCGGCAACTCGGCAACGCCATAGTGCCGCAAGTGGCGTATGGGATATTCAGGGGGTTAGAGGTGGCGCAGGGGATGGTTGCTTCAACAAGCTGCGTATATCGACCGGATTCAGCGAATCTTTTGCCGACTCAATTCGGCCCTGAATATCTGGAAAGCCGGGCAGATCGAGAATCGCTTCATCCAAAAGGAGTCGAAACTTCTCGTTATTGCCCTCAGCGAGAAACGAGTTCGCAATATAACAACGAATAGCAATCTCCAACATACCAGGTAGATGTACAGCCCTTGGCTTGTTTCGATGCCGCAGGTAAAGCCGAAAAGCGTTCTCGCTATTATCAGGGAAGAAATTCCGACCATCCGCGCACAACTCAAGAATGACACTCCACTCTAAAATAAGTTTCAAATAGCACCAAATGTTATGGGCGATGCGCAGGTTCGCGACATCGCCTTGGCCCTTTCGCTCCACAACGACGGCCAGGACCTGAAGAAGTTCGGCTTCGAGTTTCAGGCCGGTTTCAACGTCGCTCAAGTGGCGCAAACCTACTGGGGCTACGGCTTCAAGTCCAAAGAGGACCGCACCGCCGCCCACAAGAAAGTCCTCGAGTACGAAGCCAAGTAGAAGGATGAACCGAAAAAGGGCTCTTCGCGTTTTTTAGTGGGTACGAGACGATCTTCGAGTGTCGTCATGCTGAGGCGAACACCCACACTGCGTGGGGCGGTCCGCGTACGGATTGGTTGTGGACGGCGATTCCAGAGACGGCTGATGAAAGTGGATCGGTTGGAAGTCATCTCGGCGAATTCTCGTTTAAGGGTCGTGCGGCGTGACTTTCGGCCACGGGGCAAAGAGCCAGACGAGATGAGTTGCCCCAATGATTCAAATATTCCGAAAATAGAAACCGAGCCGCGTCGTGCCCCTGTAACATCAACGGTAGCCCTCCCCGCGAGATCCCCATGAAGCACATTCCCCGCCTGTTCGCTCCGCCGAACCCGAGCTTCGGTTCGCGCCGCGAGTTCCTCACCCGCGCCGGCGGTGGCCTCGGCATGCTCGCCCTCGCGGACCTCATGGGTCGAGGGGCCGACAGCAATCCCCTCGCCCCCAAGCCGTCGCACTTCGCCGGCAAAGCTAAGTCCGTCATCTGGCTGTTCATGAACGGCGGGCCGAGCCACGTCGATACCTGGGACCACAAGCCCGAACTCGACAAACGCGATGGCCAGGAACTCAAAGGCTTCGACCCGAACACCGGCTTTTTCAACGGGCAGGTCGGCCCACTGATGAAGTCCCCGTTCAAATGGGCGAAGCACGGCCAATGTGGCAAAATGGTGTCGGAACTGTTCCCGCACATGGCCAAGCACGTCGACAAGATGGCGTTCATCCACTCGCTCTGGGGCGAATCGAACAACCATTCGCCGGCCTTGTTCAAGATCAACACGGGCATGACCCGCATGGGCTACCCGTGCGTGGGAAGCTGGGTCACGTATGGCCTCGGCACCGAGTCGCAGAGCCTGCCCGCCTTCTGCGTGATGTACGACACGCTCGGCCGCGGCATCCCCAAAGGTCACAGTCTCAACTGGGGTGCAGGCTTCCTGCCCACCGTATATCAGGGCACCGCGTTCAAGCCGCAGGGTGAGCCGATCGACAACCTCTCCCGCCCCGCGGATCTGACCACCGACCGCCAGCGCGCTCAACTCGACCTGCTGAACAAGTTGAACAAGAAGGGTCTGGAACACCACGCGGGAGAGGCCGACCTCGCGGCCCGCGTCGAGAGCTACGAACTCGCCTACCGCATGCAGATGGCCGCCCCGGACGCCCTCGACCTGAACAAGGAAACGGACGAAACCAAGAAGCTCTACGGCCTCGATAACCCGAAGGCGACGCACTTCGCCAAGCAGTGCCTCACCGCTCGCCGGCTCGTGGAACGCGGCGTCCGCTTCGTCCAAATCTACTCCGGCGGCATGGACAACGACCTGAGTTGGGACGGCCACAACAACATCGTGAAGAACCACGGCGGCTTCGCGCTCGAAACCGACCAGCCCATCGCGGGGCTACTCACGGACCTGGAACGGCGCGGTTTGTTGAAGGACACGCTAGTGATTTGGGGCGGCGAGTTCGGCCGCTTGCCGATCGCACAGAAGGGTTCGGGCGGTCGCGATCACAACCCGCACGCCAACACGTTCTGGCTGGCGGGCGGCGGCACGAAGGGCGGCGTGAGCTACGGCGCGACCGACGAGATCGGCTTCAAGGCTGCCGAGAACCGCGTGAGCATCAACGACTTCCACGCGACCGTGCTGCACCTGATGGGGCTCGACCACAAGAAGCTGACGTACAAATACAACGGCCGCGACTTCCGCCTGACCGACGTCAGCGGCACCGTGGTGAAGGACGTGTTGGCGTAGTCCGTTTTTCGCATGGCCACATCGCGCTTGATTTTTCTCGCGGGTCGCGCTCATGGTTTCACCTTGAAATCAAGTGTTTTTCGGGGTCGGGTCCGGACCATGCTGGCCATGCGCGGCAGGCTCCGCGGCACAAGTCGCATCGATCCCACTCTTTGCGGAATCGGGCGCACGACCAGCCGGGTCGTGCCCCGGGAAGGAGGCACACCCGAGAACGCGCCTGCCATGACGGACCTCGGATTGAGTAAACGGGACGTGCTGGGCGATGCGAAATGAGTCGCGGGCAAAGCGTACGATCCGTAAACGGGCTGTCAACGGGTGCTTCCCAAAATGCGAATACCCTTGCCGACGCATCCGCGACTCATCCACAATGTGTACGGGGGTGCAGAGTGGCCCAATGTCCCCTATTGCGGACTCCTCCGGATGTGTCCCATGGCTGATGCCCCCAAACTCCTCGACCGCCTCCGGCACGCTTGCCGCGTCCGTCACTACTCCATCCGCACCGAAGACACCTATCACGATTGGGCCAAACGCTTCATCCTCTTCCACGACAAACGCCATCCCGAGACGATGGCCGAACCCGAGGTCAACGCCTTCCTCACGCACCTCGCCGTGAACGGGCACGTCGCCGCATCCACGCAGAACCAGGCCTTGTGTGCATTGCTCTTCCTTTACGAACACGTCCTCGATCGGCCACTCGATCGCATCGAAGGCGTGATTCGCGCCAACCGGCCCAAACGCCTGCCCGTCGTGCTGACCAAACCTGAAGTCCAGCTCGTGATCCGCCAACTCGAAGGCACCTACCGCCTCCTCGCCCAGCTGCTCTACGGATCGGGCCT
>JAYTUG010000105.1:0-10163 GCA_043744695.1 Gemmataceae bacterium
TGCATCTCCAACCCGGCGACTCACGTCGCCGGTTCGCCTGGCATGCCCGTGTCTTTGGTTTCCTGACTGTCAGTCTCCGTGCGGCAGGTAGAAGACGCCGGTGATGAACGTTCCTACCCAGAGCGTGACGAACACCACGGAGAGCGCGAGGTGGATCGTCTTGCGCCGCTTGATGCCGGTGAGGAACATTCCCGGCAACACGATGGCAGAAGGCACCGCGAAGTAGAGGTGAATCCGCAACGACTCGCGGGTGGACTCGTCGAAGGTCGATTTGATATCGACGAACTGAAGTAGAAGTTCGAAGCCGGCCACCGTTGCCATCGTGAGTACGAAGAAGGCGGTGTTGATCCGCCCGTGCCAACGCGGTTTTCCAATTGCGAGTGCCACGAGCGATGCCGCGAGCAACACGGTGACCGCGGTCACGAGTACCTTCAGCGTCAGAATGATATCGGGTCCGGCGGGCACGCGGCCTCCCTTTTCGTTTGCTTCGATTGGCAGACGAGATCGACGCTTCCTATTCTACCGACCTCGACCGAACCCGGCTCAAGGACGTTCCGCATGAAGTCGACATCGGGTGAATTCGCGGAACGAGGAATGTCGCTGAGCGTAGTGATCCCCGCTTACAACGAAGCGGCTCGGATTGGCCCCTATCTCGCGGCGATTCGCGACTACCTCGATGCCGAGTACCCGCGAGATTACGAAGTCCTCGTTGTGGACGATGGCAGTGCCGACGAAACCGTCGCGTTGGTGGAACGCCTCGGCCTCGATTGGCCGCAACTCCACACGATTGGTCTGGGAACGAATCGAGGCAAGGGTGCCGCGGTACGGACCGGGGTTCTCGCCGCGAGGGGCCGGCGCATCCTGTTTGCCGATGCCGACGGCGCGACGCCAATCGAGGAGGAGCGGCGGCTTTCGATTGCGAATGCTCATGGAGCGGAGGTGGCTGCCGGGTCGCGGTACGTTCCCGGTCCGGGAGTGCATCGCGAACGCAACCGGAAGCGCGAAGCGGCGAGTGCCGTATTCCGGACTGCGGCTCGCGTGCTGGTCGGCGTCGGTGTGAAAGACACGCAGTGCGGCTTCAAAATGTTCGAAGCCCCGATCGGCCGCATGCTCTTCGAACAATCGCGGGAGAATGGCTATCTCTTCGACATCGAAGTGCTTTCGCTGGCGAAGCGGCTCGGGCTGCAAGTTGCCGAGGTGGCGGTGAACTGGTCCGAACGGCCGGGTTCCAAGGTCCGCTTCGTGCGGGATGGCTTGCGGATGTTCGCCGGGCTCTGGCGGCTCCGCCAGCGGCCTCGTACGGTTGCTCCGGTTCCCGTGTTGTCGGAAACGCGACGAGCGGCTTGATCACTTCCCCCCGCTCAGAATCCAGTTCTTGATCGTCGTCTTCTCGACCTCCGTGAGTTGCGTCTTGTCGGCCGGTGGCATGGCACCATCCTCGATCGACGCCCAGATCAAGCTGTTCTTCAAGTCGCCGGGCTTGAGCGCGGCCCCGTTGTCGCCACCTTTCGCAATTGAGACCAGCGTCCGTAGATCGAGACCGCCTTTCACGCCCTTCGTGTCGCCGTGGCAGAGCATGCACTTCGATTTGAAGATGGACTGAACTTCCTTAACGAAAAGCACGTCCTTCACCTTCGGATCCGGCGAAGCCTTAGGCTCAGGTTTGGGCTCTGGCTTCGGCTCGGGGTCCGGCATCTTCACCGAGGGAGGCTCTTTCTTCTCGGGCTCTTTCTTCTCCAGTTCCTTTTTCTCCGGCGGCTTCACCTCGGGCTTGGCTTCCACCGGAACGTTTTTGACCACTTCGACGGTCTTCTCGATGGTCTTGGGCCGCATGTTGCCGGCCACGACTCCCGAGACGAACGCCACGAGAACGATGATGCCGTAAATCGCCCAGCCGAGCCCGCGGCCACTCTGGGCTTCGCGCGCGGAATAGGTCGACGAGTATTGGTTCAAAGGAGGCATCGTGCGGTCCTCGGCAAAAGGTTGAACGCGTTGCGTCACCGGCGGCGGGATAGAATGTAGAATAGCACCTCGGCGTGCCCTTGTAACGCGGAATCGGTGGAGGAACTCGATGCGCCACGGAATTGCGGGACTGTTCATTTGCTGCCTCAGCATTTCGTCCGTGCGGGCGGACGAACTCAAATCGTTCCCGGCGGCCAAGCACAAGGCCGGCGAACTCCGCTACATCGACAACGTGCCCGTCCTCACGCTCCGCGGCAAACCTGCCGAGATGGGCGAACAGTTCGGCATCCTCGCCATCCGCAACGCTCCGAACCTCACCGGGCTCCACCAGCAGTTCCTCAAGGATTCGGGCCAGGAAGCGGCTTATCCCTTCATCGTGAGCCTCGCCAAGGATCTGAAAAAAGGCTTCCCCAAGCACCACCTCGAAGAGATGGAAGCCGCCGCACTCGCAGCAGACCGCGACGAGAACCGCCTCTACTTCGCCAACACGATTGCGGACCTCTCCAGTGGCCTCGGCTGCTCGACGGTCGTCGTGCAGAAGGAACGCAGCAGCACGGGTTCGCCGCTCTTCGGCCGCAACTTCGACTGGCTGCCCACCAAAGGCATCACCGAACACACGCTCATCGTCGTCTACAAGGGCGAGGGCAAGCACGCCTTCGCGGCCATCACCGTGACGCCGATCGAAGGCGTGGTCAGCGGCATGAACGACGCTGGGCTCTCGGTCACGATCAACGAGATCAGCTTGAAGAAGTCGAAGGACAAGGCCGCGTTCAACTGGAAGGGCACGCCCCTGCTGCTCGCTTTTCGCCGCGTACTCGAGGAATGCACCACAGTGGCCGAGGCCGAGAAACTGCTTCGCGGCATGGAACGCACCACATCCGCCTGCCTCACACTCTGCGACAAGGACGGCGGGGTGGTGTTCGAGATGACGCCGAAAAATCTGGAGGTGCGACCGCCTGAAAATGGCGTCTGCTGTTGCACCAATCACTTTCGCAGCGACAAGCTCATGCTGGAGAACAAGTGCTGGCGCTTCGACAAGCTCGCACCGCTGTACAAGGAAAGCGAGAAGCTCGGAGTGAAGGAGATCTTCGGCCGCCTCGACGACGTGCATCAGGGCAAGGCGACACTACAAAGCATGGTCTTCGAACCGAAGGACCGCATCCTGCACTTCGCCTACGGCGAAGGCCCCTCCACGCGGAAGGATGTACACCGCATTGACCTGGGCAAATTGTTCGACGAGAAGTGATCGGAGTTTGGCCGCTTGCGGCTTCGCGATGCCAACTGGAGTTGGGAATCGCGATACCGCAAGCGGTGGAGAACGGCACCGACTCACCCCGTCATCTGCTTCACGGGCAGCAGATCTTTCTCGTCCAAAATCTCGTAGGCGTAGCCCTGCTCGGTCAGGAACATCTGGCGGTGGTGGGCGAAGTCCAATTCGCGCGTATCGCGCGTCACCAGGGTGTAGAAGTGAGCCGTACCGCCCTCGCTCTTCGGTCGCAAGATGCGCCCGAGGCGCTGGGCCTCTTCCTGACGCGAACCGAACGTGCCGCTGACCTGAACCAGCACGTTCGCGTCCGGCAGGTCGATCGCGAAGTTCCCCACCTTCGACAGGATGAGATGCCGCACTTCGCCGGCGCGGAACTTGTTGTAAAGTTCTTCCCGTTCGCCGGTCGGAGTCGAACCCGTGATAATCGGCAACTCGAACCGCTCCTGCAATCGCCTGAGTTGACTTAAATACTGGCCGATCACAATCACGCGTTCGTCCTTGTAGCGCGCGAGCAGTTCCTGCACCACGTTGTCCTTCGCCTCGTTCTCGCTGGCGATCCGGTACTTGGCGCGATGGTCGGCTACCGCGTACTCCATGCGCGTCTTGTCGTCCGGCAACGCCACGCGCACCTCGGTGCAACTCGCCGACGCGATCCAGCCGCGGGTCTCGAGTTCGCGCCAAGGCACGTCGTACTTCTTCGGACCGATCAGCGTGAAGACATCGCCCTCGCGGCCATCTTCGCGGATGAGCGTGGCCGTGAGCCCGAGTCGGCGGCGAGCCTGGATCGTCGCCGTCACGCGGAACACGGGAGCCGGCAGCAAGTGGACTTCGTCGTATACGATCAAGCCCCAGTCGCGCGAATCGAACAGCCCGAAGTGCGGGAAGTCTTCGGTCCGGTCGGGCCGGTAGGTGAGGATCTGGTAGGTCGCCACCGTCACCGCGCCGATCTCCTTGGTTTCACCCGTGTATTCCTTGACCTCGGCACTGGTGAGCGTGGTCTTGTCGATGATCTCGCGGACCCACTGCTTCACGGCGGTGATGCTCGTGGTGAGTACGAGCGTGTTCTTTTGAAGCAGGGCCATGGCGGCAATGCCGACGACGGTCTTGCCCGCGCCGCACGGCAGCACGATGACGCCGGAGCCGCCGCGAACGTTGCCGCCGGCGTGGAAGATGTCCGCGGCTTCGCGCTGGTAGTCCCGCACGGTGAAGGGCAGGCCCGTGGTACAGACCGTGCGAAGTTCGAGCGTCAGATCCGAGCCTTCGGTGTAGCCCGCGAGGTCTTCGGCCGGGTAGCCGATCGTGATGAGGGCTTGCTTCAAGACGCCGCGGAAGGCGGGCTCGATGGCGAAACTCGTCTCGTCGAGTTGTTCGCCGAGGTAATCTTTCAGCTTCTTCTGGCGGGAGAGTTCCACGAGGAGTGGCTTGTCCGCGCAAACGAGCTTCAGTTTGGTCGCATCGATGCGCTCGAGTCGCACGCGGCCGTACCGCGACACCGTCTCGGCAATGTCCGAGGGGAGGTTCGCAGGGATCGGGAACTTCGTGTACTTTTGCAGCACCGCGACCATCTCGTCGGCGGTGATGCCAGCGGCGGCCGCATTCCACAACGAGAGGTTCGACACGCGGTAGGTGTGGATGTGCTCCGGGCTCTTTTCGAGTTCCGCGAAGGGTGCAAGAGCATCCCGAGCCTCGGCGTATTTCGGGTTATCCACCTCGACCAAAATCGATCGGTCGGACTGGACGATGAACGGATTGAGGGGGTCGAAGGAGAGAGCCGGCGGGCTGACCGGAATCGGCAGGGTCTTCGTCGGCATGGTCACCGTCTGTGGAGGTTGAACGCGGCCCGCGCAAGATTGGGGCCGAACCTACCTATGTTACAGAAGTGGCCGCGGAACTGAAACCGGAGTTTCGCTACCGGGCGTCGCCGGGGCGAAGCACGCGGTCACTTGTTTCGTTCCTGCGTGGAGATCGTGTCCCAGATGCGAAGTGTGAAGTCTCCGGAACCGGAGACGAGTCGGCTCCCATCCGGGCTGAAGGCGATCGAGTGAACGTAATCGGTGTGGCCCTGAAGCTCGGCTACTTCCGAGGCTTCCTCACGGTTCGACACATCCCAGAGGCGGATTTTGTTGTCCGCACACGCACTCGCCAGTCGCGAGCCGTCGCGGCTGAACGCCAGGCTGTAGATGTTCGTTCCGTGTTTCAGCGAGTGCATCAGCTTCCAGGTGCTGGTGTTCCAGAGGCGGACGGTGCCGTCTTTGGAACCCGAGGCGAGCACCTGCGACTGCGGATCGAACGCCACGGCGTACACCGTCTCGGTATGGCCCTCCAGAGCGGCGACGGCCTCGCGACGCTCCACATCCCAGACCCGCACGCGGCAGTCGGGGAATTCCGAAACCGAGGCAATCCACTTGCTGTCGTGGCTGAACGTGAGGTCGCGAATCGTCGCGCCGTGCCCGCTCAGCACTGCGAACTCGGCCTTGCTCGTCGTGTCCCAGATTCGGATTTTGCCGTCGTAACTGCCTGCCGCCAGATACTGTCCATTGGGGCTGAACGCGAGCCGCGAATCCTGCCAGTTGAGGCTGGGCAGGGGCCAGCGATGGACCTCGCGCCCCGTCTCCACATTCCAGAGTCGCACGGCATCGTCGCGGCCCAGCGAGGCGAGGTGTTTGCCGTCCGGATGGAAGGCGACCGAGGCGATGATCGCGCCGTAACTTATCTGGGAAAGCTGCCGGCCGGTCGTCGCGTTCCAGATGCGGATCGTGCCGTCCCAGGACGCGCTCGCGACGCGCTCGCCATCCGGGTGGAAGGCGACTCCGTAAACGAAGTCCTTGTGACCGCTCAGGACATTTCCGAGTTCGACCCGACGGGCATCCCAGTACTTGATCGTCCCGTCCCGCGAGGCCGACACGATCGTTGTCCCATCCTCGGAGTAAGCCACTTTGAGAACTTCCGCCGTGTGCCCGTGCATGACGGCGAGCAGTTTTCCGGTTGCAACCTCCCACATTCGCAGCGTTTTATCCTGCGAGGCGCTCACGATCCGCGTACCGTCCGGGCTGAAGGCCGTGTGGTAGACCCAGCCCTTGTGCCCGAGTAATTCGGAGATGAATTTTCCGGTTGTACCATCCCAGATGCGTGCGGTCTGATCCATGCACCCGGTGGCGAGCCGCCTGCCGTCGCGGCTGAATTCGAAGGACTGAATCTCGTTTCGGTGGCCTTCCAGTTCGTTCAGGAGCTTGCCGGTCTTCGCATCCCAGAGCCAGGCTTTGTTCGCAGGATAATAGGATGCCGTGAGCAGCCGATCCACGGCGGGATTGAAGATGACCGTGTCCACGATGGCATCGTGAGTGAGAACGTGCAGCGGAGCCCCGGTTTTCCGATCCCAGATTCGCGCCGTGAGATCCTTCTTGCCGGCCGTCGCAAGGCGATGCCCGTCCGGGCTGAACGCGAGTTCGCCGGTTTCGCCGCCGGTATGAGCCCGGAAGCACAACTCTTCCTTCCCGGACGCGAAATCCCAGACGCGAATCGTACCGTCGGAAGCACCCGTCGCGATCTGCTTCCCGTCGGGTGAGAACCTCGTGCAGATGATCGGATACTCGTGACCGCGCAGGATCGTGCGGGTCTGCCCGGTTCGGAAATCGGTGATGACGGACGTGTTGCTTTCGGGCGGCAGCGGCGTGAAAGCCAGGGTCAGACCCCATTGATCGCTCCTGGCGCGGCCCATGTCCGGAGCCACCTGCGGTGCCCCCGTCTCCCGGCGCTGGTCCAGACTCCAGAAGCGCGCGATGCCGCCGTCCGCGACGGTCGTGAGCGACTTCGAACCGGGTGCGAAAGTGGCCCAGTAAATGCGTTCTCCCTTGTCGCCGAGCGTGAAGTGGGAGGTATCGAGTCGCTGCGAGAAGTAGTCCCACTCCCAGTTGCGAAGGCCTTCAGGAGCCGATTGCGACGCCCTCCGCGCCGTGAACCCATCGTGAAGTTGCAGCGCACTGGAGACGGCAGTAATTTCCGCTCGATACTGTTCGCGCAGCGCCTGCGCCGTCTTCCGCTGGGCTTTCACTTTCTCCGTCTCGGCGTCCTGCCACTTCCAAATCACGCCGGTCAAGCCGATCGCGGTCACGCAGATCACGGCAATCGAGAGTGCCGCGACCGTCGGCTTGCGCTTCGCCCAGCGCATCCCGCGCTCGAGAGCACCGATCGGTCGGGCTCGAATCGCCAGGCCGTTCAACCAGCGGTCCAAATCGTCGGCCAGTTCCGCGGCCGTCTCGTAGCGTCGGCTCGCGTTCTTCGCCAGGCACTTCAAACAGATCGTTTCCAGGTCCCGAGGCAAGCCCGGCTGCAGCCGCCTCGGCGAGACCGGCTCTTCGTTGCGAACCAGATACATCGTGTCCGAAGGCGTCGAACCCTGAAACGGCACGCGGGCGGTCAACAGTTCGTAAAGAATGACGCCCAGCGCGTGAATGTCGATGGCCGCGCTGGCGTCTTCCCCCGCGACTTGCTCGGGGGCCATGTACTCCGGCGTACCCACGGCAACGCCTGCCTGCGTGACGAACCGGCCACCGACATCGCGCTCCAGATCGATCCGCTTCGCGAGCCCGAAGTCCGCGATCTTCGGTTCGCACGAACTCGTCAGCAGCACGTTGGCCGGTTTCAGATCGCGGTGAACGACGCCCACTCGATGGGCCGCGTGAGCCGCCCGCGCCAGCGTCGCGATCATGCGAGCCGCGAATTCTGGAGTTTGAGGCGATGAAGTAAATCGCGAGAGGCTCGCACCCTCCACGTATTCCAGCGCGATGAACGGCGGTGCCTCGAACTCGCCCGGCTGAGCTTGAACGTTACCAACTTCGAACACCTGGATGATATTCGGGTGCTGGAGCCGGGCGACGGCCTCGGCCTCGGTGCGAAATCGTTCGCGAAACTCGGGATCCGAGGCGGCAGCTCCGCGCAACATCTTCAGGGCCACGACGCGGCGAAGTTCCCGATGCCGGGCCTTGTAGACCACACCCATGCCGCCGGAACCGATCAGAGAAAGAATCTCGTACCCGCGAACGCGCGGGTAATTGAGTTGGGGAAGCAATGCCGGGGAGCTCAAGCCGAAACTGTCGGTAGAAAGGGAAAGGGTATCGGGACCATCATCCGCTGGCGCGGGAGTCCGCACGGAGAATGAGTCGATCGAATTGCGGACGGTTGGGCTATCGGCTGGGCGCACGATCACCTCGGGTAGGGTCCGCTGGGGTGCGACTCTATCCGAGAGGATGGGACACGATTCGAGTGGAAGCAACTTCAGGTTCGGAATCGGTAGCCCGGAATTGGTAGTCCGCACTCGCCGAGTGCGGGCCTGAATGCCTTGACGCAATCGACCGCACTCGGAGAGTGCGGACTACCAAACTCGCCGAGTGTGGGCCTGAATGGGTTACCGCAATCGACCGCACTCGGAGAGTGCGGACGACCATGCCTCAGCTCACCTTCTTTAAGAAGGTGACGCGGCCGGTGGAGACCCACTCGACCACGATGATGTTGCCGTCTTTGTCGAAGGCCGCATCGTGCGGATGAACGAACTTGCCGGCCACCCACTCCTTCGGTTGCCCGCGAACTTTGAACCCGTCCAGCACCTTTTTCCGCCACACCTCGTCTTCCCCGAGGTGCACGATGGGTTTGAGATCCTTGTCGAAAAGGCTGACGCGGGCATGAAGATCGGGAACGAGGAGCACGTCGCCACGGGTCTTGGCGTGGGCGGGGAAGAGCACGGTCTTGCCGGGCTCGGTGGCCGCGATCGGTTTGCCGTCCAGCGAGAAGGTCTGAAGCCGGCCGTTGCCGCGATCGCAGACGATGAGCACCGGCTTGTCTTTAGTGCGGTCGTCGACCCACTGCCCGTGCGGCGTGGCACACTGCCCGAGGCCCTTCCCGCCACCGCCGAAGACGCTCACCAGCTTCGCATCTTTGTCGTAGTTGAGCAGGTAGTTCGAACCGTAGCCGTCGCCGACGTTGAACCCGCCATCGGGCAGGAAGCAAATGTTCGTCGGGTTGTACGGCTTCTTCGCGTCTTCGTACTCCTTGCACTCGGGCCGGCCCTTCTCCCAGACGATCTTCCCCTTCAGGTCGGTCTTCACCACTTTCTGCTTCGGGGTCCAGGTGTTCGAGAGGTAGATGAACTCGTCGGAGCCTTCCTTGCGAATCTCGATCCCGTGTCCGCCGCCGTGCCATTCCTTGCCGAAGGAATGGACGAACTTCCCCTTGGGGTCGAAGACGAGGACGGTGTCCATCTGCTTGCCGACGCCTTGATGCGTGATGTAGACGAGGCCCTGCGAATCGAGTGCGACGTTGTGCGTGGTCTGCCAAGCGTAGTCGGCGGGGAGTTCGCCCCAGTTGTGGTTGCACTCGTATTGGTGTTCGCCGGCACCCACGCTGGGAGCCTTGCTTTCGAGGCGGCGAGTGGTGCCGAGAAGTGTGGGGCCGGTCGAGGCGACGACGGCCGCGGATGCGGTGCTTCGCAGGAACGTGCGACGATTCATGGGGAGGCTCCGAAGCGAGAAGGGGTGGAAATAACCTAGCGGAGAGTCGACTGTCAGATATCCTTGACGGGCGAGATGTCGAGAACCTTGAAGCGGATGGTGCCCCGAGGTACGGCAATCTCCACGGAATCGCCCTTCTTCTTGCCGATCAATCCCTGCCCGATCGGGCTCGACGTGAGAATCCGGCCCTTATCCGAATTCTCCTGTCCGGGGCCGACCAGTTCGAAGGTCTCTTCTTCCTCCGCGTCCAGATCCATGACCTTGACCCGACTCCCGAAGGCGATCGTGTCCTTGGGAAGCGTGCTGGTATCGACGATCACAGCGCGAGCGAGGCGATCCGACATGTCGTTGATGCGCGCTTGAAGAATGCCCTGATCTTCGCGGGCGGCGTGGTACTCCGCGTTCTCGCTGAGGTCGCCCATTTCGCGCGC
>JAYTUG010000106.1:0-10157 GCA_043744695.1 Gemmataceae bacterium
GTGCCGCAGAGCCTGCTCATGGCCCGCCGCCTGATCGAGGCCGGCGTCCGCGTCGTCACGCTCAACTACAGCAAGTGGGATTTCCACGGCGGATTGAACGCCGAGGGCCGGGCGAACAATTCCATCTTCTTGCGCGAAGCGGAAGACTTCCCGCCGTTCGATCGGTGCGTGAGCGCTCTCGTGGAAGACTTGTACGAACGCGGACTGGATGAAGACTGCACGGTGATCGTGATGGGCGAGTTCGGCCGCACGCCGAAGATCAGCGCTCAGGTCGGCCGCGACCACTGGCCACAGGTGAACTGTGCGCTGCTCGCCGGCGGCGGGATGCGCAATGGGCAGGTGATCGGCTCGACGGACCGCATTGCGGGTGAGGCCGCTTCGCGCCCCGTCACGTTCGGCGAACTGTTCGCCACGCTGTATCAGAACCTCGGCATCGACCCGAACGCGGCCTCGCTGCCCGACCTCACCGGCCGCCCGCAATATTTGGTCGAAGACAACGCGAAGCCGCTGCCGGAATTGGTCTGAGGTCCGCATTGGGGCTCGGCGCGACCGTCGGTCGCGGTCGAGCCCCAATGCAATTCACTCCGCCGAGTACCCTTCAAAACTCCCCTTCCACTTCCCGCCGCCTTCGCCTATTACCCCGCCGCTCGAAGTTCCCGAGGAGTCGGCCATGCGCGTTCGTTACCTGCTCGTCGTTCTGTTCGCCGCGATCGCGGGCCCGGCAAGCGCCCAGCCCGCAACTCCGTACGAAGACGCCGCCATTCACGCCGTGCAATTCATCGACAAGGATGAAGGCTGGGCCGTGGGCGACGACGGCGCGATCTGGCACTCCATCGACGGCGGCAAGGCATGGGAACGGCAGAAGTCCGGCACGCGGGCCTGCCTGAAGAGTATCCACTTCCAGAATCCCTACACGGGCTGGGCCGTCGGCCGGCTCGAAACGCCTGCCAACGGACCTTCCATCGGCGTCATGCTCAAGACCTCCGACGGCGGCCTGAAGTGGGAAGAAGTCGGCACCAACGTGCTCCCAGGCCTCCACTTCGTCCGCTTCATCAACGACAAAAACGGCTTCGTCTGCGGCGACGGCAGCGACGCGTTCCCCTCCGGCATGTTCAGCACCGCGGACGGCGGACGCATCTGGAAGCCCGTGGCCGGTGCGCGCGTTCCCGGCTGGCGAGCGGCGGACTTCAACGTCAGCGGCATGCACGGCGTTCTCGCCGGTGCGTGGTCCAAACTCGGCACACTCACGGCGAGCGGCTTTCAGGAATCGGAAATCGATCCGCTCTCGGGCCGAACCGTTCACGGCGTAAAACTCGGCACCGGCACGAACGCCTTCGCGGTCGGGGACGGTGGCCTCGTCATGATGAGCCCCGACAGCGGCAAGAAGTGGGGCTTCGCGAACCTCGGGCTTTCACCCGCCACACTCGCGAACTGCGACTTCAAGTGCGTCGAGGTCAAGGGTTCGCACGTGTGGGTGGCCGGGCGGCCGGGCAGCTTCGTGCTGCACAGTGCGGACGAAGGCAAGACCTGGAACGTGCAGAAGACGAACCTCGCGTGCCCGATCAACGGCATGCACTTCCTCGATGAGAACGCCGGCTGGGTCGTAGGCGAACTCGGCACCATCACCGCGACCACTGACGGCGGCAAGACGTGGAAGCTCCAGCGCGCCGGCGGTCAAAGGGCCGCGGCACTCTTCATTCACGCTCAGGGCCGCAGCACGCCACTCGAAACCATGACCGTCCTCGGCTTCGGCGACGGCTACCTCTGCGCCGCGGTCGGCGTCATGTGTGCCGATGCGAACGCGGTCGATCCGCGGCGTGCGAACGATGCCGCGAAGTTGAAGCAAGCCGTTCGCATGGCCGGTGGCGCGAGCGCCGAAACAGTCTGGTCCTTCCCGCTCTCCACGCACACGGAAGGCATGTTGCCTCGCGATCTGCTCGCCTCGTGGGATCGCACCCACGGCGGCAAGGCGAACGAGCAACTCCTTCGTCAAACGGTACTCGCCATCCGCATGTGGCAGCCGGAAGTGATCGTCACCGATGTCGCCGCCACGAGTGCGACACCGGCCGAAGTGCTGGTGCTCTTCGCCGCGAAGGAGGCGTTCAAGATCGCCGCCGATCCAGCGGCTTTCCCCGAACAGATTGCCGAGCTCGGGTTGAAGCCGTGGGAAGCGAAGAAGCTGTACGCGCTCAGCCACGAAGACCCGGCAGCCGCGGTGAAGATCGACGTTTCCGAGTTCGAGTTGAAGCTGGCGGGTTCCGCGAAGGACATCGCCGAGCCGGCCGTCCGCATCATCGCGGATGAATCCGCATCCGTACCGCGACGCTGCTTCAAGTTGCTGGCGCACCGGCTCAAGGATGCCGAGTTGCACACGAGCTTGATGGAGGGAACCACGCTGGCGGCCGGTGGCGCGGCGCGCCGGGTCAGCATTTCGCCCAATCTCGATCCTGCTCTCCTGGACGTGTTGAAGAAGTCGCTACAAACGCGGAAGCACCTCGAAGGGCTCGCCGCGACGATGGACCAGGAACTCGGCGGCGCGGACCGCGCGATCGCGGCCCTCGGTGCCGAGATGAAGCGATTGCCCGACGACACCGCGGCCCGCACGGCGTTCGCCGTCGGCATGCAGTTCATGCGGACCGGCAAGTGGGCCGAGGCCCGCGAAGTCTTCGCCCTACTCACGGAACGCTACCCGAGCCACCCGCTGGCCATCGACGCCTACCGCTGGCTGCTCCGCTATCACGCCAGCACCGAGACGCGCCGCCGCATCGAGATTCAGCAGAAGCTCGCTTTCGGCCGCGTGTCGTTCGATCCGCGCGATGGGGCCGGCCGAAACGTCATCCCTGCCGGTGGCTCCAGCACCGCGTCCACCGGCGTGAGCACGACCGAAGATGTCTACCGGATGTACGACCAGAACATGATCCTGAAGTGGCACCAAGCGTGCATCGACTACGAGCCGAAGCTCGCCGCGTTCGGGCCGGTGTATGCCCGCGATCCCGCCTCGTGGTTGAACTTCCTCGCGGCTCGCCGGCAGGTCGGCAAGCACGCCGATGCCGAAGTCTTCATCCGCGATTACTTCAAGCAGACGCCCGGCGCGGCGGCGATGGCACCGGGCCTCGATCCGTGGCGCGATTGCCTCGCCGCGGAACTCTGGCTCAACGATCGCGGCGCGATCCCGATTCAACCCAAGCCGCTCGGCTACTGCCGCTTCACCGAGACGCGGCCCTTCCTCGATGGCAAGTTGGACGACCCGTGCTGGACCGACCTCAAGCCGCTGCCGCTCAAGGTCACAACCGCGGCGAGCGAGAAGGCGGAAGACGTGAAGGCCTTCGAGGAAGGCTACAAGACCGAGACGCGCTTCGCTTATGATGCCCAGTTCATTTACATCGCGGTGTCGTGCTCGCATCCGGCGGGAATGAGCGTGCCGCCCGCGGCCAAACGCGAACGCGATGCGGACCTCAAGGGCCACGACCGCGTGGACATCCTGTTGGACATGGACCGCGACTACCAGACGTACTACCGCTTCCAGATCGACCACCGCGGGTGCCTGGCCGAGGATTGCTGGGGCGACAAGAGTTGGAACCCGAAGTACTTCGTGGCGTTCAATCCGAGCGAGACCGGCTGGACGGCCGAGATCGCGATTCCGATCGTGGAACTGACCGGCGACAAGCCTTCGACGGGCCGCACCTGGGCCGCGAACGCGACCCGCGTGGTGCCCGGCAAGGGCGTGCAGGCCTGGAGCACGCCGACCGACGGCGAACCCCGCCCCGAAGGCATGGGCCTGTTGCAGTTCCGAGCGGAGAGGTAAGAAACGCACGAACAGCGTGAGGGAGTTGGTGCGTTACTTGGCCCGCGCCTTGCCGCCCTTCAACCCACCGAGTCTTCCCAGCGCCTGAGCTTGGGGGTTCTGGAGGGTTGTTCGGGTGCTGTCGGGGGGGGGGGGGGCTGGTACTTGCGTGCCATGCCGGGATTATGGGACCCCTCAAGCAGAGCAAACTCTGTCTTTTAGTTAAGTTCGGTATGCCATCTGCACTAGACAAGGCTACCTTCCATTTCCCTTTGCTCGGTGCTAAAGACCTTCATGGCGCAGCCCGATCCAGCTAATGCGAATTCAAGCGAAATGCCGCCCAGCGCTCTCCTGCGCGACCGTGGAGACGAGTTGCTCAAGCGAGCGCGCGAGGTTGCGCGAAGAGCTGAAGAAAGGTTGCGAGTGCTAACCGACGACAAAAAAATCAGCACCCGCCGCACGGTACATTGCTGGACTCCACCGACGAGATGCCGACAATCGCTTGATTTGTGGTCAGCCGCACCTTTTTTTAAATCACGTCGCCGGGTTAGTGGCCAGCGGACATTTTGTGGGCAAAGCCCACCTCGCACCTCGCACTAACAAGGTGGCTTTGCCCATAAATGCAGGAATGGCAGGGATTATTGAGGCAGGTCGGTGATTTTTGAGGCAGATCGGACGCGATCATTCAGGCGGAGGTTTGCCGACGCTGTCCCGGTAATTGCTGAGAGGGCAGTAGCAGATGTTGAAAGGCGAGCCATGATCGACACAGTGAAATTCGTCGCAGCAGCATATCTCGCATCCGCCGCACGTTTGGCACCAAGTCCATGACTCCTCTGCCGAGCACCACGCACACGGCCTTGGCATGCCCAAGAGACCCTTCTTGATAATCTCACTGCCGACGGAGCCCCCGAATGACTTGCATACAGCCTCGGCGAACTGCCTGAACTTGTCGTCGTCTTTGCTTAAGTCTTCCGAGTGAAGTGCGAAGCCATGCGACTCACGAGCTTCGACCATAGCCTCGAAGAGCGCCCCGACTTGGCCAGTGAATCCCGCATCCTTGACCCCCAGACTCCAGTATTTCAGTCCGTCTTCAGGGGGCATGGCTTACTCTCCGGTCTTGAAGTTGAGCCAGAGACACTCGGTCTCTCTCGCTTTCTTCTTACCGCCAGCCGAATGGTTGGCTATGTCGAAACTCACAACTCGCCAGCCCTTGTACAGCCCGTTGTAAAGCGGTGACGGATAGCCGCTGACGATGACTTTCGCTTTGCACTTGCCGAGAAGCTCAGCAAGCCGCTTGTGGTCGTCATCGTTCATCTCGACGTGGTAGATACTCCGACTGTTTTCTTCTCGCGTGCTGTGAACGTAGGGAGGATCGCAGTACATCAATGCCTCGGGATGATCGAACTTCTCGATCGCATCGAACGCCGATTGGCAAAGAATCTGAACACGTCGGATGCGGTCGATGATTTCTGGTAGAAGATCGATCGCCGTCCACCATGCGTTCACGTCACCGGCCATTCCACCCCGCGCTCTGCTGGTCGTGTAGCTCCAACTTTGTCCCTGTCCGCCAAAAGACTGACGCCAGCGAGTGAAATCGCACAGCGCCATATCCAGTTCGCTCGCGTTGTCGGGATACGTGCCCGCATCCTGAAACTCCACTTGCGAGTAGAGAGTCAGTTGTGCCCGCTGCACGAACTGGTCGCCTTGATCCCGCAACACCCGAAACAGGCGACTAATCCGAAGATCGAGATCGTTGTAGACCTCGACTTCCACCGGCGGCTTGTTGAGCAGGACAGAAGCGCCACCGCCGAACGGCTCCAAGTAGATGCGATGCAGTGGGAAGTGCTCGATAATACGCTTTGCGAGGTATCGCTTTCCGCCATGCCATTTGACTGGAGGCCTCATTGCGTGCGCCCTGCGGGGAGTAGTTGAAGCTCGAACAAGCCCATTCTAGCCTTGCCACCTCACTAATCCACAAGTTTTTCTCTTGCGCAACCACTTCTCAGCAAAAGATTTATATTCATGCGAACCAATTGACACCATGCAACGTCTTGTGTATAGTACTGCGGGTGGTACTATTGTCGGCATGGACGATACGCCGCTTCTCTGCCCGTGCGAATTCCAGTTGGTTCTGAGGTACAACCCAGAACCCGGAGAGACCATTGGGCGCGACATTGAGCCTGAAACTTTGCTCGGCATTTTCAACGAGATCAATCGGAAGTTCGGAGCCTATACCCCTATCGGCGCGCCGGACGGCGTTGGCGGTTCGTGGGAAGGGCAAACCGAACCATCGATGCGGATCGAAATTGCCGTTGCACCGAGTAGGGTCGCGGAAGTCCGCGAATACGTGATCGAACTCGGCAGGAGACTGGGGCAGGCGGCGATGTACTTCAAGGCGATGCCGCCTTGCGTGGAAATCATCGACATGACGAAGCAACCCGGGAAGTCCGTGGAAGGGAACAACTGAGTATGTCTATCGTGCGTAAGGCTGATGTGGTTCTGAAGCAGGCGAAGCGGTTGGCCTCCGAGGTCAATACGTGGGCCGATTTCTCTGCCATGCTCTTTGATGGTTTCAGCGGCATCGTCCCGAAGACCTTCCCGAACGACATGGAGAGGCAGGCCTTCTTCGATTCACCGCAATACGAACAGATCAATGGCCTGTTGCTTGGCCTGATGAAGAGTCGCGGGGTCATCAATGGATCGCATCGAACCGAGAAGAGTGGCAAGTTCGTAGTTCGGGTGCCGAAGTCGGTTCATCAGAGTCTGGAAGCGGAAGCCGACGCGGAGGGCGTGAGTCTGAACCAACTCGCCGCAACCAAACTCGCGATCCCGCTTTCGACACGAGAGGGCAAGACTCACGCCAAGCAACTGGTCGCTCGCGCCTTCAACAGCATCCATGATGGCTACTCCGCTGATTGGGTTGTCATCGAACCCTTCCATAACGAGTTATTCCTGAAGAAGTGCCATCAGCTTGGCCTCAAGTTGGACGGATACGACTTAAACCACTTGCTGATGAACGTCCGAAAAGATCCCAAGTGCAAAGGGATGCTCAACCCTAGCACCAAGCGTTCTGGTTTCAGCGATTACGACGACTGCCTGTTCGCGGCCGAAATGGCTATTCGGACGCTTCAGCGGACACGCGGCGTAACGCTGGATCAAACTCTCTGCGATCCCGAACTTTTGCGGCAGTTCGATGGGCTGGCAACCAAGTACGCGAAGGGTCAAACGGAGTTGAAACTTCGTTGTGCGGCGCTGAATCTGCGAAAAACGCATCGACTTCAGCCGGTCGAATTCGATTCGGAGGAATACCAACTTGTCACAGTCGGGCCGGTCAAATCCCTAACGGAGTCGAAGCTCATCGATCAGCCCAGCGGCTATGTGTTCTTCGACCATACTCGACCGATCTTCGCAGGAGAGACCGAGAACCTTCGCCGTCGAATCGGGATACACATGCGAAGCGGCCTCCCTGAGTGGCTGGAAGTTAACAGGGACGAATCGTTCCTCTTGAAGACTCTCGCCACGCCGATCAACCACAAGCCAGATCGCTTGAATTGGCTAGGAACCTTCATTAACCGCGAACGCCCGGTTCTTAACTACCAGAAAGTTGCATAACATCCGATGACGACGCCTCCTGTCGTCATTTCTTCCTGCCAGCCTTCGCAAGCAATACCAACTCCGAGCGCGCCCACGTCGATGTTTCGAGCGTCTTCGCGCTCGCGGCCTCATCCAGTAGTTTCCGTTCGTCATCCGTCAGGCGAATTCGCAGGACGTTGTCGCGCACGTCGCCCACGGGCTTTTTTGCTTTATTGCACCTCGCACCTCGCAACCTCGCACCTCGCACTAACAAGGTATAGTTACGGCGTTTTGTAAGCGCCAACAAAGCGCACCTTCACCACTCAAAACCCAAGATCAGCAGCTGAACGGCCTCTAAGACACAAAAATTGCCCGTTCTTCTGTTGACCGGTATAGTGTACAGACGTATAAATAATCATGGGACGCCAATGAGGAGTTTCAAGCCTCCACCGCGGCCCGACGCCCACCAATCTGGGAGACGCAATCATGGAAAGCTGGCGACTCGTGTGGCGCGAGGGCTTCGTCCCCGTCCTCCCCACCGCCGGGCTGATCGCCCTTCGCGAAGCCCTCGAATCCGACGATCCCCGACTCACGCAGGGGAGTACCACCACGCCGCCGCCGCTGCTCTGCGTGCAGGATTGGCTCGTCGAAGGGGCCTGCGCCCTCGGCTTCTGCGGCTGGCAAGGCGATGGCCTCGGCACCGTCGGCGAAGTCGAAGAATTCTTCGCCCGCGTCTGCTTCGAAGCGGACAACCGCCTCGGCGAGGCTGCCGCGTGCCGCTGGTTCCTCAACTGGTTCGACGATACGCCGCGCGAAGCCCTGCTGCAGGAACTGCTCGAGGAAGTGGAGCTGGCCCTGTCGGTCCGGTTGCCCGTGGAACTCGCCGCACCGCACCGCGACCTGCAAACCGCCGACGTGATGGCCGCGTGACCAAACGCAGTTTGAACGAACCGAACTACTGAATTCTCAATCGAGGGAGCGCCCGATGATCTCTGTCTGCCGCAACTGTTCGCACTGCAAGGTAAACCGCCCGCGAGGTCTGTGCTGGAGCTGCTACTACACGCCGGGTGTGAAGGAGCTGTTTCCCTCCACGAGCAAGTACGCTCGGCGTGGCGTCGGGAACTTCACGGGGAACGCGCCGCTCGCGGACGCTCCGACTTCGGCCGTTCCGGGCACGCCCGAAAAACTCGCGGTCCTGGAGCAGAGGGCTCGCCTCAAACAGGCGATCTTCCACCCCGCAGACGCCAAATTCCCTGGCGACTCTCGGCCACTCGAGTTCCTGCGAATCAAACAGGCCGCCTGACGGCCTGGGCGAGCTTCGAGGCTTCACCTGGCCTCCAAGCTCGCCATCGAGTCGTGAAAATCCGTTCAACCCAAACACCAAATCCCACTTTTGCCGTGTGAGAGACTCTTCGACGTCACTGATTTTGGCCACGACTCAGTATTCGAGGGCAGAGTGGGTTCTGGACTCGCGGGTTGTAAGGATTGTGCGGGCCTTTAACTGAGAAATCGTTTTTCGTTGACGACCAAATCGACCAATCTGCCGGAATAGCCACCTACGATGGGTTCTTGTCTGGTGAGGGCTCGAACCGCGGTTTGACCTGCGCCCAAAATTCCGGCCTTGAGCCCGACCGCTCGTTCCTCCGGCCCCCTTTTTATTGCCGCGCGATCCGCAACGGCAATCGTGGCGCAGAATTCGGCAGCATTCGCAAACGACTGGCGCACAACGGAGGGTAGCGACATGTTAGTCCTCAGTCGGAAGCTGGGCGAAAAGATCTTCATCGGCGACAACATCTGCATCACGGTGGTCGATATCGATCGCGGCAAGATTCGCCTCGGGATCGAGGCACCGCGGGAAGTGGCGATCTACCGTCAAGAATTGCTTCCGTTGAATCAGCAGCGGCCGGAGGGCGCGATCGCCGTGCCGGCTATCTCGTAATCGAATTCCAGAAACGCCGCACCGGCCGGGGATCTTCCCCGGCCGGCTTCGTTTGTGGATCAATCCTCGGTTCCCATCACTCGCTGGTGCGCGAAGCCAATTCATATTCGTCCGGCGTGTTCACATTTCGCAACGAATCGAACGCGGGATCCACATCCGCGAGTTCCCGCGCCTCGATGGTGCGCGTGGGAACTTCATCGAGCAACAGCCCCAACCGCCTCTGTCCGAGGTTTAAGAGTTCGATCACTTTGGGAAGGATCTCGACCCGATAGACCGCGGCAAGCGGATGGGGAAAGCCGCCCACTTGCGGAACGCCAATCGCGCTTTCGCCGAGTAACTCTACGACGCGGAATACGAATTCGGGCTTGAGGAATGGCACGTCGCAGGCCGAGAAGTACGCCGCCTCGACTTTTCCTTGAAGAGCTGCAAGGCCGGTCGCAAGTGCATTCAGCGGGCCGAGCCCTTCCACGCAATCGCGAACGATCAGAACCTCGGCCGGGAGTGGAGGCACTTCTTGATCGGGAGCCGCGACGACCACGATGGGTTCGACGACCGAACTGAGGATGCGAACGACTCGCTGGAGTAAGAACTCGTTTCCGAAGGGAAGCCAAGCCTTGGGCCGGCCCATGCGGGTGGATCGCCCCCCGCACAAGACGATGCCGCCAAGTTTCATCGCAGTCTCGGAGCTAAATGGGAAACTGCGAGATGTGAAACGAAATCGCCCTGGCTACCGCCAGGGCAGAGGTCGGAAACCTGGGTCACGGAGTGAGAACGATGTCGAATTTCTCGTCGCCACCCTTAACGGTATAGGTCAGACCGCTTGTGGAAGGATTGTTATATTTGGCGGGAGCAGGTACACCA
>JAYTUG010000107.1:0-2609 GCA_043744695.1 Gemmataceae bacterium
GCTGAGCATCCCGACGAGCATCCTGCCTTACGCGGGCGGCATCATCGTGCATCAGGCTCCGTACACGCTGTTTCTCAAGGACACGGACGGCGACGGCAAAGCCGACCTTCGACAGGAACTGATCGAGGGCTGGAGCACCGGCGACACCCACGCCGGCCCGAGCAACCTGCACTACGGCTTCGACAACTGGATCTACGGTGCGGTCGGCTACGCCGGATTCAACGGCACCGTGAACGGCGAGAAGGTGAACTTCAAGCAGGGGTTTTACCGGTTCAAGATCGAGGCGAGCCGGGAGCGTGAGCGACCGGAGTTCAAGGTTACCAAGCTCGAGTTCCTCCGCAGCACGTCCAATAACACCTGGGGCCTCGCCTTCGACGAATCGGGCCAACTTTTCGGCAGCACCGCGAACGGTTGCCCGCTCGTTCACATGCCCATCCCCAACCGCTACTACGAAAAGGTAAAGGGCCTCACGCCCACCGTTCTCGGCAACATCGCCGCCGACAACCACATCGAACCGATCACCGATAAGGTGCGCCAGGTGGACTGGCACGGCGGGTTCACCGCGGCATCCAACGTCTCGATCTACACGGCCCGCACCTACCCGAAGGAATACTGGAACCGCACCGCGTTCGTCTCGGAACCGACCGGCCACCTCACCGCGACGTTTGCCCTGAAGCCGGACGGCGCGACCTTCAAGGCCCGCATGGGTTGGAACCTGCTCGCTTCAGACGACGAATGGTGCGCCCCGATCGACGCCCAGGTCGGCCCCGACGGGCATATGTGGGTGATCGACTGGTACAACTTCATCGTGCAGCACAACCCGACGCCGGCGGGCTTCTCGAACGGCAAGGGGAACGCATTCGAGACGCCGCTCCGCGACAAGACGCACGGCCGCATCTACCGCGTGGTCTACACGAAGGCGAAGCCCGAGCCGCGCGTGAACTTGAAGGGCGCGACGCCGGAGAAGCTGGTCGAGACGTTGAAGCACCACAACCTGACCTGGCGGTTGCATGCGCAGCGGTTGCTGGTAGAACGCGCGAACAAGGATGTGGCGCCGGCGCTGGTGAAGTTGATTGAGGACATTTCAGTTGATGAGACGGGGCTCAATGCGGGTGCGGTGCATGCACTGTGGGTGATGAATGGATTGGGGCAGGATGTCAATGCAACGGGCGACGTTCCATGCGTTGCTCATCCGTCTCTTCAAGTACGTTGCACAGCCTACGCCTCTTACCGAGAGAAGAACAAGTACGCGGACTGGTTGCGAGGGCAATTCGCACAGGGCCTTGATCGCAATCCCGATGTGAAAGTCAGGTTGGCAGTCGCCCTCGCAATTTCAGATCAACCGGGCCCTGGACCGAAACAGGGGGGAAGTGAACTCGGCATTCTTGATCAAGTTCTCGCATGGAAGTTGGAAGATTCCACAGATGCAAATGAGCGAATTGCATTACTAGTTGGTGCAACAAAGTCGACAGGAGCCGTGCTCGCTCAACTTGCAGTTACTATAAATCGTACAGATCCGTCGCCGGAGGTTATTGCGGCCGTTGATCTTTTGGCCCATTACTACGCCGCTCAGGGCGGAGAGAATAATGAAGGAGATGGGGATATAAACCGCATTCTTGCTCACCTCTCGGCTGAACCCAAGAATTGTCCGCGGAAAGTAGCGGCATTCATCTCGGGGTTTGCTTCAAGTTGGCCTGCCAATCAACCTCCAAAGATATCGAAACGCGGCGAGGATGCGATTACTGCAATACTTCCCGCGCTCCAAGCCGCATCGCGTGCCAAGCTCATCAAACTCGCGTCCATCTGGGGCGTCAAAGGCCTCGACGCTCAACTCGCGGAACTGACCAAGGCCGCGTTCGCCACTATCGCCGATGCCAAGGCCGCCGAGGCGGATCGCATCGAAGCCGCCAAGCAGATCGTCGAGTTCAAACCGGACGATGACGAGGCCGTGACGGCACTGCTCGCCGCCATCACGCCGCAGACGCCGCCGGCCGTCGCGGCCGGGATCTTCGAAGCCCTCAACCAGTCGAAAGCCAAGACGCTCGGGGCCGCGGTCACAGCAAAGCTCAAAGACCTGTCGCCGGCCGTGCGTGCCACCGCGCTGCGGCTCGTCCTCGCCAAACCCGAGACGGTCAAGGCCTTCCTCGACGCCGTCGAAAAGGGCACGCTCCGCTTCGACATGCTCGCCCTCGATCAGAAGACGGCACTCGCCGCCCACCCGGACAAGAGCGTGGCCGAGCGAGCGGTGAAGCTGCTCGCCCTCGGCGGCGGGCTTCCCAACGCGGATCGCCAGAAGGTGATTGCCGAGATGATGCCGCTCCTCAAGAAGACCGGCGACGTGGCCAGCGGCAAGAAGGTGTATGTGGCCCAGTGCGCCAAGTGCCACCTGTTCGCCGGCGAAGGGACCGCCATCGGCCCCGACCTCACCGGCATGGCCGTACACCCCAAGGAAGAACTGCTCATTCACATTCTCGATCCTTCGCGCAGCGTCGAAGGCAACTTCAAAGCCTACCGCGTGGTCACCCTCGATGGCCGCACCCTTATCGGGTTGCTGTCGTCCGAATCGAAGACGACCATCGAGTTGATCGATGCCGAGGCGAAGAAGATCG
>JAYTUG010000108.1:0-2609 GCA_043744695.1 Gemmataceae bacterium
ATCGGGCTTGATCGTGACCACGAGTGCAGGCCGGCCGAAGGCTTCGACGATTCGGCTGGCCACGATTCCGACCACGCCTTGATGCCATTCCGTCGAAGAGAGCACGATCCCGGCCGTGGTCGCGAGGTCGTAGCTCGTCATCATTTCCTTGGCTTGGCCCGTGATCTTGCGTTCGATCCCCTGACGCTGCTGGTTCTGCGCTTCGAGGTACTCGGCGAGTTCCTTCGCCTTCGCGGGGTTAGTCGTCGTGAGGAGTTCGACGGCAAGGCGGGCGCAGCCGAGGCGACCGGCCGCGTTCAAGCGCGGGGCGAGGCGGAAGCCGACGTCTTCGGCGCTGATCGGGTTGTCGCCGCCGAGCTCCGCGGCTTCCATCAAGGCCCGCAGCCCGACCGAGGGCTTCTCCTTAATCCGGTTCAAGCCGTGGCGAACGAAGATGCGGTTCTCATCTTGGAGCGGCACCACGTCGGCGATGAGGCCGAGGGCCGCGAGGCCGAGTGCATCGAGGAGCAGTTCGCGCAAATCGGCGGAAACGCGCTCGGCTCCCGTGGCCCGCTGAGCGATGGCCCAGCCGAGTTTGAACGCAACGCCCGCACCCGAGAGGCCGTCGAACGGATACGTGCTTCCGGGCAACCGCGGGTGTACGAGGACGCTGGCATCGGGCAGCAGCGGCTGGTCGCCCTGCATCTTCATCTCGTGATGGTCGGTGATAATCAATTCGAGCCCGAGCCGCTTTGCCTCGGCGGCTTCGTCCAAACTCGCGATCCCGCAATCGACGCTGACGACCAAGTCGACGCCCTGAGCGGCGAGTTCGCGGAGCTTCTCGCTGTTGAGCCCATAGCCTTCGGAGAGCCGGAGCGGCACGTGAAACTGCACGTCCGCTCTGAGGTGCGTCAAGAGTTTGAGGAGGATCGAAGTGCCGGTGACACCATCGACGTCGTAGTCGCCGTAGATGCAGATCTTGCGTTTGTCCAGAATCGCTTGATGAATGCGCTCGGCGGCGAGCGGGACGTTCGGCAGCGTGGCCGGAGCATGAAGCGAGGCGAGCGAGGCATTGAGAAATTGCTGAGCCGCCGCCGCGTCGCGGATGCCGCGATTGAGCAGCAACTGAGCGACGACGGGGGACACTTTCGCGCCCTTCGCCAGCCGATTCGCGTCGTCCGGGTTCGCGGGAAGCAAGCGCCAAACTTTCTCGACTTGCGACACGGCATTCCTTTCGCCGACTGTGGCTTGTTCCCACTTTGTAGCGTTCGGGCGAAGCATCGGCGCGACGGTCCGCCTTCGCCAATCGTTACGCTCGGATCAGTCGTTGCCAACTCGCTGAGCGACCGAGAGCCCGGAGTCGCACTAGCCCGCGTTTCGCGCACGCTCTTCGCTGGCGGCACCACCCGTCGCACAATGTGAAACGGCGAGCGGATTTTCTACAGAGAGTTCACGCTTTCTTCTCAAGCCCGTCGATGTCAGCAGTGGAACCTTGGCCCCAGCCGCAATCCGCTCCGGCTCGGTGGCACGCACTTCACGCTGGAGCGGACCCCTGGGCGAGATCGGTGCCATCCGAATTTCCGCCCCGAAAGGAGGACTCTTACCGTGAATGCTGCTCTCCTGTTGATGTCGTCCACGTTCATGGCCGGGGCCGATGCTCCTGCCCACGTCCACCCCGCCGCCCCGGCGGTCGTGGCGGGTTGCAGCACCGGCTGCGCCGACGCTTGCGATCCCTGTGCCAGAAAGCCGAGCCTCTTCGACAAAATCAAAGGCCGGCTCGGCTGCCACAAGTCCAAGGATTGTTGCGCTCCGGCTCCGACCTGCTGCGAGAAGCCGGCCCCGGCTCCGAAGTGCGCCCCGGCCCCAACCTGTGCCCCAGCCTGCGATTCGTGCGCGGCCCCGCGCCCGAACCTATTCGACAAGATCAAGGCCAAGTTCAAGCACAAGAGCGATTGCGCTCCGGCTTGCGACACCTGCTCGTCGTGCGGCGCGGCCCCAGGCGCGGTCGTCGTGCCGGCTCCAGTTCCCATGAAAGAGACCCCGAAGCCGATGGACCCCAAGAAGGTCGATCCGAAGAAGGTCGGCAGCGAAGGCTCCGTGCCTCCGATCGCCCTCCCGACGCCGGGCGCGACCAGCGTTCCCGCGATCCCGTCGATCCCCGTGACTCCGATCTCGGGTTCGAAACTGTTCGGTTCCACCAGCCCGTACTGAATCTTCACGAGCGGTTGAACCACAAACGGCCGGCCGGTCCATTCCGAACGTTTCCGCGCCCTCGCAGCGCGGGAATGGAGGGAAGGTCCGGCTGGCCGACGTTTTTTCGGACGCTTCCGACCAACTCTTCGGTTTCTTCTCTTCCACAAGCACGTGCCGCTATTAGTATGTTCGTGGGGGCAGGACTAGTGGAGCGGGAACCGGTGCCGTGCGCGGAGCGGGAAGCATCCAACGGCGGCAGCGGGTCGATGAAAGAAGGCACGGATGAACGGGGCAGCACTCGATTCCGCGGGCGCGGAATTGGCCAATAAGATTGCGCGACTCGTCGAAGAACGCGGCTGGAACCAGGAAGATTTCGCTCGCATTTCGCAACTCAACCGCCATACGGTGCGGCAGATTTTGCACAGCGGACCGAAGCG
>JAYTUG010000109.1:0-2599 GCA_043744695.1 Gemmataceae bacterium
CGGAGCGGAGCGCTCCGCTCCGAGGACTCCGCGTCGCGGCTAATCGGTCAGCAGCAATCAGGAACGGTAGCGCCATCTCGACTTTTTCGGCTAGGGGCACCGCGTTCATGTACCGCTCCTGAACTGAGAACAGCTTCTTTACGTCCAGGCTCGCGGGGCCCTTGTTGACCCGCTCCAGTGAGAACAACTCCACCATCTGCTGCAGTGTGAAGTCCTCGCGGGAATCGTCCAACGACCAGCCGAGGAGCACGAGGTAATTCAGGATCGCAGCGGGGAGGTAGCCGACCTTCTCGTAGAACTCGACCAACACCGGGTTGAAAGACTCGGACTCGGTCTTCAAACCAATCTGATCCGCGATGCCCTTCCCATGTTCGTACACCTTCTTGAAGTCCTGGTTGTTCAAGTACTGCGCGATCTTGCGTTTGCTGAGTTTGTTCTTGCTGCCGGGCTCGGCCACGAACGGCAGGTGGGCGTACTCGGGCCGGTTGTAGCCGAGGCCCTCCTGAATGAAGAGTTGCCTCGGCGTGTTCGACAAATGCTCTTCGGCCCGGATCACGTGGCTGATCTTCATGTCGAAGTCGTCGATCACGTTGGCCAAGTTGTAAGTGACGGTGCCGTCGGAGCGCTGGATCACGGTGTCTTGTTCGGCGGACCACGCGATGGCCATGTCGCCCCGAATGTGATCGAAGAACCGGCAGGTGCCCTCGCGCGGCATCAACAACTTCACCGCTCCCAGCCGGCCCTCGGCCTCGAAGCGAGCGCGGTCGCTCGCGCTCTTCGCCATCCACTTGCGGCTATAAATCTTCGGCCGCTTCTCCTTCTCGGCCAGGATCATCTCGGCCTTCGTCTCCTCCGGCTTCGCGTAGTCCCAGTATGCGAGCCCCTTGGCCAGCAGTTGCTGAATGGCTTCCTGATAGCGTTCGAGCTTTTGCGACTGATAGTACGGGCCGTGTGGGCCTCCCACATCGGGGCCTTCGTCCCAGTTCAGACCAAGCCAGCGGAAGCCGTCGAGGATCGGTTGAAGGGCTTCCTTCACGTTGCGTTGCTGGTCGGTGTCGTCGATGCGGAGGATGAACGCTCCGCCGTGCTTCTTGGCGAAGAGGTAGTTGAAGAGGGCGGTGCGAACGCCACCGATGTGGAGGTAGCCCGTGGGGCTAGGTGCGAAGCGCGTGCGTACAGTCATGATGACATGATATAGTTTAGCCGCGAGGCGGAACGCAGGTTACGACGCGGTATCAGGTACCGGTGCAACTTCCGGCGACTGTACATGAACGACCGGAGCCGCAGGTGCCGTTGTGGCCAACGGTTCGGGCTTCGCGGGCTTTCGCTTCTTTCCTTTCGGCTCGATCGCCTTCGCGAACTTCCGCACCTTTTCTTCCATCTCCTTGCCCGGCTGGAACGTCACGACATTCTTCGCTTCCACGTCCACGCGGGCTCCGGTCCGCGGGTTGCGCGCCTTTCGCGGCTTCCGCTGCTTCACCTCGAAGACGCCAAAGTTCCTCAACTCGATGCGGCCATCGGCCACGAGCGTGTCGATGATCGCATCGAACGTCCACTGCACGATTTCCTTCGTGGCGAGTTGCGTGAGGCTCCCCTTGAGCAACTTCTCGCGGTTGGCCTTATCGCAAAGTTGGCGAACGATTTCTTTCTTGGTCACGAGCATTCCCCGAAGAGGCCCATCGCTGGAGATCGCAGATTCACTTCAAGGCTATACGTGCTCGCGATTAATGTCAAGGAGTTCGGGTGGTCGGAATTCCGAGTTACGACGATGTCAGCGACCGATCACGCGCCGGAAAATGGCGAGAAACAACGCAAATAATGCGAGGCCCACCAGCACGAGTTCCGGGTATGCGAGGAGCCAACGAATCGCAGCTGGCGTGCGGGGGATGCCTTCGGCCTTCGCACGCACTTCTCGCACCACGCGTCGCAAGCGTTCGTATTCGAGTTGAAGTTCCGTCTGCCCGCGCCGCCAGTCGATGGCCAGCGCCTGACGTTGGTCGGGGAGGAGCCGTCGAATGGTGTCGAGGAGCAGCGGTTGCCGAATCACAGTTGCGACGATACCGCCGGGTTCGCCGACTCCGCCCACAACTCCCGTGAGAGCCGTCAAATGCGGCCGAACCGCGGCTGCAGCTTCGAGCAACAGCAAGACGCGACCGGGGCGATCGATCGGGTCCTGCGGGTCGCCGAGAATGGGGCCGAGGCGATCCCAACTGCGAAGCGAGCGGCGAATTAAAGCGAGGCGGGAATAGATCCACCGGCGAGAAGAAGGCGGCGTCGGCCACGGTCGCACCACCGGTTCGACCGGAACCCCTTCGATAATCCGCTCGACGGGCTCGGGCCGCCGCGGTTCCTCGAACGGCACCGTCCGCGACAACGGTTCCAGTTCCAACACTTCATACGGTTCAACGAGAATCGCTTCGGGAAGTGAGATTTCCTGGGTCAGCGTCATCGGGTCCAGTCGCTCGACCTCGGCATCTTCGAGAAGGTCTTCGTCTTCGATCACGGGTTCGGCCACGATCACCGGTGCCCGCCGCGCCGCGATCGGCACTTTGGCCGCGACTTCGGTCGAACCGCGGATCGCTGGCAACGACTCCTCGAC